>JADHRC010000057.1 GCA_016777645.1 Alphaproteobacteria bacterium
ATCTTATCTAATGTAACTACCAGCTTCTCATTAATAACTAATAAATCACCTTGCTTTTTAATTGCAGTATCAAGGTTTTTTAAAGAAGCATTAACTCCATCAACGTTTTCTGCAAATACTACGAGAGCTTCTCTACTAGTTTCTGTCATGTTCGCTAATTTATTTGAAGACTGCATGAATAAAATTGCGCTAAATATTATAACTGCTAATCCTGATACAATAGAAGATAAAAAGACAACTGTCGTATACTTATGAATTTGTTTCACTTTAGCCTCCAATAATGCATGAGCTTTTTTAACTTTATTGTATTCTGATGTTACGTCAGTAGCTGCATCTGCAGCATCCAAAGCTAGTTTGATGCTTTCTTGAACAGCTTCCATTTTTGTGTCCATTTTTTTAAACCTTATAAATGTTAAAAATTTAATAAAAAATTAATTATAAGTCTTCTCAATCCTATATGCACATTCTGTACCAGTTGTGTTAAAAACCTCTCTAGAAGGTATAAATTTTGAAATGAAACCAAACTTCTTGCAACCCCAAGGACGCTCTTTTTTATAAGTTACATAGAAATAATGACATCCATTACATGTAACAATTTTATTATTATTTCCTGCATTCATAATTTTAACTATTTTTTATTTTTATTTTTAAATTCAATTAATCCATAAATCATTTCAGCTATTTTAAATCTGAAGCCTCCAAGTATTGCGGTAAAACCAAAAAACCAATAAAGGATTGCGTTTGTTAAGTCTCCTTGCTCTTTTAAAGAACTAGCCTCAAAATGACATAATAATGCAGACCAAAAAAACATGGCAGTGATAACAATCTGTCCAAATGATTTTTTTCTTCTCACAGTTATCCCTCATTCTTATTTAATTTTTTACCATATTCATCAAACGCCATTTCATCCGGTATTTCAAAATCAGGATAATCAGTTTCCTCTCCTCTTTCAATTTTAAAGATGTAAGCTAAAACAGAGGCTACGGCTGAATATAAATTTTCTGATATCTCCTTACCTATTTCACCAGTGAAATATAGCGCTCTAGCTAGCAAAGGACTTTGAAAAACAGTAACCTTGCTTTCATCAGCTAATTTTATTATTTTTTCTGCTATCATACCCCGTCCCATAGCTAAAATTATTGGTGCACCACTCTCTCCAACTTCATATTTAATAGCAACAGCAAAATGCGTGGGATTGGTTATTATGGCCGAAGCATCTTTAACATTATCTAAAGCTGCAGTTTGTGTGGCAGCCCTGTTTGAAATTTCATTTTGTAATCTCCTAATTTTTTGTTTAACCTCAGGAGATCCATCAGTGTCTTTATGTTCATCTTTAACTTCCTTTATAGTCATTTTTAATTTTTCTATATGTGTATATTTTTGCCACATAAAGTCAAAAACAGCTATAAAGCCAAGAGCAATTAGCAGAAATATCGTCAATTCTGGAAAATTGTCTAAAAGATTAGATAATGCTGTATAAAGATTTCTTTCAGAAAGATATATTATGTCTTTGATATTGAAATATATAACACTAAATGTAATTCCACCTAAAAGGCCAACTTTAAATAAAGATTTGATTAACTCAACTAAACCTTTTGATGAAAAAATTCTTTTTAATCCAGATAATAAATTTATTCTATTAGACTTGAAATAGAACCCTTTAGGGGCAAAATTAATTCCTCCCATTGCCATTTGAGTAATTAAAATTGTAATAATTAAAGGAACCCCAACTATCAAAGTTATATAAATGACGTACTTAATCATTTTTTCAAGTCCTGAAAAGGGGGAAACGTTTATAATATAATTTAAGTCAAATAAGAAAAAGTTTTTCCATATTGCTAAAAACTCTTGAGCAAAAAAAGGGATAGACGTTAAAACCATTAGACCCATAATTAATGAAGTAAACACAAACATTTCTTTTGAGGTTAAAACTTGACCATCTTCAGCTGCTTTATCCAACTTACGTTGGGAAGGTTCTTCGGTTTTATCTTGTGAATTATCTTCTTCTGCCATTTTTTAATTTCTCTTTTGAAATGATTGAAGAACTTCTTCTATTAAGTTAATTGCTGTACCTGTTAAGTCTGAAAATGCATCAGAAATAGGTCCAACTCCCGCATATAAAAAGACAAAGACAGCAATTAATGCTATCGGAAAACCAAAGGAAAAAAGATTAAGTGATGGAGCAGATCGAGTGATAACTCCTATAGAAGCTTGTATTAATAACAACCCACCTACAACTGGCAAACTAATTAGTGCAGCTAAATAGAGCATATCGCCAAAAGTCTCTATAGCAATATTACTTGCCTGTAAAAAATTAATACTTAAACCTATAGGTAAATACACATAACTTTCCATCAACATTTTTATGATAAACAAATGACCGTCTAGAGATAAAAAACATGAAATTAAAAATAATATTAATACAGTACTTAGAACAAGTGTCTGCCCACCAGATTGAGGGTCTATCATACTTGACATTGATAAACCTGCAGTAGAAGCAATTTTTTCTCCAGCTACAGCTGCCGCTGAAAATATTATAGTCAGAACTAGTCCTACAGATAAACCTATTCCTATTTCAGATAAAATAATTAAAAACAGATTGAATCCTGGCATCGTTTGTAAGTCAGGCACCTTAATAACTGGAAATAAAAAAGCTGTTAAACTAATTCCAGCTACAATTCGTACCTGTAATGGAATACCTCCTAAGGAAAAAAATGGTGCACTAATCAAAAATGAAGAAATTCTTAAAGAAGCAATAAAAAAAATTACTAAATACTGATATAAATTGAATAAATCAATTCCAGGTAAACTTAGATCGGTTGCATTCATTATAAAAACTTTCTAAGTTAATTTTGCCCAACTCCAGCAACCTGATCAAAAATAAAATTAAAATAATCAACTAGGCCCATCATAAAAAAATTACCTAATAATCCTATCCCTAACATTACAACAATCACCTTAGGAACAAAACTAAGAGTCATTTCATTAATAGAAGTTGCAGCTTGTATAATTCCAATAAAAAGACCAATTCCAAGGGCAAGAATTAGAATAGGACCAGAAACAAGCAAAACTTGATAAAAAGCCATACTCAACATACTAATATTTTCATCGAAATTCATAATTATTATCCTGCTGCAAACGTGCTGACTAAAGAACCAACTGTCATACTCCAACCATCAACTAAAACAAAAAGTAATAGTTTAAATGGGAGTGCAACCAACATTGGAGACAACATCATCATTCCTAAAGACATCAAAATAGATGATATAACCATATCAATTACAAGAAAGGGTAAAAACAACAAGAAACCTATTTGAAAAGCTGTTTTTAGCTCACTTGTCATAAAAGCAGGTAATGCAATCCTAAATGGTATATCTGAAACTTCATCAAATTTTTCTAACCCTGCTAATTCTGAGAACATAACAAGATCACTTTTTCTAGTATTTTTTACCATAAAACTTTTCATTTCAGCACTGGCTGTTTCCAAAGCTTTATCCGCTGGCAAAGTTTTATCCATATAAGGTAAAGCTGCATTGTCATAAACTTTATTGAATGTTGGGGCCATGATGAAAAAGGTAAGAAATAGAGAAATAGCTATCAAAACTTGGTTTGGTGGTGTTTGTTGAGTTCCTAACGCTTGACGTAAAATTGACATGACAATTATAATTCTTGTAAAGCTTGTCATACCTAAAACTAAAGATGGCAAAACAGTTAAAGCAGTCATTAGCAATAGAATTTGCAAGGGAAAAGAATATTCTGTTGTGTCACCGTTAGTAGAGACATTTAAAGCAGGGAAACCTGAAGATAAGGTCTCAGCAAGAGCGTTTGCAGACATCCCTGTAATTATTAAAATAGCGGCTGAAAATGAAAGAATTTTGAAAAAGTTTTTACATTTATCAATATTTTTATTTTTTTCATTAATAAAAAAAAATCTTTTGTCAGGTTGTGGACAAATTGCTTTACGCATCTCTATTACCTTTTTTATGAGCTGTTAATAAATCTGAAATATTTACATGTTGAAGAGGCTTCTTATCTTCAGTTTTACTCATAGCCAATTTTTCAGAAGGAATAATATTTTTAGAGGTTAAGCTATCAATACTAGCTTTTCTTGGTTGATGTTGAGTATCACTAAGATTATTAATCTGTGTTAAAGAACCTCTACCTGATTTATGACCTACAAAGAAAAAATTTTCATTTCCAACTTTTAATATATAAGCTAGATGACCGTCTCTAAGCGGCAATTGATTAATAACTTCGAGATTATTTTGATTTTTTATAATTCTTTTTAATGGACCACTTTTTTTCTTAATAATAAAGGCAACAACGCCTAATACTAATAAAAATAAAATTGTAACTATTGCTGAGCTAAAATCTGGGACTGTTTGAGGCATCTTAACTTCCTTTATATTTAAAAAGAAGAAGCAAGAAAGATGCCAAATTTAAAAAGAATTAAGTTGTTGAATTACAATGTTTTTTTAACTTTAAGGTTGTCAAATTTTTGAAATTAAAGTTTTTGCACACGGTTTTCAGGGTTTGTTACTTCTGTAAATCTAATGCCAAACCTTTCACCAACCATAACAACTTCACCCTTAGCTATTTTTACACCATTGGCTAAAATATCTAGTGGATCACCTGCTAATCTCTCTAATTCTACAACAGAACCCTCATTTAGTCTTAAAAGGTCTCTTATTTTTAATTCTGTAGATCCAACTTCTACAGTTAATTTTACCTCAATATTTTCTAAAACCTTAAGATTATCAATGCCTGAATTACCAGGGTTATTGTTGTCACTTACAGTGTTGGTTTCATTTTCTGCCATTGAATACTCCTAATTTTTTTAAACTCTGTTTTTTAAGCTAACTGCAACTTGACCGTTTGTTTCACCTACATCAGCTTTAAATAAAAGTTTATCATCTACAAAAAAGTCAATACCATCAACCGGAGGTAATTTAATTATATCACCCGGTTTGTATTTTAGTAAATTAGACAATGGAACTGATGGTTCACTTAATATAGCTGATATGGGAAGAGGTATATTTAAAATTGATTTTTCTAATCTCTCTCTCCAACTAATGTCGTCATCAATAACATCTGACTGCACTCTTGACCTAAGAAGAGAAGCAATTGGTTTTAAAGTCTGTAAAGGATAAATTATATCAAATGAAGCAGAATCTATATTTGGAAGTTGAACTACAAAGGAACAAATAATTACTGAATCTGAAGACTCTACAAGTGTTGCAAATTGAGGATTAATTTCACGTGCTTGATGCTTTATAGTAATTGGCATAAGGTCTTTCCACGCATTTTGAAGACATTGAGCCATACCATCTGAAACTATTTCTATTATTCTATCTTCTGTTGCGGTAAACTCTGCCTTTGTTGTAGGAAAGTTTGCCAATTTACCACCATAATAACAATTTGTTAAAATACTGATAAAAGATGGTTCTAAAACAAGTAACATTGACCCTCTTAATTCATCAATCCTACTTGTTGTCAAACTCATAAAGCTATTAAGTCCAGCACTATATTCATCATAAGTTTTTACTTCTGGTGGAAATGGATTAATTTTAGGCTGAATTCTTATCATTGGCAAAAATATACTTCTAACTAATCTGGCAAACCTTTCATTAATTAGCCTTAAAGCATAGTAGTCACCTAAAAGTTCTAAATTATCTGAACCAAATGTAAAATCTGTTACCTCTACGTCATTGTTAAGACCTGAATTGGCTTTAATTTCTCCAGATTGCAGGCCTTCCATTAACGCTGAAACTTCATCAGAAGACAATTTTCGAGATGTATTCGACATAGTTTAAAACCTTAATTACTGAAGAATAAATGCAGTAAAGTAAACATCTTCAATGCCAGGAAATTCTTTAAGAGCCTCTAACTTTTTATTAAGAACAACCATTAATCTATCAGATAACTTTTTCTTACCATCACTTCCAGAAATATCTTCTTCAGTAAAATCACTAATAGTTGATAATATTTCAGAACGAAGGGCTAACTGGTGCGAATCTACAACTTCCATTACTTTTTCATCATACTGAGTAGATACACCTACACTTACTTGTAGAAATTTTCGACTACCTTTTAAGTTTGTTGTAAAATCTCCAGGAAATTCAAAGTATGTGGTTTCATATGCATCAACTTCTGGCACAGCTTTAACATTCTTTTTTATTATACCGTCTTCACCTTCTGCGCCTTCTTCTTTTTTTTCAGAGTCATCTTTTTTTTCTTTTTTTTCTGCTTCCTTGCCTTCTATTATTTGATTAACCTCAGCAGAAGGATCAGGCTCTGGTTCACCACCAAATATAAAATATCCAATACCCAAACCGACAGCAATCAGCATAATTCCTGCCACAACAAAAATGATTATTTTAACTAAACCACCTTTTTTTTGTTCTTCTTCAACTTCTTCTGCCATTTTTCTCTCGCTATAAGATTATTATTAATTATGCTATCACGTTTATAATATGTCTAGACGAATCATTGTCATAAACGGCTTCGTCATTTTCTTCATTTTTGTTTTTAAAGTCTTCATCGGCTTGAAGGCTCAGATTTTTTTCTTTACTATTTGTACCTTGATCAAAGTTACTCTTAGAATTAAATGAGTGATTATCATTTTGTGCAGTAAAATCAAGGCTCATTCCTTGATCATTAAATAATTTTTGAAGATAATTTTCATTTTGAGCTAATGCTGATGTAACAAAACTATTTTCTGTAATAATTTTCACAGTGCTCATTCCATTTTTTTGACTTACTGACACTTTTAAAACACCAAGGTTTTTAGGTTTTAAATTAAATTCTATTTCTTCTCCACCGTTGACAAGAGCTTTCTCAATTCTAGAAACCAGTTTATCTGTCCAACCTTTTTGGGATAAGTCAAGATGATCTAAAAAATTTTCTAAAACAGAGTTGTAAGCGTTGCTAGAAAAAGATGAATCATTATTTTGAGAAAAATTTTGTCCAGCATTAGTATTCTGATTTATCGTATTTAGATTAAGGTATTGATTATTATTAGATTTAATCTCATTAATGTTTTTTCTAACAGTCTCCAAAACGGCAAGGTTTTGTGATGACACCGAAGTGGTATTCTCTAAAACTTTCATTTTCATTTCAGGAGTTAAATCTTTGAATGCATCAAATTTTAAATTATTTGTCTTAGTTAATTGATAAATCTTATTGGGATGATCATTTTTTTTAATTTTTTTAACAAAATTACTTTTATCATTTATTACTGCTTGATCATCAGAGACCAGAGGTCTCTTTAATTCTAAATTTTCAAATTTATTTTGAGACTTTGTTATACTACCGTCAAGCTTGTTCGAACCCTGATTAAAAGCAAGTTTATTTTCATCCAAAGATAAAGATGCCTGAGAATTTGTTTTTTTAATAAATTGTCCGACAGAAGAATTATTTTTAACTTTAATTAAATTATCCTGCGGGATATTTATATTAAATTTTGGGGTATGTTTGTTACCTTGATCTAAAAATTTTAAAATATTGTCTTTTGTTTCTGGATTAATTGTATTATCCAATTTTATCTTAATTTTAAGATTATCAAAATTTGTAAAGTCTTTATTATGATCCTTCATCTCAGGAGCAATTGTAGAAATATAATCAAGAAATTTTATTTCATCTTCATTGAAAACAAATTCAGTTAAACTTTCATTATTTTCTGTTTCTAAAAAATTTTCTCCAAAATTAATACTAAACAGCCCACTTAATAATGAAGAATGAGCAACGTCCTTTTGATTACCCCCTAGTAATTCAAAATTTTTATTGATTTCATTGGTTATATTCATCAAAAAATTTCCATATTTTTTTATTAAATGCAAATTGAGTGCCATTAATAGAAAAACAGAGCTAACCAGAGTTTAATTATAACTTTTTTCTTCAAGCTCATTGGCATATGATATTTTATATTCAGCAGTTTTTTGATCTGCTTTAATTTTTTTTAAATTATTAATAATGATTTTTTGTTTAATAATTTTCTGTTCATTTAAAAGATAATTATTCCTATTACTTGCTATATTCTTTTGACTTTGAAGTGTGCTTAAGAGTTGGGCATTATTTTTGAAAAATCCTGAATTAATTATTTTTTGGGAACCATCAACTTTGCTACTATTCATAATGTCATCTATTTGACTAATTAGATTTTTATTTTTAATTATTTCAGTTTCTAATAAATTAGAGCTTGTAATATTTTTTGAAATATCTCTCTTCCTAAGTGTTGCTAATCTTTGAAAACGTTTAATTTTTTTTTCCAAAATAATGTCCTACGAATATAATTTTAATAATTCTGCTTTAGCATTTTCAAAGCTTGATTTTTCAGTATTTGATTGAGATATAAAATCTATTAATTTAGGCCACATTATGATGGCTTCGTCTAAATCTTTATCTTGTCCTTGAGTATACCCTCCCATCAGCAATAAATCTTTATTTTCAATATAAGTACTAATATGTTTTCGAAAAAGCTTAGAAGCGTTCAGATGCTCTTGTGTTGCTAAATCACTCATAACCCTACTAATTGAATGTGAAATATCTACAGCTGGATAAATACCCATCTGAGCATTTGACCTACTCAAAACTATGTGACCATCGAGTATAGCTCTTGCAGTATCAACTACTGGATCATTATTATCATCCCCATCAGCTAAAATTGTATAAAATGAAGTTATACTCCCTTCACCCTGATCATTTGTTCCAGATCTCTCTATTAGGTTTGGTATCATTGATATTACTGAAGCAGGATAACCCTTAGAAGTGGTGGGTTCTCCCAGAGACAAGCCTATTTCTCTTTTAGCATGAGCTATCCTTGTTAGACTGTCCATTATAAGCAAAACATTTTTATTTTGATCTCTAAAATACTCAGCAATAGCTGTAGCTCTATTAGCTGCTCTAATTCTCATTAGAGGTGATCTATCAGCTGGGACAGCAACAACTGTTATTTTTGAGGCACTTTCATCATTAAATAATTCGTTAACCATGCTGCCAACTTCTCTCGATCTTTCACCAATCAATGCAACAACAACAACATCTGCTTCCGTGTACTTACTCATCATCCCTAAGAGGACAGATTTTCCAACACCTGATCCAGCTATTATCCCTAATCTTTGCCCCTGTCCAACTGTTAAAAGTGCATTTATAACTCTGACACCAACATCTAAAGGCTTCTTTATTAAATTCCTTTTTAAGGGGTTCATGACTTTCCCCATTAAAGGCCATTTGCTATTTATTGGCTCTAATGGTTTGTCGTCGAGTGGGTTTCCAAATGCATCTGTAACCCTTCCTAATAAGGTATTATCGACATCTATATATCTTCCATCATCATGTAAAGATACCTCACATCCTGCCACTATATGCGATGAATGCTCAAGAATTGCTAACATATTATGATTTTGGTCAAAACTAATAACTTCTGCTAAAACTTCCTTTCCCATTTGATCTTTCACAAGGCACAAGCTTCCAATAGGAGCAGGAAAAGGATCGCAATAAATAACGTTACCATCAAAACGATTGACCCTTCCTGAACTGGTGATACGCTTTGGTCTTTTTATATTAGTAATATTGTTTATTAATTTTGTTTCTAAATTCATTAAGATAACCCGAGAAATCTAACTATTTTT
>JADHRC010000058.1 GCA_016777645.1 Alphaproteobacteria bacterium
CCTGATAACATCACGTCAGTAGCTCTTCTTATACCATCAACTAAAGATTCTCTACACCCATATAAGTTATCAAACTTTGATTTTGTTACAGAGTCATTGACATTTATAGCAGGAAATGGAAGGTCTCCTTTTTCTGCCATTTGATATAATCTAAGAACTCCAGTGGTAGTTTCTTCCGTAACGCCCCTGATACTTTTTTGTACTTTAGTAAACCAACCAGGTGAACTTTTAAGCCTAGTAAGAATTTGAGCTTTTAATGCTTCTTCTTCCTCATTTGAAGGAGATGAAAGAATATTCTCTCCTTTTTCAGCTTTTGCACCTAAAATAATGTATAAAGTTGCATCTCCTCCATCATCCAGTATCATGTTTGCAACAGTATCATCAGACCAAGTAAAAATTTTATCTACATATTGCCAATACTCTTTTAAAGTCTCACCTTTTTTTGCAAAAACAGGTATATTTTGTTTTGCAATAGCAGCGGCTGCGTGATCTTGAGTGGAAAAAATATTACAACTTGCCCAACGAACACTCGCACCAAGAGCTGTTAAGGTTTCTATAAGAACAGCTGTTTGTATTGTCATATGAAGACAACCTGCTATTTTAGAACCTTTTAGTGGCTGTTGATTGCCAAACAACTCACGACACGCAATTAAACCAGGCATTTCAGTTTCAGCGATAGAAATTTCTTTTCTGCCCCAATCAGCAAGGCCTAGATCTGCTACCAAATAGTCATTCATCGATTACACTTTCTAAAAAAAAATTACTTATAACACTCTTAAGATTAATTGCAAATTTTGCTTATGAAATTTACAAATATGATTTACTTAAGCACAGTCAAAAATCACTTTTACTGTTGCTCCCAAACATCTGTTATTTTTATTATATCTATTATAAGCTTCGATCTTTCCATTATGCGCTTGAATTATTTCTTTAGATATAGACAAACCTAATCCAGAGTGGCTTCCTAAGCCTTCATTTTCAGATCTTTCAGTATAAAACCTATCAAAAATTTTATTGAGAGATCCCTCATTAAACCCTGATCCATTATCTTCTACTAAAATAACTAAGTTCTCCTTTTGTGTTTCAATAATTATATTTATTGTATCATTCTTATTTGAAAAAGAAGCTGCATTTTGTATCAAATTATCAAAAACTTGAGCAATTTTATTTTCATCTCCCATGATATATATAGATTTCTCACTTTTAGTAATTTGTAATTTACAACTTATTATAGATGACCTTATATCAATCAACGTTTCTAATAAGGCTAAAATGTTAATTTTTTTCATTTCTATCCTAGATAATTCTGCATCTAATCTTGATGCAGCTGAAATATCATTAATTAACCTATCTACCCTTTCAACATCATCTTGAATAAGTTGAATTAACTTTTTTTGATCTTTGTAATTTCTAACTTTACTAATAGTTTCTGATGCCGATCTAATAGATGTGATAGGGTTTTTAAGTTCATGGGCAATATCTGCTGCAAAATCAGCTATATGGTCAATTCTATTTTGAAGTTTATTTGTCATTTTAAAAAATGATCTTCCCAGGTCTCCTATCTCATCTCTTCGTGTCCTAAAAGCGTCCAAGTTAAATGATTTAATTTTTTCATCTTCAGATATTTTATCTGCTTCATTTGCCAATTTAATTATTGGGTATGTTATTGAACGACCAAAATAAAAAGCCAAACTTATTGTGGCCAGCAAAATAACACCAAATGCTTTAAATAACTCTGTTTCTAAATCAATTAATTCTTGTTCTATTTTTTCGCCTGAAACTGACAACAAAACTGCTCCCCTTACCATACGAATATTTTTTATTGGTATAGCAACTGATAATAATAATTTACCTTGTTCATCTTGCCTCAAGATCTTATGATTTTTTCCTGTAAGGGCTATAGCTACCTCAGGATAATTTTCAAAAGAAAATTTACTATCATCATTATATTTGGGAAGATTAAGGGGGCGTGATATTAGGCTTGAGAACAAAGATACAAAGTTAATAAAATATTTCTTAAAAAAATAATCATTATCTACTGATGGCAAAGGACTAACTTTAACAAAAGGACTATATTTCATACTTGCTTTAGTATCAGCAATCAAACTTCCAGCAACATTGAAAACTCTTGCTCTAATATTAGATCCGTATTCAACCTTTGGTATTAGACTTTGCAAAGCAGGCCCAGAAATTTCATTGTTTTGTATTAAGCCATACTGACTTTCTGCTAAAGCAAGAGCTTTTGTAAGAGTAATCCCCTGTCTTTCTATTGCAGCAAATTCTGATTTAATGAGAATATCTTGATATTTGTTAAAGTAGATAATTATTATTGGATATAAAAGAACGGGTAATAAAATTATAAAAAGTATCCTTAATTTTAAAGGGAAATATAATTTATTTAAAAATGTGGGTAATATTTTCAATTTTATGCGTCTCTATATCTATATCCTACTCCATATAAAGTCTCAATAGAATCAAAACTTTTATCAAATACTCTAAACTTTCTTCTCATTCTTTTTATGTGACTATCAATAGTTCTGTCATCCACATAAATTGTTTCACCGTAAGCAGTATCTATAAGCTGGTCTCTATTTTTAACTAATCCAGGTCTTAGAGCTAAAGAATGAAGAATTAAAAACTCTGTCACAGTTAATCTAACTTCTTCTCCTTTCCATGTGCATAGATGCTTATCAGGGTCAAGTGACAAATTATTTCTTTGTATCATTTTATTTGAATGAGTTATTTTTGGTGAACTCCTCCTAAGAACTGCTCGTATTCTTTCAATTAGTAGTTTTTGAGAAAAGGGTTTGATTATATAGTCATCAGCCCCCATCCTAAGTCCGATGGCTTCATCAATTTCATCATCTTTACTTGTTAGAAATATTACAGGAACATCGCTTGAATTTCTTAATTCTTTTAGTAATTCCATACCATCCATTTTAGGCATTTTTATATCTAGAACGGCTAAATCAGGTTGGTTTTTTTGTAACGCAAACAATCCCTGTTGGCTATCACTGTAAGTTTCAACCAACCACCCTTCTGCCTTCAGAGCAACTGAAACAGATGCTAAAATATTACTGTCATCATCAACAAGAATTATTTTTTCACTCATTATTAACCTATAAATTGTACGTTTACTTATTTTAAAATTATTTGCGTAAAATTTGGTTTTATCAAGGCTAAATTAAGTTATTTTCTCGCATAGTTAGTTTAATGAGCCTCTGCCCAATTATCTCCATATCCAGTGTCAACTTTTAATTTAACATTTAAAGGCACCATAGGTAAATTTGCTGTTTCCATAACTTGCACAATAATATTAGAAAATTTTTCAATTTTATTATCTTTTATTTCAAACACCAATTCATCATGTACTTGCATTAACATTGATACTTCATCAACATAATCAGATAAATTTTTATGAATTTGTACCATCGCTAATTTAATAATATCTGCAGCAGTACCTTGAATTGGAGCGTTGATTGCTTGCCTTTCTGCAAAGCCTCTTAATCTTTGATTCTTTGAATCGCTGCCGTTTATATATATTCTTCTATTGAACAAAGTTTCTACATATCCATCAATATCTAGCTTTTGTTTGATATCTTCCATATAATCTCTAATTCTAGGAAATCTAGAAAAATATGCATTAATAAAATCTTTAGCTTCATTTACTGAACATTTAAGTTGTTTTGAAAGCCCGTATGAAGAGATGCCATAAATAATCCCAAAATTAATAGTCTTTGCTTTTCTTCTATGTTCAGAGCTAACTTGGTCTAAATGAATTCCAAAAACCTTAGAAGCAGTGTCAGTGTGGATATCCAACTCATTATTGAAAGCCTCAAGCATTTTTGTTTCATCTGCAATATGGGCAATTAAACGTAATTCTATCTGAGAGTAATCCATAGACACTAATTTAGAGCCTTCCTTTGGTTCAAATGCTGTCCTAATAAGCCTTCCTTCTGAGGTTCTTATAGGAATATTTTGTAAATTAGGATTTGATGATGACAATCTACCTGTACTAGCACCAACCATAGAATAACTTGTATGAATTCTTTTAGTATCTGGGTTCATTTGTTCGATCAGAGCGTCAGCGTAAGTGCTTTTTAGTTTAGAAAAATGACGCCAATCTAATATACGTTTTGCTATTGGATGACCAGCATCAGAGATGTTTTCCAAGACTTCAACACTTGTCTGCCAAGAACCATTTTTTGATCTTTTGCCACCACTTATTTTCATTTCGTCAAATAATATTTCTCCTAACTGTTTAGGAGAGCCAATATTAAAAACTTTGTTACTCATATTAAATATTTCCAGCTCTAAGTTTTTAATTTCTTGAGATAGATTATTAGAAATCTCTTTTAACTTTATTGGATTAACTATAACGCCCGTATCTTCCATTTGAGTTAATACATTAACAAGGGGATTTTCCAATCGTTTATATACGGTAAATTTTTTTTGATTAATTAGTCTTGGTAACACCCTATTATATACTGACAATGTTACATCCGCATCTTCTGCAGCATAGTTCAAAGCTTCTTGAGGAGAAAGTTGATTAAACAAAATTTTATTTTTACCTTTGCCACATACATCATCAAATTTTATAGTATTGTGATTTAATTCTCTTAAGGCCAATTCATCTAATTTATGACTATCAACTCTTCCAGCATCGAGAACATAGGAGATGCACATTGTGTCCGCAATAGGATTAAGTAAAATATTTCCATTATGAACTTGCCTCATAACTAAAGCATCAAATTTTATGTTATGGCCTACTTTTAAAACAGAAGGGTCCTCAAAAAGTGGTTTTATTAAGTTGATAGCATCACTAAAATTTATTTGTTTGATCGAATTGTTACTATTTGAAATAAAGTCAGACTGGTTATCATTTGAAGAAGTACCATGTCTAAGTGGAATATAAAAACCAGTACCTTCCTTATAAGACAATGAAATACCAACTAATTCTGATAATTTAGCATTTAATGAATTTGTTTCACAATCTATAGCTATAAATGGGTACTCATAACATTGATTTATGATTTTTTTTAAGTTTTCAATTTCATCTATTAGTTGGTAATTCTGAATATTTTTATATTCTGCTAATTGTTCTATAATATTAGTTTGATATGGATCATTTTGTTGCTTGGTTGCAAGCTCTCCATTATTATCATATTTATTCAACAAGCTTTTAAATCCATGTATTTTTAAAAATGGAATTAATTTTTGAGTGTCTAATAGAGAATTTACCATGAAATCATCAATTTTAAATGTAATTGGAACATCTTTTTTCAATGTTACTAAAGATCTAGACAAAAGAGCTTGATCTGCAAATTGTATAAGATTTTCTCTTCTTTTATTTTGTTTTATTTCATTAGCTCTAGATAACAATTGATCTAAATTACCAAATTGATTTATTAACTCAGCAGCTGTTTTAATTCCAATTCCAGGCACACCAGGAATGTTATCACTGCTATCTCCTGCTAGTGATTGAACGTCTATGACTTTATCTGGGTAAACACCAAATTTTTCAAAAACCCTTTCGTCATTTATCCAAAATTGTTTCATCGGGTCAAATAAAATAGTGTTGTCATCCACTAACTGCATAAGGTCTTTATCACTTGATATTATTATAACTTTTTTTTTCATATCTTTGCCAATTTTTGTATATGTGGCAATTAAATCATCAGCTTCAAAACCTTCCATTTCAACAACAGGTAAACCAATTGCATTTGTTGCATCTCGAATGATAGAAAATTGAGGTATCAAATCCTCTGGTGGATCGGATCTATTACCTTTATACTCTTCATAAAGGTCATTTCTAAAGGTTTTTCTTGCAACATCAAAAATAACAGCTGCATATATTGGCTTAATATCATCAATAAGCTTTAAAAGCATTTTGGTAAAACCGAACACAGCATTTACAGGAATACCATCTTCATTAGTCATAGAGGGCAATCCATAAAAAGCTCTGAAAATATATCCTGAGCCGTCAATTAATATTAGATTATTAGGATCATGCAATTTCAAATCAGGTCTTATGTTTTGTAACTTTTCGTCTGTCATAAAATAATTTTCTAAAAATTGATTTCTTAAATAAGTTTTTAATTTAATTTTTATAGAGTAATGCATTAAATTGAATTAATTATAGTTAATTTGATATCAATGTCATTAATTCATAATTAATTGCTCAGTTTAAAAGATATCATGCTGAGAAATGTTATTTGAAAGTATTAAAATGAACACTAAATATTGGGAATATCCAAAAAATAATCTAGCAGTCCAAATATATAATTTAAGTAAAATTTACAATGATGAAAAACAAAATTTTGCTTTAGAAAATATTTCTCTGGAAATTCCTGCTGGAAGCATTTTCGGGTTACTCGGTCCTAATGGAGCTGGCAAGTCCACATTGATAAATATAATTTCTGGTGTTGTTTTGAAAACTTCAGGAGCAGTTTCTATATGGGGATATGACATTGATAAAAAAAGAAAACAATCTAAATTAGCTATTGGTGTGGTACCCCAAGAACTCAATATTGATGCTTTTTTCACCCCAAAGGAAATGTTAAATTTACATTCAGGAATGTTTAGCGTTCCAAAGTCCTCATGGATAAGTGATGAACTATTAAAATTGATGGATTTAACTGAAAAAGCTTCCACTTACAGTAGAAAATTATCTGGTGGCATGAGACGAAGATTATTGGTTGCAAAAGCAATGGTACATTCACCACCAATAATAATTTTAGACGAACCTACTGCTGGTGTAGATGTTGAGTTACGTCAAAAATTATGGGAAAGCTTTATAAAATTGAACAAAGAGGGAGTTACAATAATTCTGACAACTCACTATTTGGAAGAAGCTGAACATCTATGTGATCACATCGCAATAATTAATAAAGGCAAAATCATTGCAAATGAAAAAAAAGAGTCTTTACTTACAAAATTTAATGAAAAAATTATTAAAATTAAGATAAATAAAAGTGATATATCAGAAAAAGATAAGTTGTCTCTTGAATCAATTGGTAAAGTCAAATTTTCTAAAACAGATATTGAGATTAATTACAAACCAGATCATGTTAATATGAGGAGTATTATTGAAACTCTCTACAAAACTAAATTAGACATTAAAGATTTATCTACAAAAGAAATAAGCTTAGAAGATATTTTTATAAATTTAACACGTACTAATTGAAATTAAGTTAAATGGAATGGTATGTTTATATGCTAAGGTGTAATGATAATTCAATTTATACTGGAATCACAAATAATTTAAACAAACGAATAAAAAATCATAAGTCAGGCAAAGGTGCAAAATATTTAAGAGGACGATTACCTGTTCAAATAGTTTATAAAGAAATTTGTATAAATAGAAGTCAGGCTTGCAAGCGTGAGATATTAATTAAGAAATTAAATAAATATAATAAAGAAATACTTATTAATAAAAAATAAAAAAATTAAGGAGGTCATAATGACAAAATCAAAATTTATCTTCATAGCTTCTATGAATGTAACTGCGGATTACGAAAATTTATTTAATGAAGTATACGATACAGAACATGTTCCTTATTTATTAAAAGTACCTGGTGTAAATAAAGTTACAAGAGGTAAAGGCCTACCTTTTTCGTTTGCTATTGGTGGGGAGACTAAATCAATGGAAGCTCCAACACAAAAATTTATAGCTATTTACGAATTAGATAGTCCTGATGTGGTAAATAGTGAAGAATGGTCTATTGCAGTTGAAAAAGGCAGATGGGGAACTCACGTAAGACAACATACATCTGAAAGATCTCATTATATGTATCAATGTTGCTAAATTTTATTTAAAAAATAATAAAAATAAAACTTTGTTTTGACTTAGCAATTAATTTAATATCATAATAATTTATGTAAGTCATATAAAGGGGGAGTTTATTATGACAAATATAATTGAGACAAAATTTGGTACTTTAGTTAACACTAGTAAGATTGCAGCTGGCAGTGCATCTAGTATTAAAAAAAATGGTGCTTTTTATAATTTCTCGATCAGAATAAGTAACGATGACATTCGTGAGTATTCTTTTACTGATTTAGGACGTGCACAGTATATGAGAAGAATAATGATTGGACATCTTGAAGAAAAAATTAAAAAAGAAAGCAAGACTGTATAATTTAAAAATCTAAATTTATGTATTACTTCTTTTTTTAAATTAATGGTTAAGAAAATCAAATTTAGGTCTATTTAAAATTTTTCTTAACCATTTTCTTAAAGTCCTGACTAGGCCACTGACTTATTATTGTAAGATGAGGTTTTTTAAACCTTAATTTGTCAAATTTATTTTGAATTGATTGAGAAAAAAAATTACCTTCTAAATAAATCTCATTTATATTCCTATTTTTATAAGCATAATCAATAATCTCTAAAGCTGCATTATCTCTCAAACCACATTCAACACATGCTAAAATTTTTATCGTATCTGGAACTGCATCTAAAATAAGCTTAAGTCCATCATCTTTTATATTTTCATTAAAACTCATACTCAAGGTAATTAGATCTGGTCCATTCCATTTCTTAATTTTACTAATGGCATCAGCTATCCTTTTAATATCATAAACATCTAGTTCAGATTTTCTTATGATCAAGTTATAAGTATTTTCTTCTTGTGTGTTTTCAATTAATTCAGAGGCTACTGCCAAGGCTTTAGGATGTTTAATTTCATTCAAAGCATTTACTAAAAATTTAATAGGAGTTTCTATAGAAGTATTTGCATATGTTAAGGTTGGAAATAAAAAAAGAAAAATAAGAAGAAATTTATATTTTTTAAAAAACATTAAATTTTATAAACCAATTAGTGATTTATAGTTAAATAATATTAATTTTTAAACAACAGGTAAAATTTTGCATAAAAAATTACCATACATTGAAGCACATAGTAAAATTAAGTTAATTATAATTAATTTTTTTTAAATAAATATTATAGTTTTAATAATTGTTTAATGGAGAAAAAATGTTTTTTGCATTTATGTTAATTTGTTCACCTCTTAATCTTGTACATCACGAAAGAGAATGTTTTGGATTAGAGGATACTAAAGGCTATTATTTAACTGAAGACAAATGTTTAAAAAGAGTTAATGAAATGGAAAATGAACTTCTAAACATTTTAAATTATCCGGCCCTAGTCAGTAAAAATTGTATAAAAGTTAATTTAAAGTCAGCTTAATTTATTTAATAAAGTATTTTATTATTCATCCATTATTTCACCAGATCCACCCATTGGCTCAGGAAAGTTCTTAAACTTAGGTAATCCATCTTTTATTGGAAGAATAGTGCTTTCATAATTTACATGAAAACTCGGTTTATAATCAAAATCTTTTAAGATTGAGGCATATACGTCTATTTTTCCATAGGTGGTTCTATGATCAACATATACATGACCACCACATTTGTCACACCATTTACGATCATGGCCTTCAACTTTGGTAAAACTCTTGATAAATTTTTCCCCTTTAGTGATTTTAAAATTTTCTGGTGACCACAATGACGCTCCGTTTACAGGTGCTGCAGACCAACTTCTACAGATTTTGCAATGACATATAGCCATAACAGCTGGTTCTCCCTGGACTTCAACTTCTACAGAT
>JADHRC010000059.1 GCA_016777645.1 Alphaproteobacteria bacterium
TATTACAAATGGCTATGCTAAAACCAAAAATTTCAATTTTGGATGAGACGGACTCAGGTTTAGATGTTGATGCTCTCAAAATTGTTTCAGAAGGAGTTAATGCTCAAAGAAGTAAAGATAATGCAATTGTAGTAATCACACATTATCAAAGATTGTTAGATTATATTATTCCAGATTTTGTTCATATTTTATCCGATGGAGCTATTATTAAATCTGGCGGTCCAGAATTAGCACTTGAAGTTGAAAAAAATGGGTATGCAGGGTTGATCAATGCTTCATGATGTGAAAGAAGATTATGTAAGGTCTATTAAAAATTCTACATCTTCATATGATAAAAAACATTTTAGATACCTGGCTTCAAGTGATTTCAATGGTTGGCCAAGTCCAATAGAAGAAAAATGGAGGTTGAGCAGGCTAGGAGTATTATCTAGATTAAAAATTAAACCTATTGAACCTAATTTAAGAAAAAGCTCAATTCATAATAAAACAATTGGTTCTAACATTATTAAGTTTGTTGATGGTGCTTTGCGAAAAGATCTCTCTTCTAACCTTCCTCCAAGTATCATTTTGAAAGAGCTTAATGAAATAGAAAGTCTAGAGTTTTTAAAAAAAATTAAAAAAAGTGATTTAAATAATCACCCATCTACGAATGCTTCTTTATCTTGCACTCCCTCTATTATAAAATTAACAGTGGATGAAGAGAGTAACTTTGAAGAATTAATAGAAATAACATATGAGGGGGGAGATGATGATTTTTCTGTCCATCCTGTTTTGTATATAGAATTGAAGAAAAATAGTAAATTATCTTTGATTGAACATTTCAATCATAAAAGCACACTTGTAATGCCCCTCCAATTAATAGAAGTTCAGGAAAAAGCGTATTTAAGTTCTATAAAAATTTATAATGATAACTATGACACTTATAATCTCTCTGCTCACTGTGCTTTATTATCAAAAGATTCTAAATACAATTCTTTTTCTTTGGTTAAAGGAGGTATTTTTACGCGATCAGAAACACATGCTTACCTAAATGGTTCTAATGCTAACTTAAACCTTAATGGCGTTTATATTTCTGGTAAAAAACAGCATCATGATCTAACTACAGCAATTTATCATAATGTACCAGACTGCACTTCTAAACAAATTGTTAGAGGTGTATTAGGCGGATTTTCTACTGGAGTTTTCCAAGGTAAAGTAAAAGTTTCCCCTGATGCTCAAAGGACAGACGGACAGCAGATGAGTAAAGCAATTCTAGTATCTCAAGATGCAAAAGCAAATGCCAAGCCTGAGCTTGAAATTTATGCAGATGACGTTATCTGCGCTCATGGCGCAACTGTTGGTGAGTTGGATGATGATCAACTATTTTACTTAAATAGTAGAGGTATTGGTAAGAATAAAGCTAGAGAGATTCTTATTAAGGCTTTCTTGCATGATATAATTAGTGAATCTGTAGATAATAAATATCATGACTATATTTTTAACGAAGCTCAAACTTCTTTATCATCTATTTTAAATGAAGAAAATATTATAAATGAATAATTATGATGTAAATAAAATCAAAGAACAGTTTCCAGCTTTAAATAGGCAGGTTTGGGACAAGCCCTTAGTCTATCTTGATTCAGCTGCTTCTATGCAAAAACCTCAGCAAGTTTTAGAGAGTATTAATAAAAATTATTCATTCAATTATTCTAATGTGCATAGAGGCCTTCACAAATTATCAGAAGAAGCTACTGCAAATTATGAAGGTGCTAGATTAAAAATATCAAATTTTATGAATTGTAACCCACAAGAGATTGTTTTTACTTCAGGAGCAACTGCTGCAATAAATTTGATTGCATATAGCTGGGGAACAAAGAATTTAATGCCAGACGATGAGATTATTATTACAATCGCAGAACATCACGCAAATATAGTTCCTTGGCAGCTTGTTGCTGAGCAAAGAGGAGCAAAGATTATTGCAGCTAAAGTAGATCCTGATCAAGACTTTGATTCAAAGATCATAAAGGATCTCATCACATCAAAAACAAAAATAATTGCTTTTCCTCATGTTTCTAATGTTTTAGGCACAACTTTTCCTGTCAAAGAAATTTGTGATATTGCTAAGAAAAATGGTGTCATAAGTGTTGTGGATGGTTGTCAGGGAATTATCCACGAAAAAGTTGATGTCCAAGATTTAGGTTGTGATTTTTACTGTTTTTCTGGTCATAAATTATATGGTCCAACAGGTATTGGCGTGTTGTTTGGAAAATATAATTTGCTAGAAGAAATGCCCCCATTTTTAGGTGGAGGTGATATGATAGATGTTGTAAAAATAGAAAAATCTACCTATGCCGATCCGCCCAACAGATTTGAAGCTGGTACACCACCTATTGTTCAAGCAATTGCCCTTGGAGAAGCAATCGACTGGATAACTAATATAGGCATTGATAAAATTAGTGTTCATGAGAAAAATGTGATTTCTTATGGAACAGCTTTATTAGACTCAATTTCTGGTGTTAATGTTTTTGGAAAGTCTCCAAATAAAACTGGTGTGGTTTCTTTTACTATGGATTGTGCCCATTCGCACGATATTGCAACTATAATTGATAGAGAAGGTATAGCAGTCAGGGCAGGTCATCACTGTGCTCAGCCTTTAATGGATTATTTTAACTTAGTATCTACTACTAGAGCTTCTGTAGGTGCTTATTCAACTAATGAAGATTTTGATAAGTTAGCTGAAGCCCTCGTTAAAGTTAAAAAAATATTTGGTGCTTAGAATGAGTAATACAGAACAACTTCCTTTATCCGCTTTCATGCCCTCAAATGGGATAGATAATTCAAATGAACCTTTTGTTGCAAAGGTAGGAAAAGAAAATAAAAATATTAAAACTAAAATAAAACTATCCCAAGTCATTGAATATCTTCAAACTATTTTTGACCCAGAACTACCAATTAATATTTATGATTTGGGTTTAATTTATGACATAAAAATCCTAGATAATAATAATATTAAAGTAGAAATGTCTCTTACCGCACCCGGTTGTCCAGTTGCAGGAGAGATGCCTGGTCAAGTTGCTGAAAAAATTGCACAAATTTCTGAGGTAGGTTTAGTTGAGGTTAAGCTTGTATGGGAACCAGCCTGGACAAAGGATAGAATGAGTGACGATGCTAAAATGGCACTTGATATATTTTAATTTTGAAGGAGTTCTTCATGACTGTAGATTCAAAACCCTTGTTAACTCTAACTGATGCCGCAGTAAATAGAATAAAAGACATCATGGCTAACGCTAATTCAGAAGTAATTGGGCTCAGAATAGGTATTAAGACAGCCGGCTGTTCTGGTATGAAGTATAATGTTGAATATGCTACTGAGATAAAGCCTTATGAAGAGAAAATAATTTCAAAAGGTGTAGTGATTTGTATTGACCCAGCTGCGATAATGTTTCTAGTAGGATCAGAAATGGATTATAAAGAACAAAAATTCAGTTCAGGGTTTGAGTTTAAAAACCCTAATGAAATTGCCAGATGTGGTTGTGGTGAAAGTTTCACTGTAGCTTAATATTTAAAAAAAATTGGTGTAAATGATGAAAAATGCAGAAGCATTTCCTTCAAAGGATAAAGTATTATCTCCATTAAGGACTTTAAAAGAGTTGATAAGGTTTGTAATTCCTAAGGGTAATAAAGAAATGCCCATTAGGATAACGTTAGCCATGGTATTTCTAGGGCTAGCTACGCTAGTAACGGTATACACACCTTTTTTATATGGAAAGGCTGTTGATTTAGTTGCAGAAGGGGAAAAATTAGATTTAAGTCTGTTGTGGTTTGTAATAGGAGCCTACGCGTTAGCAAGATTGGGACAAGTATTTTTTGATGAAGCTAAAGAATTTGTTTTTGCTAGAGTTGCGCAGAGAGCAGTTAGAGGAGCTGCATTAAAAGCTTTTAAACATATGCATAGTTTATCTTTAACATTTCATTTAAATAGACAAACAGGTGGATTAACTAGGGCAATAGATAGAGGCGCAAAAGGTATTGAATTTTTATTAAGGTTTACAGCATTTGAAATTGTACCAGTATTGGTTGAATTGATAACTGTTGGTGTTGTTCTATGGGTTACCTTTGGTTTTATGTATGCTGCAGTAACAGTAACTACTGTTTTGATCTACGTAATTTATACTATCAAGGTAACCGAATGGCGAATAGCTATAAGAAGAAAGATGAATGTAGCAGATGAAAATGCGTCAACTAAGGCAGTTGATAGCCTTTTGAATTATGAAACTGTAAAATATTTTAATGCTGAAATTATCGAAGCAGAAAGATTTGATAAAGCGATGAAATTATATGAAGATTCTGCTGTAAAAGCTAGAGCTTCTCTTTCAATAGTCAATATTGGCCAAGGTGGAATAATTGCTTTAGGCTTATTCTTAATCATGGGAATGGCAGGAGAAGATATAGCAAAGGGAAAAATGTCAATTGGGGATTTTGTTGTAGTCAATACATTCTTATTACAATTATATTTACCTTTAAATTTTTTAGGTTTTATATATAGAGAAATTAGACAATCCTTGTTAGATATGGGTAGGATGTTTGCGCTAGTAGATGAAATACCAGACATTGAAGATAAAAAAAATGCAAAAGAGTTAAAAGTCAAGCTTGGGAAAGTAACATTTAAAAATGTTAATTTTTGGTTTGGAAAAAGACATATCCTAAAAAATTTAAGTTTTGAAATAGCACCTGGTAAAAAAGTCGCCATAGTTGGTCCTACTGGAGCAGGTAAATCTACAATATCAAAACTTTTATTTAGGTTCTATGATCCATCTTCTGGTAATATTTATATAGATGACCAATCTATTAACGATGTTACACAGACCTCTTTAAGATCAAACATTGGTGTGGTTCCTCAAGATACAGTCTTATTTAATGATACAATAAAATATAATATTTCTTATTCTAAGCCGGGTTCTTCTCTAAAAGAAATTAATAAAGCAGCAAGGTTATCTTCAATTGATAAATTTATAAAAAATCTAGAATTAGGTTACGATACTATTGTTGGTGAAAGAGGGTTAAAGCTCTCTGGTGGAGAAAAGCAAAGGGTTGCTATAGCTAGAGCACTTTTGAAAAACCCAAAAATATTTATATTTGATGAAGCAACTTCGGCACTTGATACAAAAACAGAAAAATCTATTGAAAAATCCTTAAAAAAATTATCTAACAATAATACTACTCTTGTTATTGCACATAGATTATCCACAGTTATAGATGCAGATAAGATTATTGTTTTAGATAAGGGCCAAGTTAAAGAAGAAGGTTCTCATTTAGAGTTGTTAAACAAGAATGGTTTATATGCTGAAATGTGGCAAAGGCAACAAGAACTTTTATCTTAACTTAATCACATAGAAAATTGTTCTTTTAGGTATTTATCTTCCATACTATTAGTTTTATCATAAAGTACTCTTAAATTTATATCTGGTCGTTGTGATACCAAAACTTGTTTTATATTTTTTACTTCTCTTGCATCAGCACTAGCACTTACAGGTCTTAGCTTTGGATTAAGTATGTTGAACTCAACTATAGATTTATTTTTTATTAACGCCCCTTTCCATCTTCTAGGTCTAAAAGGACTTATAGGAGTTAAGGCTAATATTTCAGAACCTATTGGTAAAATTGGACCATGCGCTGAGAGATTATAAGCTGTTGAACCAACTGGAGTTGCAACCATTACACCATCACAGGTTAATTCACTTAATCTTTCAGTGCCATCAATTTTAATAGAGATTATAGCACTTTGATGGGTCCTTCTGAATATAGATACTTCATTAATTGCTAGCTCTATGAATTCATTATTCTTTAGGTCAATTGCTTTCATTTCTAAGGGATGAACAATAATTTCATTTGCATCTTTTAATCGTTCAATCAAATTTTCTTTTTCAAAATCATTCATTAAAAAACCAATGTTTCCTCTATTTATCCCAAAGACAGGTATGTTATAATCAATACTCTGTCTTATGGCAGAGAGCATGGCACCATCTCCTCCTACAGCTACTATCACTTCCGCTTCAGATATTTCGGCTTGACCATATAATTTTAGTAATTCACTTGATACTGATTGTGATTTTTTGTTCTTTGCAATACTAAAATGAATTTTCAAAGATTTTACCCTTTTTGTGGTATTTAAATTAATTTTACGTTAATACATTCTCATATTAAATGGTGATTTAAATGAAAGCAATAGAAACAGCACTTAGCTTAACTCAGGCTTATAAGTCAGGTATTGAGCGATTTGAGAATATGCTTGGAAATGATTTTTCTAAGGCTGTTAAACTGATGAGCAAAAGTTCCACTCATATAATTGTTTGTGGTATGGGTAAGTCTGGTTTAGTAGGAAGAAAAATATCATCAACTCTTGCGTCGACTGGAACACCAAGTATTTTTCTTCATCCTGCCGAAGCAATACATGGTGATCTTGGTAAAGTACAGAGAAATTCTATTGTTTTATTGATTTCATATTCAGGAGAAACTGGTGAAATTATTGCTCTAATTCCTGCTCTGAGGAGATTAGACGTTACATTAGTAGCTCTTACTGGTGTTAAAGATTCAACGCTAGCATTAAAAGCGGATATTGTTTTAGATACATCAGTAGATAGAGAAGCGTGTCCATTAAATTTAGCACCCACTACATCTACAATGATAACTATGGTTTTAGGAGATGCTTTGGCAGTGTCCTTAATGGAACTAAAAAATTTTAAACAAGAAGACTTTGCTTTAACTCACCCTGGAGGCTCTCTTGGTAAAAGATTACTTTCAAAAGTTAAAGATGAAATGAAACAAACTAATCTTCCATTTGTTGATAAGCAGTCAAATGTTCAAGATGTTCTTGTTAAAATGACAGAAGGACGACTTGGACTTGCTTTAGTTGGAAGTAAAGAAGATTTATTCGGAATTATTACTGAT
Organism: Alphaproteobacteria bacterium; assembly: GCA_016777645.1. Classification (GTDB taxonomy): domain Bacteria; phylum Pseudomonadota; class Alphaproteobacteria; order Puniceispirillales; family Marisalimonadaceae; genus Marisalimonas. The sequence goes on from JADHRC010000059.1 coordinate 6,928, forward strand.
GGTGATATCAGACGAGCTTTAATTGACAATGCCGAATTTTCTCAATTAAAAGCTATTGATTTAATGAATAAAAACCCTTTGATAGCTTTTGAAACTGATAATTTGCAAGCTGCAGAAAAAAGGATGAGGGAAGCTAAAGTTCAATGCCTTGTGGTTAAAAACAAAATCAATGAAGTTGTAGGGGTAATTCAAATTTTTGAATGACTTATTGTAATTTCATGGATATTTCATCATTTGATTATGACTTAAATTCTGATTTGATTGCTCAAAAGCCATGTGATCCTAGAGATAATTCACGTTTATTAAATTGTATTGGTAATAATATTCAAGACCTTCGTTTTAAAAATTTAGACACATTACTAAATCCTGGTGATGTTCTTGTAATAAATAATACAAAAGTCATTCCAACGAGGATGTTTGGTAAAAGAGATGAAGTAAAAATTGAAGTAACTCTCCACTTAAATTTAAAAAATAACTTATGGAGAACTTTTTTAAAACCAGGTCGAAAATGTAAAACTAATGACATCATAATTTTTAAAAATAATTTAAAAGCTAAAGTAATTAAAAAATATATAGAAGGTGATGTATTATTAGAATTCAATAAAGACAACGAAATTTTATTAAAGGAATTGAATGATCAGGGAAATATGCCGCTACCTCCTTACATTAAAAGAGATATAAGCTCGAACAATGATAAGCATGATTACCAGACAATATTTGCTTCTAACAAAGGGGCTGTAGCTGCCCCTACAGCAGGATTGCATTTTACCAGTGAACTTGTAAGCAAGTTAAATCAAAAAGGGATTTTGTTTGCACCGGTGACCTTGCATGTTGGAGCTGGTACATTTTTGCCAGTAAAAGTTAATAATATATATGAACATAAAATGCATGAAGAGTGGGGTGAGGTAAGTACAGAAACTTCTTTAATTATTAATAATGGAATAAAAAATAAAAAAAGAATTATCTCTGTTGGAACAACAAGTTTACGAATATTAGAAACAGTTTCTAAAATACATGAAGGAAGAATTCTTCCTTGGTCTGGTTATACTGACTTATATATAACGCCTGGGTTTAATTTTAAAATTGTTGATTTATTAATTACAAATTTTCACCTACCAAAATCTACGTTGTTAATGTTAGTTTCAGCTTTCCATGGGCAAGAAGAAATAATTAAAAGCTATCAACACGCTATTAAAAAAAAATATAGGTTTTTTTCTTATGGTGATAGTTGTATTTTATCAAGAAAAGGTAAAAAATTCATTGAGTAATTCATTTAATTTTAAATTAATATCCAATGATAAAAACGCACGCCTTGGTAAACTTATTACAGCGCATGGAGAAATTGATACTCCAATTTTTATGCCAGTTGGTACTGCTGCTACTGTAAAAGCTATGTATTTAAAAGATGTAGTATCTGCAGGCGCCCAAATTATTTTATCTAATACATATCATTTAATGTTAAGGCCTGGTCACGAAACAATTAAGAAAATGGGTGGTGTAAGAAAGTTTATGGGATGGAATAAACCTCTTTTAACTGACTCAGGTGGTTTTCAAATAATGAGTTTAGGTGATTTAAGAAAAGTTGAAGAAGATGGTGTTACTTTTAAATCACATTTAGATGGATCTAAATATTTTTTATCACCAAAGATAAGTACAGATATCCAAAATGCTTTAGACGCTACAATTACTATGCAATTAGACGAATGTATTCCCTATCCTGCTTCATATGAAGAAGCTAATAGATCTATGAAATTATCTTTGGATTGGGCTTTAAGGAGCAGAGAAGCTTTTGAACATAGGGATGGTTATGGGCAATTTGGTATTGTTCAAGGATCTATATTCCCTGAGTTAAGGAAATATTCTGCTAAAGAGCTTATCAAAATTGACTTTGACGGATATGCAATAGGTGGCTTAGCTGTTGGTGAAGGTCAAGAATTAATGTTTAAAACTTTAGACAATACTACAGTTTTTATGGAAGAAAATAAGCCCCGTTATTTAATGGGAGTTGGTAAGCCAGATGATATTATTGGTGCTGTTAAAAGAGGAGTAGATATGTTCGACTGTGTTTTGCCTACAAGATCAGGAAGAACTGGGCAAGCATTCACATCTAAAGGTCAAGTTAATATTAAAAACTCACGTCATACCTTAGATACACGTCCATTAGATAACGAATGTTTTTGTTTTACTTGTCAAAATTATAATCGAGCTTATTTGCATCATCTTTTTAAGGCTCAAGAAATTTTAGGCCTTATGCTTTTAAGTTTGCACAATCTTCATTTTTATCTAGGTATGATGAAACTTATTAGAGAAGCTATTAAAAATAAAAATTTTGAAAATTATGAACGTGATTTTTTAAAAAATTACTATTCTGGTGATATTCAACCATTGTAACTAGTGACTATTAGAATGCATCAAATAAATCTAAAGCTTTTAATACATGAACTTGCTGATGAATTTAAGTTTGACGTATGTCGAATAACAGATCCAAACTTACCAGATGAAACTAGTTTAAGACTTAAAGAATTTATTGATTTGGGTTTCCATGGAAATATGAAATGGTTGGCAGATACTTTTGAAAGAAGAAAATCTCCAATATCACTTTGGGAAGAAGCTAAATCAGCTATTGTTGTTGGTGTTAATTATGGTCCTAAACTAGACCCATTATCCAAAAACAAAGAAA
>JADHRC010000060.1 GCA_016777645.1 Alphaproteobacteria bacterium
ATTGATTACAATTTTTTTATTGTTATTGTCATAATATATTCAAAATTCAATGTTATGGGTGATTTATGGGCAGCAAAAAAGAATTAAAAATTCTTTTGGAAGCTACCAAAATTAATAAAAAATTTGGTAACTTTGTTGCAAATAAAGATATTGATATTTTTATTGCTAAAGGAGAAATTCACGCTCTTCTAGGAGAAAATGGAGCAGGGAAATCAACTCTTGTTAAAATCTTATATGGGATATTAAAACCTGAAACCGGAACTATAAAAATTAATAATGAGAAGATCACAATTTCTTCTCCGAACGTAGCAAGAAAAAATGGAATAGGAATGGTATTCCAACATTTTTCCCTATTCCCAGCTCTTACAGTTGCTGAAAATATTTTAATAGCACTTGATCAAAAAATTAAATTTAAAGATTTGGTTTTAAGAATTAAAGAACTTTCAGCAGAATGGGAATTATTTATTGACCCTCTAAAGATTGTCAGTGAGTTATCGGTTGGTGAACAGCAGAGGGTAGAAATAATAAGATGCTTAATGCAAAATCCTAAATTACTAATTATGGATGAACCAACTTCAGTTTTAACGCCTCAGGAAATTGAAAACCTTTTCAAAATACTAAAACGTCTTGCTTCCTCAGGCTGCTCTATTTTGTATATAAGCCATAAGTTGGAAGAAATAATTGAACTAGCCGATAAGGTTACTATTCTAAAGTCTGGTAAATCAATAGCTACCATTGACGCCCAAAATACGACTACTAAATATTTAGCTGAGACAATGGTTGGCAAAGAGATAACCACTCTAAAAAAAGTACAATCAAAAAATTTATCTAAGAGTATTGCCTTAGAGTTAAAAAATCTAAATAAATCCAATTCAAGTGATTTTGGAATTGCTCTTAAAAATATAAATTTAACAGTTAATTACGGTGAAATATTAGGAATAGCAGGAATAGCAGGTAATGGTCAAACTGAGCTAATGGAAATTTTAAGTGGGGAAACCGTTTGCGATAATGAGGATCAAATTTTTTTGGATGAAATTCCTATTGGCTTAAAGAACATTACTGAAAGAAGACAATTAGGTATAGAAACTATCCCAGAAGAACGCACTCTTCATGCAAGTGTGCCCAATTTAAAAATTAATGAGAATACATTTCTTACTTATTTCCCAAAATATAATGTAAATAAAAGCTTTATAGGTAAATTTTTAAATAATCCCGAAAATAGTCTTAATGAGAGCGAGCAGATAATTAAAGATAATGACGTAAGATGTCCTGAGCCTAACCCAATGGCTAACCAACTATCAGGCGGTAATTTACAAAAGTTTATTTTGGGCAGATCCTTAGCAAACAATCCAAAAGTTGCAATATTTTCTCAGCCTACTTGGGGTGTAGATATCGGTGCCGCAACAACCATAAGACAAAAATTACTCAATCTTTCTAAAATGGGAAAAGCTGTTATCCTAATTAGCCAGGACCTAGAAGAAATTTTTCAATTATCTGACAAAATTGCTGTACTTAACAATGGAAATTTAAGTGAAATTTTAAGTGCTAACGAAATTTCTGCTACAAATATAGGGTTATTAATGGGAGGTAATTCCAAAAGTAAAAATGATCAGGAAAAAAGAAAATGATTACTTTTACTCCTAGAGATAAAGTTTCAAATTCCTGGACATTAATTGGTCCAATATTATCAATTATTCTTACGGTTATCTTTGGGTTGTTAATTTTTACATTTCTTGGTTTTGATCCTGCTGAAACATTATACCAAATTTTTATTTCTCCCTTTTCGAGAATAGATAGGGTGAGTGATATTTTTGTTAAAGCCTGTCCATTGATAATAGTAGGGATTGGATTAATGTTTTGTTTCAGAGCTAATGTTTGGAATATTGGAGCAGAAGGGCAATTTATAATGGGAACATTACTAGCTGGATCATTTGCCCTGTTATTTCCAAACGTTGAAACAAAGCTATTATTACTATGCATGTTCTTTGTTGGTTTTTTAGGAGGAGCATTGTGGGCATTCATTCCTGCAATTTTAAAAACAAAACTAAATGTTAATGAAATTTTAGTCAGCTTGATGCTTGTTTATGTAGCTATGCTTTTTATTGATTTTATAGTTAGAGGTCCGTTAAGAGATCCTATGAGTTTTGGTTTTCCATTATCAAAGCCATATTCTGATGGTGCATTGATAAATAAAATATCATTTCCTGGAATAGGCTACCTAGGTCAATTACATTATGGCATTTTATTTATTATTCTTTTAATTCCTCTTGCATGGGTTTTTAATAATAAGACACTGGCAGGTTTCCAAATTAATGTTTTAGGCTCTGCTCCAAAGGCGGCAAGGTTTGCTGGTTTCAGTAGAGAAAGAATAACAATGTCTGTTTTACTATTATCAGGAGGTTTGGCTGGTGTTGCAGGCGTAATCGAAGTTTCAGCTAATATTGGTCAACTTCAACCAGAAGTATCTTTTGGGTATGGTTTTACAGCTATTATAGTTGCATTTCTTGGTAGGCTGAGCCCAGTTGGAATTTTATTTGCCGGTATAATAATAGCAACAGTAAAATTAGGTGCAGATAATGCTCAAATGACAATGGGAATTCCTAAAGTGGTAACTGGCTTATTTGAAGGAATTCTTCTTTTCTTTCTTTTAACTGGCGAAACACTTCAAAAATATAAAATTAAGTGGTCTTGGAATAAATAAATATGGAATCATTAATTTTAACTATAATCGCAACTTCTATACCCTTGTTAATGGCTGCTACAGGTGAGTTAATTACAGAAAAAAGTGGTGTTTTAAATCTTGGTGTAGAAGGAATGATGCTTAGTGGAGCTGTAGGAGCACTAGGAGCTGTCTTGTGGCTTGAAAATCCTTATTTTGGGATAATTGCCGGGGCTATGTCTGGATTATTTATGGCATGTATTTTTTCTGTTTTCACAATTAATTTCATGACTAACCAAGTTGCAACAGGGCTAGGGTTAACAATTTTTGCCACTGGACTAACCGGTCTAGCAGGTGCACCATTAGTTGGAAAAACAATTCCATCTTTACCAAAGATAGAGATATTTTTATTATCAGACATACCCTTTATAGGTAATATTCTATTTAAACAAGATTTAGTCGCTTATTTATCAATTTGTATAATTATTTTAATAACCTATTTCTTAAAATATTCTAAGCCTGGTATTATTTTAAGAGCAGTTGGTGACAATCATGTCAGTGCTCATTCTGTTGGATACCCTGTAAAAAAAATTCGTTGGTATGCAACGTGTTTTGGTGGCATGTGTGCAGGTATTGGTGGTGCATATATACCTTTGGTTTTAACACCCCATTGGTCAGAAGGGATGACAGCTGGCAGAGGATGGATTGCCCTAGCTCTTGTGGTTTTTGCATCTTGGATTCCTTGGAGAATAATTGTGGGCGCACTAATATTTGGAGGCATTACAATTGCACAATTAGTTGGACAAGCTAGAGGGTGGCCAATACCTTCTCAAATTCTTTCTATGATGCCATATTTAGCTACAATAATTGCTCTTACTATAATCTCTAGTAGAATTTCAAAAAATAACAGTGTTGTACCAGCTTCCCTTGGAAAACCCTTTTTTGACACTCAATAAAAATGTAAGAAAAAAATGCATTATTAATATTTAATAAAACATTTATTTTTTTTTATTGTTATTTTAGAGATTCATTCTAGTATTTTTAGATTAATTTAGGAGTTTAAAATGCTAAAATTTTGTAAACATATTTTTTCACTGGTTGCGTTAAGCGCATCAGTTTTATTTTTTATAGTCACTAATTCTTTTGCGAATCCAACAAAGGTTGGTTTTGTATATTTAACAACACCTGGTGATCATGGTTGGACATATGCACATGAGCTTGGAAAACAAATGGTTGAAAAACGATTTGGAGATGATGTTAAAATATCTGTTGTTGAAAATGTTCCCGAAGGACCTGATGCGACACGTGTTATTAGAGAACTAGCCAAACAAGGTAATGAAATTATTTTTACAACTTCATTTGGTTATATGGAACCTACCTTAAAAGTTGCTAAAGAATTCCCTAATATTAAATTTGAGCATATTACAGGTTATAAAAGATCCAACAATGTTGCTACGGGTAATATACGCTTCTATGAAGGTAGATACATTCAAGGAGTTGTTGCTGGATTAATGACCAAAACAAATAAAATTGGATATATTGGTGCTTACCCTATTGCAGAAGTTATAATGGGTATAAACGCATTTGCTCAAGGTCTCAGATCAGTTAATAAAGACGCTTCAATATCAGTTATTTGGGCAAATACTTGGTATGATCCGGTTAAAGAAGCAGATGCTGCAAAAGTACACATTGCTGAGGGCGCAGATATATTAGCTCAACACACCGACTCACCTGCCATGCTTCAAATAGCTGAAAAAAATGGTGCTTTAGGTTTTGGACAATCAACTGATATGTCTGCATTTGCTCCTAAGGCTCAATTATTTGCATCAGAGAATAATTGGGGACCATATTACATTAAAAAAATTGAACAGCTTAAAAATGGTAAATGGAACACAGGCGATGGACCTGATCATTGGGCAGGAAATGAATGGGGAGGAATAAGTTCCGATATGCTTAAAATTTCTAAATTCCAGAATATGCCTGATGAAGTTGCAAAAAAAGCCCAAGAAGCTCTAAGCGGAATAAAGAACGGTTCTATTAAAATTTTTGCAGGACCACTAGTTGATAACACTGGCAAGGAAATTATTCCAGCTGGTAAAACTTTAGATGATGGTGCTTTGTGGGGTATGAATTATTACCTCAAAGGTGTTAATGGAAAAGTTCCTGGTTAATTAAAATAGTAGGTAGCCATTACACTATGGCTACCTACCTCAATACAATGTTTCGCAAATCTCAAAAAAATTATTTTTTAATATTTTTTTTACTCATATTAAATTTTTTTAATACATCAAGTTTTGCAAAAGTTAATATTTTAGAAGTCACTGATGAAATATTTATTTTAGATATTTATGGAAACCGGTATGTTTTGGATAAAGCAAAACAAATAAAAAAAGGTGATTATTTAAGAACCAGGAAAAAACCTGCTTCTTTCATACTTAATGATAAAACAAAAATTTGTTTGTCTGCAAACACCTCAATTAAGATATTAAATCTCAAAAAAATAGATAATAAAATTGAAATTACATTAGATTTTAATATGGGTGATTTTTTATTAGAAATAAATGAAGGACAAGCCAATATTTATAATCTGCATTTTCCTTATTATCAATTAAATGACTTACAAAATGATATTATATTATCTAAAAAAAAGAAAACAGAATTGATTAATTTTGGTGCCAAAATAGATATTTATTCAAAAGCTTCTAAAAAAATAATTAAAGCGGAACCCTACAAAATTTTTGAGTTGACACAAAGTGGAGAAATAAAAAATTCTTTCAAACTTTTAAATTTAGATAAATTCAATAATAAATTTTCTAATAACTGTAATAAGATTTTACCTGAACTGAAAACACAAAAAAATAAAAAATGGCAATTACAATATGGCTGTATAAGTCAAAATGGTAAGCTAGTGTGTGGTAATCGCTATAAGTAAATAATTATAAATTTATATAAATAATTCTTATAGCTATGAAAGCTAAAAGAATTAGAGTAATTTTGTCAAAGTTTTCCTTTGAAACACTTTTAGCAATCCAAGATCCTATGGGCATAAAAGATAGTAATACAATTGTAGAAATCAAACTTGCTACAATAATTTCAAAATTTAAAAAATCATAATAATATAAAGTAGGCATTTGGAAAATTGACATTACTCCAAAATAAACTGAAATAGTTGGTATGAATTGATTACGTTCTAATTTCATAGCATTTAAAAATGTTATTGAGATTGGAGCAGATAGACCAGCAGTTCCCTGAAGAATTCCACCTGCAGCTCCCATAATGAATACTAACTTAGTTGCTTTTTCGTATAGTAATTTCCAAGATGGCACAATCAGCTTAAGCAAAATATAAATAATTACAATGAAAGCAACAGATAAAGTTAAAATTTTTATGGATAAATTTGCTAGAAGAATAGTTCCAATAAAAGCACCTATTCCTCCACCTACGGCAAAGGATACAGTAAAAAAGGTTGGAAGAATAGTTTTACGGAATTGATAAAGTTGACCTATATTTGTTAATAAATTTGGGATAACCATAATTATTACAGCTATTCTTACATCATAAAATGCAGCAATTACTGGAATGGTTACAATAGGTGCGCCTGCCCCAGTAGCACCTTTGAGTATTCCACCTAGTGCAAAAGCAACTAATATAGCAATTATTGTTATGGTATCAAAAATCAAAGGAGAAAAACTTTATAGTTTTAAAACTAATTTTCCAAAATGTTGGTTATTACTCATATAACTTAAAGCTTCAGCAACATCCTTAAAATCAAAAACTTTTTCAACTGGTAGGGATAATTCTCCAGTCTCAACTAGTTTTTCAAAATCATTCCACATATTAGAGTAAACATTTCTAATTTCTTCTATTGATCTAGTGCGAAAAGTAACACCTTCATAATGTATTCTTCTTAAAGCATGAAGATCACAATTAAACTCGGTAGTGCCACCAGCTAGTCTTCCAACATTTACAATCCTACCTTTAATTTTAGTGGCTTGCATGTTTTGATTTACAGTATAGCCGGACAGTTGATCAATTATTAAATCTACACCTTCACCATTAGTTACTGAAAGCACCTGATCAACCCAATCTGAATCTTTTGAATTTACAACAATATCAGCACCAAAAGATTTTAATTTTTCAAATTTATCTGGTTTTGTTGTCGTACCAATTACAATTTTAGCATCTAAATGTTTTGCTACTTGCAATCCCATTAAACCAACACCTGAACTTGCTCCTTGAATTAAAATTGATTGTCCTTTTATAAAATTACCTGCAGTTACAATAGCGTTGTGCATTGTAGCAAGTGCAATAGGGTAAGTACTTGCCTTTAAATAATCCATATTGTTGTTTGGTATTTTTATAGCTCTTCCATAGTCAGCCACAGCATACTCAGCCCATGTGGATGACCCAGAGCACATAACCCTATCACCGATAGAAAAACCTTTAACATCAAGTCCTACAGCAACTATTTCACCAGAAAATTCCATCCCAACAATGGTGCCCGGACCACCAGAAGCTCCATGAGCGCCACCAGAAGCAACAACTAAATCAGCTCTATTCAATCCACATGCATAAACTTTTACAAGAATTTCATTATTTTTAGGTTCAGGAATATCAACTTCTTGAACACCAACGCCTTCTTTAGTGACTACAACAGCTTTCATTATCAGCCCTTTCTATTCAATTAAGATCTAGCTTCCTTAAGCTTATTTCCAACACCTTCGGCATAGATTCGTATATCGCTAGCTAAAGTTGCTAAGTCATATCCATTAGAAAGTTTAGTTTTTAGGTAAGATGGAGAAAGGCAATGTATTCCAACTTTTATATTATTTTTTTTACAAGCATTCTCTATTTTTTGAATTGCTTCAATCATTTCAGGTTCTTCTCTATCTAAACCAGGTTTAAATCCCATAGAAATGCTGAGATCAGAAGGACCAATATAAATTCCTGTCAAACCATCTGTAGCTGCTATTTTTTCAACATTCTCCAAAGCCTCAACTGTTTCTATCATAGCAAAGGAGATAATTTTATCATTTGCCTCATCATGATAATTAGGTCCATGCACCATCATAGCTCTTGTAGGCCCAGAACTTCTATATCCTAAGGGAGCATACCTTGTAGCACCTACAAAACTTTTAGCGTCTTCAGGAGTGTTTATCATTGGACAGATTATACCTAATGCACCAGCATCTAAAGCTTTCATTATTATTCCTGGTTCATTCCAAGGAACTCTAACCATTGGTGTTTTGCCAGAACCAGAGATAACTTGAAGCATATTAAGAGTGGCTTGATAATCAACTAAACCATGTTGCATATCAATCGTAATAGAGTCGAAATCGTTCATTGAGGTCATTTCAGCAGTAACAGTACTTGGGATTGAACACCAAGCATTGATAGCACCTTTATTATTCTCCCAACAATTTCTTAAAGTTTGTTGCTGCATTTTATTACCTCCTACAAAACATTTTTGTTAATAATTACTTCTGGGTCTACTTTGTTATCAAATACGTCAAGTACATTTTGTGCTGCTTGTTTTGACATTCTTATTGTTGCTTCTTGGGTAACCCCAGCTATATGAGGAGACAAAAGAATATTATCTAAGCCAAAAAGTGGATTTGAAGGTGTTGATGGCTCATCATCATAGACATCTAACCCTGCAGCACGAATTTTCTTATTTATTAAGGCGTCATAAAGTGCCTTTTCATTAACTATTCCTCCTCTAGCACAGTTTATTAAAAAAGCGGTATTTTTCATCTCATTAAATTCTTCACTAGAAAACATATCAGTGGTTTCCTTCGTTTTAGGACAATGTAATGATACTGCATCCATTTTTGATAAAATGTTTTTAAAATTGTCAACACATTCAGCACCAGATTTTTTTATATCTGCGTCATCAACATATGGGTCATAAACAAACACGTTCATATCAAAAGCCAAGGCTCTTTTCACTAATCTAGACCCAATTCTTCCGTATCCAATGACAAGCAAATTCTTTTCAGCAACATCCCATGCTTTTATATCCCATCGAGAAGTCCAATCAGCTTTTCTTGCAAATTTATCATAATAAAAAACGTTTTTAGAAAGGGCTAACAACATGAACATTGCATGCTCTGCTACAGAAATCATGTTTGAATGAGCAGCAATTGCAAGAGGAATGTTGTAATCATTTAATGCATCAACGTCTATAGAATCATATCCGACGCCATGTCGAGAAACTATTAATAAATTTTTAGAGTTTTCAATTATTTTTCTGGATATGTTTGCAGTCCTGACTGTAATACCATGGACATCTTTCGCAGCTTCCAAAATTTCATCTTCATCTGCAGACATTATTGTTATGGGTTCAATATCATCCCTAGATAGAAATAATTTTTGTCCTTCTTCATGAAGACCTTGAACCATTAAAACCTTTTTTTTATTTGTATTTTTTTGATTCATTAAACAATTATCCCCCCATATATTTCAACTTGCTTAGAATTTATCTTATTTAACATGTAAACAAAAGTTAAATAACAAAATTATTTAATTAAAAAATTAATTTATAAAAATACCTAAGAGAAACTTAAAATAAGTTTATTAGAAAAATCAAAAATAATATTAAATGAATATTATTGCAAAACGTGGTGCCCGGGGGCAGTAAGATGTACCTTATATATGAACCATTGTCATTGCTACACAAGCTCTATCCTCATATTATGTATTACTGAATCTGTGTCAACAGGCA
>JADHRC010000061.1 GCA_016777645.1 Alphaproteobacteria bacterium
ATCGGCAAAATGAGAAAAGCAGCATCTGAAATAATTAAATTTTCAGGAGAAATTTTTATTTTCTTTTCTTCAAGTTGTCTAATCTCCTTTATCAAATGAATTGGGTCTATAACGACACCATTACCTATTAGTACAACGGTATTTTCTCTAACTATCCCACTAGGAAGTAAAGATAACTTAAAGATATTTTCATTTACAACTAGTGTATGGCCAGCATTATGTCCACCCTGGAACCTTACAACCAAGTCTGCTTTCTCGGAGAGCCAGTCTACAATTTTACCCTTACCCTCATCACCCCACTGGGTCCCTACTACTACTACGTTACTCATAAAAATTTCCTAATTTTTAAATTTTAAGATCATAACTTAACAATTTGATTATTCTTCCAAATATATTCGCACCTCATTTCAGATGCTTCTTTTTCAAAATTAATATTAGAATTTGTTCCAAAGACAACCTTGTAACCTTTTTGAATAATAGTTTGTGCATCATCCATATTTAAATAAGGAATAAATACTAATTTTTCATTTTCTTCTGACTTTGATTTGAGATTTAATTTTTCAGTATATATAGTAAATCCCGTAGCAGTCTCATCAGTAACAGTCTTATACCTTCCACCTTTAGCAATTTCGCCTCTAAAGTTCTCAGAAAACACTGTAAATGTTAAACCAGTATGATACTTAAATCCTCTATTTTCTAAAATATCAACAGAAAGCTTGAAGGTGTCAGTGTTAGCTTGAATTAATTCTAAAACCTCTAAAAAATAATCTCTAATGTCTGATAATATTTTATCTAGCTTAATCTTTTGTAAAGATTTTATAATATTCAAATAATCGCCAGAAATTTCCATCAATTGTAAAAGGACATCTTTACTATCAAATTTTAGACTCTTAATATGTTGAATATCTTTAATGTCAATTGCCTCATCAACTTCTTTTTTTAAAGGATTAGAGATGTTTTTTAACAAATATTTTCTTAAAAAAGGAAAATTAAGATCAACTGTTATTGAGTTAACACCAACTGATTTTAAAGCTTTTAAACAAACTAAAACTATTTCAGCATCTACAAACTTTGACTGAGAACCTATCAACTCAGCACCTACCTGAGTTTTCTGTCGTTCCATATTAAAACTATCACCCTTAACTCTAAGTACATCTCCTGAATAAGATAGTCTTAGTGGTCGGGGTAAATGTGATAGTCTTGTTGAGGCTATACGAGAGATTTGTGTTGTTACGTCAGATCTTAAAGCCATCATTTTTTGGGACAAAGGATCCATTATCCTAAAAGTAGAATCTTTTAATACTTTCCCTAAACCATTAGATATGAGAGTGTCTTCATACTCAACTAAAGGTGGCTTAACTCTATAATAACCGTATTTAGAAAAGACATTAATAAGATTTTCTATTGTTTTTGACTGGAAATGTGCGTTTGGATAGAGGACATCGCTTAAACCAGCAGGAAGCAAACCTCTTTCAATTGATCCTTTATCCATTTAAAATGCCTAAAATATAAATATATATTATGTATAATAAAATTTATATTCTATCCACTAAATTCAAAAAAACTAGGGTTTAATTCTGATCAAACTTAATCGAATTCACCCTTGCAACTTGAGGTAGTGATCTAATTTTAGATATAACTTCTTCATCGACCCCTCCATCAATTTCAACTAATGCTATAGCCTCACCTCCAATATTTCGTCTACCCAAGTGAAAAGAAGCTATATTAATATTTTGCATACCTAAAACGTTTCCCAAATCCCCAATAAATCCTGGTTTATCATAATTTCTTAAATAAAGTGCAGATTTAGGAAATTCGGATTCTATTGCTATTCCTTGAATATTAATAATTCTAGGTTTGTTGCCCGCTATCAATGTACCGGATATAGTTCTTTCACCATTATCGTGCTTTATTGAAATTTTTAAAAGAGTTTCATAATCACAACGTCTTTCATGTTTAATAGTAGAGAGACTAATACCCCTACTCGAGGCTATTGATGAAGAATTAATATTATTTACAGAAGCGGAGGTTGGTTCCAATATACCAACCAAAGCACTTGCCATAAGAGGTAAGTCCTGAACATTTGAAGCTTTACCTTCTAGTTCTAACCTTACACTTAATATCCCATCTTGCGTCACTTGACCTAGGAACGAACCCATAAGATAAGCAAGTCTGACATAAGGTTTCAAAATAGGAGCTTCTTCTGAGGAAACATTAGGATAGTTAAGAGCATTAACTACTGCACCAGAATTCAAATAATCGGACATTTGTTGTGCTATTTGAATAGCGACATTTTCTTGTGCTTCAATTGTTGCAGCTCCTAAATGGGGAGTTGCTATAAAATTAGGAGCATCAAATAAAATATTTTCAGTTGCTGGTTCTTCAGTAAAAACATCAAAAGCAGCTCCAGCTAAATGTCCTGTTTCTAATGCTGCTCTACATGCCACTTCATCAACCAAACCTCCCCTTGCGCAGTTAATAATCCTAGCACCTTTCTTCATTTTATTTAAAGAATCTGAAGAAATTATATTTTTTGTTTCATCAGTAAGTGGAGTGTGAAGAGAAATGATATCAGCATTTTTTAGCAAGTAATCTAAGTCAACTTTTTCAACACCTAATTCAGAAGCTTTTTCTTGTGTTAGAAAAGGATCATAGGCCATCACTTTCATTTTAAGTCCTAATGCTCTACTGGCAACAATAGAGCCAATATTTCCGCAACCAATTAAACCTAAATATTTACCTGTTATCTCTGTTCCATTAAATTTGGATTTTTCCCATTTACCTTGCCTTGTTGAATTATCAGCTTGAGGTATCATTCTAACTAATGACATCATTAGAGCAATAGCATGTTCAGCTGTAGTAACTGCATTCCCATATGGAGTATTCATAACTATTACTCCATTTTTAGTAGCGGCAACTTTATCAATATTATCAGTACCAATACCAGCACGACCAACGATTTTAAGCCTTTTTGCTGTTTTAAAAATTTCATCTGATACTTTTGTTGCAGATCTAATAGCAAGTCCGTCATATTCATGAATGATTTTTAAAATTTGATCCTTATTTATACCAGGTTGATAAGAGGTTTCTATTTTATTTTTTTTAAAAACTTCTACTGCTGATTCACTTAATTTATCACTAATCAAAACTTTTGGCATTATGCACCTTCTCTTTTTTTATTTAATCTGCATTTCCTTGATTGTTGTTTCATAGGCCCAATCTAACCAAGGCAGCAATCTTTTAATATCCTTACTATCTACGGTTGGACCTCCCCAAATTCTTAGGCCTGGTGGAGCTGATCTATAGCTTCCAATATCATAAGCAATCTTTTCAACTTCTAATAATTTAGTGATATTTTTTTCTAGTTTGTCCTTTACCTCTAATGAAAGGTTTATAATCAGAGGATCAACAAGTTTTAAACAAATAGAAGTGTTCGATAAATTTTTTTCATCTTCACAAAGAAAATCAGCCCAATGAGAAGAATTAACCCATTCTTTAATAAGATTTAAATTTTCTTTAGATCTTTTGATAAGTTCAGACAAGCCTCCAATTTCTTTACTCCAGTTAAGAGCATCCAAAAAATCTTCAACACACAGTAAGGAAGGGGTGTTAATTGTTGCTCCTAAAAAAATTTCAGTATTAACCTTATCATTCTTCTTTAATTGAAATAATTTGGGTAACGGCCAAGGAGGATTATAACTATTTAATCTATTTATGGCTTTAGGTGATAATATTAACATACCATGTCCTGCTTCACCACCTAGACATTTTTGCCAGGAAAAAGTTGTTACATCCAGTTTTTCCCAATCCAGGTCCATTGCAAATGCAGCAGATGTTGCATCACAGATAGTTATTCCATTTCGGTTTGGATCTAGCCAGTTTAAATTAGGAACACAAACACCAGCAGTGGTTCCATTCCAATTAAATACAATATCACCGTCATATTTTTTGGTAGATAAGTCAGGTAATTTCCCGTAATCTTCCTTTATAAGGGTAACATCAGTTAACTTAAGTTGTGATTTAATATCTTGAGACCAATCTAATCCAAAGCTATCCCAAGCTAACATAGTAACTGGCATAGGACCTAAAAAATTCCACATTGCCATCTCTATAGCGCCTGTATCTGATCCAGGCACTATTCCTACGAAATAATCCTCAGGAATTTCAAGAATTTTTTTAGTTAACTCAATAACTTTATACAATTTACTCTTAGCAAGTGGGTGACGGTGTGATCTACCTAAGCAACTATTTTCTAGTATTCTGAAAGACCATCCAGGTCTTTTTGCACAAGGCCCAGAAGAAAATTCAGGGCGAATTGGCTTGACTAATGGTCTTGTCATCTTAACCTCATAAAATGTTATTGCTTGTTGGGAAGCAATGACCCATGATTTAAATAGCAATTTTTATTGTATTGTCAATACAGAAACAAAAAATGAGTAAATGAATGATTCAATTATATGATTTATGTGGAAAAAATAATTTAAGGTTTAGTCCTCCATGTTGGAATATTAAGCTGTGCCTCTTACATAAAAAAATAGATTTTGAAACAATACCTGTTAGGTTTTCAGAAAAAAATAAAATTGCTTTTTCTGGTCAAGGTTTAGTTCCTATAGTGAAACATAATAAAGGATTTGTTTTTGAATCATGGAATATAATTGAATGGTTGGAAAAAAATTATACTGAAAGAAAGCTTTTTAAGAACGAATCATCCAAAAACTTTTCATATTTTTTGTATTTTTGGACATCAAGACAACTTTTGCCAATTTTGTTTAAAATCATAGCTCATGAAATACCTAATATTTTAGAAGGTGAAGACATAAATTATTATATTAAGACTCGAGAAGAAAGGATTAATGGTCCAATAACTAAGTTTAAACCCTATATCTCTGATAATATCCTGGAATTTAAAAAAATGATCAGTCCTGTTCGAAAATTGATTGAAACAAATGGTTTTATAAGTGGTAAAAACCCAGGCTTAGAAGATTATATATTTTATGGTAATTTTAGATGGGTATATTCTTGTAGCTCCTGTGAATTGCTAGATACAAATGACATTATTTATGATTGGTACAAAAATTTATCAGCACAATCTGAAGTATAAATTAAGTTATGTTATAGCAATGATTGATAGGCCCATTACCATTACCTAGTTTAGGCGCTGTTTTAATCGCATTATTAACATACAAATGAGCAGCTTCGAAGGCATTCCTAATACTATAAGACTTTGCTAAATATCCTGAAATAGCTGAGGCCATTGTGCAACCAGTACCATGTGTATTGCTTGTGGATATTTTATTTGTTTCTATTGAGTAAAAATTTTTTGAGTCTATTAATACGTCAGTTAATAGGGATGTTTCTAAATGACCTCCTTTAAGAATAACGTTACTAGCCCCTAATTCTAATAATTTTTTTCCTGCCTTCTTCATGTCAGAAATGTCTTTAATTTTGTAGCCAGTTAATATTTCAGCTTCTGGTATATTTGGTGTCAAAATCGGTTTTGATTTTTTTATAAAATCTTTAAGCGCTTCAATAGCGTTTTTCTCTAATAATCTATGACCACCTTTAGCTACCATAACTGGGTCTAAAACAATTTTTATATCTTCATTAGCTATAATTTTGTTATTACTAAGAGTTTGATAGACAGCATTAATTAAATTAACATTATGCAGCATTCCTATTTTGACAGCATTAATTTTGATATCAGTCAAACAACAAGTAATTTGTTTAATGACAAAATCAACAGGTATTTCAAAAATACTATTAACTCCTTTAGTATTCTGTTCTGTAAGTGCAGTTATAGCTGTCATTCCATAAACACCAATACTAGTCAGTGTTTTTAAATCTGCTTGGATACCAGCTCCACCACTTGGGTCAGAGCCAGCAATGACTAAAACTGATTTAGATAAATTACTCATTATTTAGAATTTTATTTTCTTTTATTACAAAATTAGCAATTTCTTCAGTGAGCTCTTCTACTTTTATTGAATCTTCACCTTCAACCATAATTCTAATTATATCTTCAGTGCCTGAAGGTCTTATTAAAAGTCTACCATCATTACCTAATTTTTTTTTCTTTTCTTCAATAAATTTTGTGACTTTTTGATTTATAAGTATTTCTTTGTTTATATTCCTAAGATTTTTAAGTGATTGAGGAACTAATTTAAATGGTCTTAACAATTCAGACGCTTTAAGTCCTGATTGCTTGAGCAGAGAAAGAATTTTAATCGCGGTTAGTAAACCATCACCAGTTTTGGCAAAATCAGTGAGTAAAATGTGGCCTGAAGGTTCTCCACCAAGTTTACTTGACGTTTTAATCATTTTATTCAAAATATAACGATCCCCAACATTTGTTCTATGGAAAACAATATTGTTTTTCTTTAAAAAGATTTCTAAACCTAGATTAGACATTAATGTCCCTACAACATGATTACCAATCAACTCACTATTTTTTTGCATTTCAACAGCCAAAAAGCCAATGATTTGATCACCATCTATAATGTTTCCCATCTCATCTGAAAAAATAACTCTATCAGCATCTCCATCTAGAGCTATACCTATATCGGCACCGATTGATTTTGTTCTTTTAGCCATTCGTTCTGGAAACATTGCACCACATTGTAAATTAATATTAGTTCCATTGGGTTCTGCACCTATGATGGTAGCTTCAGCTCCTAGCTCAAATAATACTTCTGGACCTACTTTATATGAAGCTCCATTAGCACAATCTAATACTAGCTTTAAACCACTTAAATCTTCTTGTTTAGGCAATATTTGTTTAATAAATTCTGCGTATCTTCCAATCGCATCTTCCATTCTCCTTGCCCTACCTAGACTAGCAGATTTTGCTAAAAGAGGCTTTTTTTCCATTCTTAGTTGAATTTCATTTTCAACTTCGTCACTTAATTTAAATCCGTTAGAGCCAAAAAGTTTTAAACCATTATCTTCATAAGGATTATGGGATGCTGAAATCATAACACCTAAATCGCATCTCAGAGCTCTTGTTAAATGAGCTATGGCAGGAGTTGGAAGTGGTCCTGTTGTAATTGCATCTAAACCAACAGAAGTAAAGCCTGCTACCAATGCGGGCTCTAGCATATAACCAGATAACCTAGTATCTTTGCCAATTAAAACTCTTGGTTTTTTTGTTCCGGCTTTACCATAAAAATATGATCCTGCAGCCATAGCTAAATTAACAGCCATTAGAGCAGTAACTTTATCTTTGTTCACAGTCCCCCTTATACCGTCAGTGCCAAATAATCTGTTTGTGCTATTAAAATTATCCTTCACCATGATATACCTTTAATTTAGAGAAAACTGGCACGTTAATGCCTGCCTAGTTTCAAAAACATCGTGTGTCCTTATTAATTGAATCCCATTATTAAAGGCATGAATAGAAAATGCAAGAGAGCCACTTAACCTACTGCTTGGACCTACTGATCTTTTATAAATACCACGAGACTTAAAATCTTCTATGGCAAGCTCTCCTATTAATGATTTTCTACTTATACCAATTAAGATTGGTACTCCTAAACCATGAAAGATACTTAAGTTCTTAAGTATATCTAAATTATGATATTTATTCTTTCCAAAGCCTATGCCAGGGTCAATTGCCAAATTTGAAATATCTAAACCCAAGTGTAATAAATCATTAATTTTTTTTGAAAAAAAATTATAAACATCTATTGGAGAAAAGTTATATTGAGGGTTGATTTGCATATTTTCAGGTTTATTTTGCATATGCATTACAATCACAGGTAAATTTTTTGATGCAACAAATTCAACCTTATCATTAGTATCTAAACCGGAAATATCATTTATAATATCAACACCAATATTATATCCAAGTTTCATTGTACCTAAATTTCTAGTATCTAAAGAAATAATAGATTTAATATCTTCATGTTTAAGTTGATTTAATATTTTTTCAACTCTTTCTTGCTCTGTTTTTTCTGATATTTTATCTGCACCTGGCCTAGAGGACTCTCCACCTATATCAAGAACTGTTGCGCCATCTTGAACCATACGCTTGCATTTTCTTAAAACTATTTTCGTATTATTTTCTCGACTTTTTTTATAAAAACTATCAGGAGTTAAATTTAATACTCCCATCACATGAGGTAATGACATATCAATTGTAGCAAAAGGCAATCTTTTTCTTACAATGTTTTCAATATGTAGTTCTGCTTTTCTTAAAGACTTCTTACTAGCCATTTTAGCTGATGATATAAACTCAGAAGTTGACATCAAAACTTCTACGTAAGAATCATTCTTTTTTTGAATTACTCGCAGATCATTAAAATATCTCCAACCACCTGCAATTTTTAATCCATTATGGAGTTCATATTTACTTTTAGGAATTGGTAAAATATAAGTTTCAACTCCTTTACAAAAAGGTGGAGCAAACAAGTGTCTGTCTCGATTTACATCTACCATTATTTATAATTAAGAGTGATCTATATCATTTGTAACTATTGTTTGCTTTGCAGTTGTAGAGGGAATGCCAGCTGTTCTTTTTGGCTTTTTAGCTTTCGGAGCATTATCATTATCATCACTTTTCTTAATAGAAATTTTTAAACCATCACATAGATCTTGGATTTGCTTTCCATCTAAAGTTTCATACTCTAACAATGCTTCAGCAACTCTTTTAAGCTGTTTAGAATATTTTTTTAACATTTTTTCAGCATCAACATAGACTGAATCAGCAATTTTTCTAATTTCTTCATCAACAAGAGAAGCTGTATTATCTGATACATTTTTTTGTTGAGAAACAGATCTTCCTAGAAAAACTTCTTGTTCGTTAGCTTCATAAGCTAAAAAACCTAATTTATCAGAAAGACCCCACTCAGTTACCATT
>JADHRC010000062.1 GCA_016777645.1 Alphaproteobacteria bacterium
GCTCACATTTTAAATCTAGAATGTGCAGAGAAGGTAAGTAATACAATTTTAGAATTTTTAAATTAAATATTAATTAGTGGGGAGTAATATGGCGCTTAATACATTTGAACATGTCTTAATTCTTGCAGATGATGTTGATAAAACAAAAGATTTTTATGTTAATATTCTTGGTTTAGAGGTTGGGTACAGACCAGATTTTCCATTTAAGGGTTATTGGTTATATTTAAAGGATAATAAAGCCGCATGCATTCATCTTGCAATGAGACAACAAGATACAGGTCAAGATTATTACATAGGTAAGAAAGAAGATGTTAAGTCAGGTTCTGGAGCAATAGATCATGTTGCTTTCAATGCTGATGATATAGAAGGTATGAAGAGTAAACTCGACAAAATATCTATGGATTACACACATAGAAAAGTTCCAGGCTTTCCTTTGGAACAGTTATTTATAATGGATCCTGACGGAGTAAAAGTTGAATTAAACTTTGCCACATCTTAGTTAAACAAATCGATTGTAAGGAGCATAAAATGCCACATAAGTACAACGAAAAAATGTTTGATATTAAACATTTAAGAGCAACAGCTGAAAAATTAAAAAATTGGGGAAGATGGGGTCCAGATGATGAGATAGGAACCTTAAATTTTATAACACCTGATAAAGTCATTGATGCAAGCAAACTTATAAAAAGAGGAAAACGTTTTAGCTTAGGTTTAAACTTTGATAGACATGGACCACAAAAAGGAACATGGGGCAATAGGTTTAATCCAATTCATCTTATGTTAGCTACTGGAACTGACGCTGTTGCAGGAAGATTTGATGAATTTGGATTAAGATATGCTGATGATATGATATCACTCCCTCTTCAATGCGCTACACAATGGGATGCATTGGCTCATATTTTTTATGATGATTATATGTGGAATGGTTATGATGCCAGACTTGTAGACAGTGATGGAGCTCAAAAAAACGGTATAGAAAAAGTAAGAGCTGAAATGGCAGGAAGAGGTGTTCTTTTAGACGTAGCTAGATGGGCAGGTGTAGACTTTTTTGAAGATGGCGTCGCTATATCAGCAAACGACCTTGATGAATGCGCCAAATCTCAGAATGTCGATATCAAACAAGGCGATTTTGTTATTGTTCGTACAGGCCAAATGGAACAACGATTAGATGCTGGTGATTGGGGTGGATATGCAGGTGGCGACGCTCCTGGTTTAGCCTTTGATACTGCTGAATGGATTTACAACAAAGAAATTGCGGCTATTTGCACAGATACTTGGGGGTGTGAAGTTAGACCTAATGAAACAAAAGATGCACAACAACCATGGCATTGGGTAGTTATTCCAATGATTGGTATTACAATGGGTGAAATTTTTTATCTTCGCGATTTAGCCAAAGATTGTGATGAAGATAAGGTATATGAATTTTTCTTTTGTGCCCCACCACTGCCAATAACTAAAGCTGTAGGTTCACCTATTAATCCCATGGCCATAAAATAAAATTTATGAAACCATCAGCAACCATTATTGGTGGTTCAATGGCTGGTCTTTTTGCTGCCACGGCACTGTCAAAAAAGGGATGGGAAATTTCCATACATGAGAAAGTTCCCGTACCTCTCTCAGGTCGTGGAGCAGGCATAGCGACTTATGATGAATTAGCAGATCTTGTTTTTAAAGCTACCAATAATAACAATGTACTTGGTACAACGGCCAAATTAAGAGTATCATTAGATAATGATGGCAATATAAATGGTAGTTACAACTACCCTCAAATATACACTAGTTGGCAATATTTATTTTCAATTTTAAGAGAACAAATTAGTGATGAAAATTATTATATGGGCGATGATTGTATTAAAATTGAACAAAATAACCATGAAGCCATAGCCTACTTTGAAAATGGAAAGAAAAAAAGGTCTGACTTAATCATAATTGCTAATGGTATTAAATCAGATTTGAGATCGTATGTGGATAAAAGCGCTCATCCGCAATATGCCGAATATGTTGGTTGGAGGGGTGTTGTTAACGAAGAAGAAATTAGTAATAAATCATTAGAGACACTCTCAAACTATTTTATTATTGTTTTACCTCATAATCAGCAAATAGCTTGTTATCCAATAGCTGGAGAAGGTGAAAACCCTTTTGAAATTGGTAAAAGACGAATTAACTGGATATGGTACAAACCAATACCTACGAAATTATTAAAAGAATTATTATTAGGTAAGTCAGGACAACAGTATGAAGATGGTATTCCTCCAAACGAAATAAGACAAGAAGTCATTAGTGATTTATTTGAAGAAGCACAAAATAACCTTCCACCACAGCTAGTTGAATTAGTTAAAGCAACAAAGCAACCACTTATTCAACCAATTTTTGATCTAAAGAGTATGAAAATGCATAATGGTAGAGTTGTAACGATTGGGGACGCTGCTTTTACAGCAAGACCTCATGTTGGAATGGGGGTAACAAAAGCTGCAATGGATGCATTCAAACTATCTGAATATTTAGGTGATAATTTTAATTTAGATAAATTAAGTAATTGGGAGCATTCAAGACTTAAAGAAAGTCAATTCATTGTTAATAGAGGTAGAAAATTAGGTAATTATCTGTCTTTACCTAAAGAAAATGAAAATTTAATAATGCCTAATATTCAAAATGTTTTAAAAGATACTGCAATTAGCTTGTATGACATAGAAGATTACCAATAAAAGAAGAGGTCATTATGAATAATAAATCATTTAAATTAAAATTTACTGGTAATGCATTAAATAAAGGCTCAATGAGGAATGATATTGATGTAGCATTTGAGTCAATGAATGAAACATTTAAATTAGCAACTGATGAAGGTGCATTTCATGGAGGCAAAGGTACTGCCCCCCCTCCTCTGGCATTATTTACAGCTTCATTATGTGGTTGTGTGATGACCCAAATAAAGGCTTTTGGTAAAAAATTAAAAATCGAAGTTAGCGAAATTAAAATTGATGCTTTAATGGAGTGGCAGGGAGATATATTGGAAGAAGGCCCATACCAAGCGAGTTGTGATGGTTATAATTTAGATATTGATATCATTAGCGAAGAGCCAATTGAAAGAAAAAAGAAACTACTTAAAGCAGCAATAAATGGTTGCTTTATAGAAGCCTCTCTTAAACCTGGCATAGTCAAACATAGACTAAAAGATAATGAAAATTGGATAACTGTCTGATTTTATTAAATCTTACCTAGGGCTTTTAAAACTTTTTCTGGAGTGATTGGTTGTGAAATCACTTCAGCACCCACCTGTTTTAAAGCATTATTTATCGCATTCATTATAACTGCTGGGGCTCCACCTGTTCCCGCTTCCCCTGCACCTTTTGCGCCAATAATACTCCGACCAGAATTAGTTGTGACATGATCAACTATAATATCTGGCATTTCATATGCCATAGGAACAAGATAATCTGCCATAGTAGCATTTTGCATATTTCCTTGATCGTCATATACACATTCTTCAAACAGAGCGCCCCCGATACCCTGAATAACACCACCTCTAATTTGTTCTTCAACTAATTTAGGATTAATTTGGGTACCACAATCCTCAACAGCCCAAAATTTATTAATTTTAATAATTCCTGTATCTTGATCAATTGATACTTGGCATCCCATTGCACTATTAGTGAAAACAAAAGGAATGCCTTCAATTAAAAAACTAGCTGTAGCTAACAATTCAGGGTTCGTACCCTTTGGAATTTCATGGCCTCTATAATATACTGTTTCGGCTAGTTTTTGTAGAGAGATACCTTCACCACCATTTTTTCTAACAACATTATTATCTTCAATATCCAAGGATTCTTTATCAGTTTGCATAATAGCTGCTGCAATATTTAAAATATTATCTTTAAGTTTTCGTGCAGCTTTTAATACAGCTTCACCTCCAATTCCAGCACCTCTTGACGCCCATGTGCCACCACCATATGGCGTTGCATCAGTATCACCCAAAGTAACTCTTACAGATTCTAATTTTACACCTAATTGATCAGCCGCTATCTGCTTCATAATAGCTTCTGTTCCTTGACCCTGTTCAGTTATAGAGGATGACAAATGAATTGCTCCAGAACCTTCTAGCCTTATGGATGCCCCATCTTGAGATGAAATGTGCGCACCTCCTACTCCATAAAATAATGGACTAGGGTTAGTTACTTCACACATACTAATAACACCATAACCTGATAATATTCCTTTTTGGTAATCATCTTTTTTCTTAGTCTCAAATTTTTCTATATCCATAATTTCGAGAAGTTTATCCATTGATGCTTGATGAGATAGATCTTCCAAAGGAACACCTGATGGTGACTTGTTAGGATATGAGTTATCAGGGATAAAATTTATTTTTCTAATTTTATCTAAATCCATTCCAATTTTATAAGCTGCTTTATCAATTAAAGCTTCCGTAATAGCTACTGCTATTGGGTGCCCAACGGCTCTATATTGACACATTGGAGTTTTATTTTGAAAAACCACAGTACCTACAGCTTTATAATTAGGTATAACGTAAGGCGCTCCAGAAAGATTAAGCACTTGATTTGTTTCGATAGCTGATGTTCTTGGATACATACTGAAAGGACCAATACCACTCAAATCATCAATTTCCATTGCTAGTATTTTTCCATTTTTATCAACACCAAGTTTACCACTAATTTTATGACATCTTGCATGAATATCCGTGGTGAAACTTTCTAATCTATCTGCAATAAATTTTACTGGTCTTCCTAATTTCTTTGAAATAGCAGTAACAGCCATTTCATCTGGATAAACGTGGACTTTGATCCCAAAAGATCCACCCACATCCCTACTAATAATTCTAACCAAGCCTTCATTAAGATCTAAATGCTTGGCGATTATGTGCTGCATCATATGTGGAGCTTGACCATTATGATAAATAGTCATTTTATTTTCTGCTTTATTCCAATCAGCAACAATACCTCTGGATTCTAACGTGACACCTGTGTGCCTTGCAAAATCAAGTGTTGTTTCAACTACAGCATCTGCTTCTTTGAATGCCTTATCAACATCTCCTTGATTAACTGTTCTGGTCCAAAATAAATTATTTCCTAGTTCAGGGTGTATAATTACAGCATTGGGATCTAAAGCTGTTTCCATATCTACTTGAGCATCTTTTTCTAGCCAATCAACTTCTATTAATTCTAAAGCATCTTCTGCTTGAGCTCTTGAATTAGCAATAACAACCGCAATAGGCTCACCTTGCCATCTAGCAATCTTTTTTGCTAATGGTGACTGCTCAGGAGATCTCATTTCACCTAGATGACCTAGAACCCCAACCCAAGGTTTACAAACTTCATCTATTTCTTTTGCTGTAAAGATATCTATAACGCCATCAGATAATTTAGCAGTTTTTGTATCAATTGATTTTATTTCAGCATGAGCAAAGGGTGACCTTAAAAAAGCAACATGAACCATTCTAGGTAAAGTTAAATCATCTACAAACTGCCCTCCCCCATCTAGATGCTTTTTTGCATTCTCTCTCGGCAAACTTCTTCCGATATATGAATTTGGCCTATCTATAGAACCCAACTTAGGGTTTTGGTTTACTTTAATATCATCCATATCTTACACCTTAATTGACTTCATTAATACACTCTTCAATTGCATCAACAATTGATTGATAGCCAGTACACCTACAATAATTTCCAGAAATTTCAGATCTTATTTCATCTCTAGTAAGCTTTTTCTTACTCAAGAGAATTTCTTTAGTCGTCATAAGCATGCCTGGTGAACAAAAACCACATTGAAAAGCATTATGCTTAAGAAAACTCTGCTTTACTTGTTCCATCATTTTATCATCAAAGCCCTCAACAGTTTTTAAATCAGACCCATTTGCCTGAGATGCCAGAACTAAACATGACCTCACTGCTTTGCCATCCATTTCAATGGTACAAGCACCGCAAGCACCCTGCTCACATCCTAAATGAGTACCAGTAAATCCTTGTGATCTTAAAAAATCCGCTAAATGCTGTCTTGATGGGACATTTACATTATTAAATTTTTCTCCATTTACTGTAAAAGATATACTTAATGTATTGTTAGCAGCCAATTATGCCTCCAATTTGTTTATAATTTTTTTTATGAGAATAGTTGCCAAATGAAGCTTCATTTCTGAACTACTATTTAAATCACCTGCAAAATCAATTTCAGAACTTAAAGAGTTTTTTAATTGGTCATAATCATAACCAGTTTGTAAAAATAATTTTGCAGTTTTATCGGCTACATCTGGTTTGTCGCCAGTTGCAAAAAAAACAAGTTTTAAATCATTCACTTTATTGCTTGATAGAATAATGTTAGCAATTAAGCCTGCCATTGCATAATCACCATGACGCCTACACACTTCATCAAAAAGAAAAACTTGCCCTTGTTTTAAAAGTGGATATTTTATACCGACAACGATTTCATCTTGATTAATAGCAGTTTCAAAAAGACCTAAATAAAAATCATTAGCATTAATAGACCTGTCACCATTTTGACCAGAAAGGATGATTTCAGCATTTGTTGCAACGGCTAAAGCTGGAAGTTCTGCTGCTGGATCACCATAAGCTATACTCCCTCCATGAGTACCTTTATTCCTTATTGCTGGATGAGCAACCATTTTTAAAATATCAATTAAACAAGGCATTTTTTGGGAAACAATTTCATTTCTCATGACATCTGAGTGCGTGGCTAGAGCGCCTATGAACAAATAATCGCCATCTATTATAATATCATTAAGTCCACTGATTTTTGAAATATCTATTAAGCAACTAGGACTTGATAGTCTCATATTAAGAGCTGGTAAAAGGGATTGCCCGCCTGCTAAAATCACAGCTTCCTCGTCATTAGCTTTAATTTTTATGGCATCTTGTATATTTTTAGCTTCATAATATGAAAAATTAGCTGCTTTCATATATTTACCCCCCATTAAATAACATATTAATCTAATCATTATTTATAATTCGTATCAATATTTTTTGAATCATTTTTAATGATTTTATAAATATGATTAAATTATTTCATATTTCTGTTTAATAATTTATTCTTCTTTATATTTTATTATCTGGGAGCTTTAAATGAGTGAAAATGTTGTGCACATGAAAGTTGATGGTTCATCCAAAAGTCATTCAAGAACTGATATAATTACAAGAGATGTAGAGAGTGTAATTGATGAACCAATTGTCAGAGGAGGAACTAATTTAGGCCTATCTCCAACTGAAACACTGGTATCATCTTTGATTGGGTGTACAAATGTAATTACTCATAGAATAATGGAAAAGATGGGATTTAAAATAAACAGCATGAATATTAGATCCAAAACAATATTCAACAAAGATGGTGTGGGACTAATCCAAGAAGTTGAAGTCCCTTTTCCTGAAATTACGTTAGATATAGAGATTTCAACAAATGCTTCTGAAAGTGACTTGGTTAAGGTTCAAAAACAGCTGGCAATGTATTGTCCTGTTGCTAAAGTCATTAGAAACGCTGGGACCAAAATCAATGAAAATTGGACCAAAATAAACTAGGATATATTTATGAACCGAAGAGATAGATTAAATCATCAACCTTTTATAAATAGACCTAAATTAATTTTAAAAAATAATAAAAAAATTATTTTATGGGTTATTGTAAATCTTGAAGTTTGGGACTCTGAACTACCACAACCTAGAAATATTTTACCTCCACCTATGGGCGTACCAATGTTGCCTGACCTTCCTAATTGGTCATGGCATGAATATGGTATGCGTGTTGGCTTTTGGAGACTCTTGGATGCTCTTAAAAAGAGGAATATATGTTCAACATTAGCACTTAATGCAACTGTTATTGATTATTATCCAGAAACTGTAAAGGCTGCGATACAAGAAAGTTGGGAGCCTATGGGTCATGGCTTTATTCAAAGGCCCATGCATAAAGTTGACAATGAATATGTCGATATAAAATCAGCAATTGAAAAAATACAAGAATTTACCAAAGTAGAGGTTATTGGATGGGAAAGCCCCGGCTTAACTGAAACAAATGATACCTTAGATGTTTTATCTGATCTCGGTATTAAGTATGTTGCCAATTGGCCAATAGATGATCTTCCAGAGGACCTAAAAGTTAAAAGTGGGAAAAGAATGATTACGCTTCCCTACCCTGTAGAAATTAATGATGTTGTAATGACATCTGTGCAAGTTCATAAATCAGATGAGATTTTTACAAGAGGCAAACTTCAATTTGATAGATTATATCAAGAAACTAATGACAATGTTAAAATAATGGCCATAAGTGTTCACCCATATCTAACAGGTGTACCGCACAGAATATTATTTTTTGAAAAACTTCTTGATTATATTCTAGATCATAAAGATGTAGAAGTGATGACCGGCAGAGATATTCATGACTGGTATACTGATAAAGTCAAAAAACCAATAATCTAATTATATAAATAATTTATAATAAAGTCTTCCTAAATTCTCTCTTATATAAAGTGATGTTTTATTTAATGCATTTACATCAGGCAAAAAAATCATAATTGAAACTTTACTATTAGAAGACTTAAAATCAACTGGGTAAGGCATTACATTGAAACCTTGTTTTTCAAATAAATATTTTGATCTTTGCATATGAAATGCTGAAGTCACCAATGTAATAGAAGAGTTATTTGGAACTATTTTAGTGACGGCAATGCTCTCTTCATACTTATTTTTTACTTTTTCTGTCACTAATATAACTCCAGGAACACCGAGAGAAATTGCCTTATCTTTAAG
>JADHRC010000063.1 GCA_016777645.1 Alphaproteobacteria bacterium
AAATATTTTAGGAGCGCCTAACTCTGGCAAGTCGACTTTAATCAATACTTTAGTTGGCAGTAAAGTCTCTATAGTTTCACATAAGGTTCAAACAACTAGATTTTGTGTAAGAGGAATTTGCAATTTTAGACTAAATGACACAACACATTCACAAATAATATTAATTGATACCCCAGGCATTTTCTCTGCTAAAAGAAGATTGGACAAAGCGATGGTTTCAGCTGCTTGGTCTGAATTAGATGATGCTGATAAAGTAATGTTTATTCATGATGCTTCTAAACCTTTAGATGAAAACACTTTAGACATTCTTAATAAAATAAAAAATGTTAATCTAAACATAATACTTGTTCTTAACAAGATAGACTTATTAGTAAAAGAAAAGCTTTTTAACAAAATCTCAAATTTTTCAAATATTTATGACTTTGAAAAAATATTTTTAATTTCGGCCAAAAATGGAAATGGTTGTGAAGAATTAAAGGAGTATGTCGCAAATTCGATGCCTTCATATCCTTTATTGTATGATGATAAAACAACGTCTGACCTTCCTCAGTCAATACTAGCATCAGAAATTACCAGAGAAAAACTTTTCAAAAGTTTAAACAAAGAATTGCCATATAATTTAATGGTTCAAACAGAGAAATGGGATGAAAACAAAGATAGTAGCATTAATATTCATCAAACAATTTATGTAAATAAAAATAGTCATAAACCAATTGTTCTAGGGAAATCTGGTCAAAATATTAAAAGAATTGGTATTCTTTCTAGAAAGGACTTGGAAAGATTATTTGGAGTTAGAATTCATTTATTTTTATTTGTTAAATTTAAAAAAAATTGGATGGAAGATCCATCTAATTATACAAATATTGGCCTAGATTTTAATGCCTGAATGGAACGATAGCGGAATAATATTATCTGCAAAAAAATATGGAGAAAAAGGATTAATCATTAACCTTCTAACACAAGAACATGGCAGACATTTAGGGTGGGTTAATATTAATAGAAATAAAAAAAATATTTCAGAGATTCAAGTGGGCAATATTGTTCAAGCCTTTTGGAAGGCTAGGTTGTCAGGCCAAATGGGGCATTATAAAATAGAAGTTATTTCATCAGTTTCGGGTAAAATATTTGATGACAGGCTTAAATTACAAGCTTTGTCTTCTGTATGCTCATTAATTGATGTTTTTTTACCAGAAAGAGAAAGTTATTTAAAAATATATAAGGCAACTATTGCGTTTATTAATATGATAACATTAATTGATGATGATAAAAAATTACTTTGGCTTGAAGGTTATGTTAAATGGGAAATAGGAGTTTTGTCTTCTATAGGTTATTCACTTGATCTAAGTAAATGTGCTGTAACTGGAGAAAAAAATAATTTATGTTTTGTTAGTCCTAAAACTGGAAAGGCGGTAACACAAAAAGGTGCAGGTAACTATGCTCCAAAATTATTTCGCTTACCATATTTCTTAGGAGGCATAAAAGATAAAACCTCAGATTTTTATAGGGATATTTTATTAGGATTAAAAATTACAACTTACTTTTTTAAAAACAAATTACTTACATCTTTTAATAATAACAAATTGATTAAGTTACCTGATTCAAGAAGTAGGTTAATTGAGATGATTGAAAATTTATAATTGTTAAAGAGATATTTATGGAAAATACAGAGTTAAACAAAGAAAATATAGATTATACAAGCTTTTCAAAAGCAATCTCAGAAAGATACCTCTCATATGCATTGTCTACAATAACCTCAAGGTCTTTACCTGATGTAAGAGACGGTCTTAAGCCTGTGCACAGAAGGGTTTTGTATGCGATGATGCAACTCAAACTAAACCATAATTTAGGCTTTAAGAAATCTGCAAGGGTTGTTGGGGACGTCATGGGTAAATTTCATCCACATGGTGATGCTGCTATTTACGACTCTATGGTCAGAATGGCTCAAGAGTTTGCTTTAAGGTATCCGTTAGTTGATGGTCAAGGTAACTTTGGAAATATCGATGGTGATAATGCTGCTGCCATGAGATACACTGAAGCAAGGATGACAAAAGCTGCTGAACTTTTGCTATCAGAAATTGACAAGGATACCGTCGACTTTAGAGTTACTTATGATGACGAAGGGCAGGAGCCTGTTGTTTTACCATCTGCGTTTCCTAATCTTTTAGCTAATGGATCTCAAGGTATCGCAGTAGGAATGGCTACTTCTATACCACCTCACAATATACACGAACTTATTGATGCACTTCTGCATTTGATAAAATTTCCTAATGCTACAAATCAAACTATTTCTAATTTTGTAAAAGGGCCTGATTTTCCAACAGGAGGAGTTTTGGTTGAGCCAATAGAATCCATACAACAAGCTTATAGGGATGGTAAAGGAGGTTTTAAATTAAGAGCCAAATGGTTTGTTGAAAAACTAAAAGGAGGTCAGTGGCAAATTATTGTTAATGAGATCCCGTATCAAGTTCAAAAAAGTAGGCTTTTGGAAAAAATTGCAGAGTTGATGGAAAATAAATCTTTACCAATGTTGTCAGATATAAGAGATGAGAGCACTGAAAATATAAGGTTAGTTATAGAACCTAAGAGTAGAAACTTTTTACCTGAAATGGTAATGGAAACTCTTTTCAAAAAAACAGATTTAGAGACAAGGATTTCTCTCAATTTAAATGTAATAGACGAAAAAAATGTGCCAGGTGTTAAATCGCTAAAAGATGCTTTAAAATGTTGGCTTGATCATAGGCAAATTATTTTACAAAGAAAAAGTAAATTTAGACTTTCTCAAATTGAAAAAAGAATAAATATTTTAAATGGTTACATAACAGTCTACCTTAATCTTGATAAAGTTATTGAGATAATAAGAGAAGAAGAAAAACCAAAAGAAGTTTTAATATCTTTTTTTTCAATTAATGAAATCCAAGCAAATGCTATTTTAGACATGCGACTTCGATCTTTAAGAAAACTAGAAGAAATTGAACTTAAAAAAGAGCTCTCAGATCTGGAAAGCGAATTAAACTCTCTTAAAGGACTTCTTGATAATAATAATGAACAATGGAAACAAATATATGCTGATATTAAAAGTTTGAAAAAAGAATTTACAGATATTGGTATTAGAAGAACAGTTATTGAAGACTTACCAAATGTAGATGACTTTGACGAGGATCAATTTATTGTTAAAGAACCAATAACTATTATCCTGTCTCATCAGGGATGGGTAAGGTCTCAAAAATCTCATTTAAGTGATGAAATAGAGTTGAAATATAGAGAAGGTGATAAAGAGAAATTTAAAGTTCATGCATTTAGCACTGATAAAATAATATTTTTTGCTGACAATGGTAGGTTTTTTTCAGTTGCAGCCAACAAGCTTCCATCAGGCAGGGGTTTTGGAGAGCCAATATCTCTAACAATTGATCTTAAAGCTGATGTTAAAATTATTGCTTGCTTTCCTTTCTTCGATGGATTTTTGATTGTTGCTTCAGAAAAAGGTCATGGTTTTAAAATCAGTACAAAGAATATAATGGCACAAACTAAATCAGGAAAACAGGTTATTAATGTTAAGGGTGACAACAAAGCAAAAATATGTAAAAAAATTGAAGGTGACACAATTGCTATAGTTGGAAATAACAGAAAACTTGTTGTGTATTCGATTGACGAAGTTCCAGAGCTGAATAAAGGTAAAGGTGTAATTTTACAAAGATATAAAGATGGAACCTTATCAGATATCACTACTTTTAATGAAGGTGAAGGAATAAGCTGGCAATTAAATGGCGGTCGTCAAAGGATAGAAAAAGACTTGTTAACTTGGCAAGGCAAACGTGGAGGTTCTGGTAGAATGGTGCCAAATGGTTTTCCAAGGCCACCAATTTTCAGATAGTTTTCTTAAAAATGACTGTTTTTAAGGCACAATAAAATTGAAATAAATCTTTTTTAAAATTAACTTATTTTTTATTTTTTTCTATGAAAGATTAGATTAGTATGAATTAATTATGTTTTAATTATCAAAGGGGAAAAAAATGAAACGTAGAGATTTTATTACTAAAGCAGGAGTTGCTGCTGGAGCGGGGGTTGTCGCAGCATCTGCACTATCAACTCCAGCTTTAGCTTCTAAAAAGGTTGAATTGAATATTGTTTCAACTTGGGGTAGAGATTTTCCGGGACTTGGAACAGGCGCGCAACGACTAGCTAAAAGAGTACAAGAAGTTTCTGGTGGTGAGATTGTTACTAATTATTTTGCTGCAGGGGAAAAGGTGGGTGCATTTGATTCTTTTGATGAAGTTGCATCAGGAAATTCTCAGGCTTATCACGCAGCTGATTACTATTGGAAAGGTAAGCATCCTGGCTGGGCTTTTTTTACCTCTGTTCCATATGGCTTAACTTACACAGAAAACGCTGCTTGGATCCATCATATGGGCGGTCAACAGCTTTGGGATGAATTAGCAGGTTCTTTTGGCCTTAAGTGTCTTGCTGCTGGAAACACTGGAGTGCAAATGGGTGGATGGTTTAAAAAAGAAATCAACACTGCCGAAGATCTTAAAGGTCTCAAAATGCGTATTCCAGGTCTAGGTGGAGACGTTATGGCAAAAGTTGGGGTTTCTCCTGTCTCGTTGCCAGGTGGTCAAATTTATGAAAACTTAATGTCTGGAGCTATAGACGCATGTGAATGGGTTGGTCCATGGAATGATTATGCAATGAAATTTTATGAGGCTGCAGAATATTACTATTATCCTGGAATGCATGAGCCTGGTGGATTTAACTCGTTTGGTTTCAATGCTAAGTTTTGGAATGACTTATCAGAAACTCATAAGCAAATGATTATAGCATGCTCACATGAACATAATGATTATAATGCTGCTGAATATAACGCTAATAATGGTACTTATCTTACTAAAATGATAGAAGAGCATGGTGTTAAGGTAAGAAAATTTAGTGATGAGTTATATGACACATGGGCTATTGGTGCAAAAGCTGTTTTTGAAGAAGTTCAGGCTCACAGTGATTTAGCAAATAGAATTTATACAAGTTTTGCTAAAGCAAGGGATGACGTTGGAAGATGGAAAAATCTATCAGAAGGTCCTTATTATGAGCAAAGAAATAGAGCTTTAGGAATAGAAAACTAAAAAAATAAATACCAGGCATTTTTTCTAATGCCTGGTATACCTCAATTTAAACGATACAAATTAATATGAACCCTTTTTATTATACTATTAGATCATTCGGTTGGATTATGGTTACTACCATGCTTGCTTTTGTGATTAATACTTATTTAACACTAGCACTTGAGTGGCCAGAAATATTTCAGTTATTTAATCAGGATGCTGGGCTAACTTATATAGATTATATTAAAATTTTCGCTGAAATTTTTATTTATTTTATTTCAGTTGTTGGCGTTTTTTACTTATCTTATCTCTTTCGAGAGAAATCTTTAAGGCAAGACTCCTTATTACTTAATAAAATTGTTAATTATTTTATAAGAAGCTGTTTTTGGGCAGTTGTTTTTGTTGGTATGGCTGATGTAATTATATCTTTTTTAAGAGTTGAAGATTTGTTAGATGATGTTGTAGGTCAAGATTTAGCAACACAATTAGGTCGATCTAAGTTTAGAGGTCCTTATGTACATATTCCTCTTGTATTTTTAGGTTTTGTTGTGGGAGCTTTTATAAAACATATTGCATTTACATGGTTAGCTTTCTTGGTTGTGATTGCCGAGTTATTAATTGTTATTACTCGTTTCGTATTTTCTTATGAGCAAGCTTTCCAGGGTGACATAGTTCGTTTTTGGTATGCCGCATTATTCTTGTTTGCAAGCGCATACACTCTATTCGAAGATGGTCACGTCAGAGTAGATGTTTTATATTCTAAATTTTCATCCAAAACAAAGGGCATTGTTAATTCTTATGGTAGTATACTCCTAGGAATGACTTTATGTTGGTGTATCCTTTTGCTTGGAATGTGGGACAAGACAAATGTTATTGTTAACCCTATGTTAAGTTATGAGTCAGCACAGTCTGGATTTGGTATGTATACAAAATACTGGCTTGCTAGTTTTTTGGCAATTTTTGCAATATCTATGATGATCCAGTTTTCTAGTTATTTGTTTGAAAGTTATGCAGACTACAGAAATGAAGATGGAAAAAGAGAAATTCAAGATAATTTATCGCATTAACAATTAGGTAATTATGGAATATTTATTTTTAATAATTTTGTTTGGTTTAATGGCATTTGCATTAGGTTCTGGCTATCCAGTAGCTTTTGCTCTTCCTGGATCTGCTATAATTACAATTGCAATGGCAGGTCTTTTTGGATTTATATTTGAACAAGACACTTCAGCTTTTTTTGTTCAGGGTGGACCTTTAAACTGGTTAACTGCAGGTATTACAAACTTCAGAGGAATTTACTGGGAGGTTGAAAGAGATACACTTATAGCAATACCTTTATTTATTTTTATGGGTATAATGTTACAGCGCTCTCGTATTGCAGAAGATTTATTGATAACAATGGCTCAGCTTTTTGGAACAGTAAGAGGTGGTTTAGGCATATCTGTAGTTTTTGTTGGTGCGCTATTAGCTGCAACTACTGGAATAGTAGGAGCTACAGTGGTTGCCATGGGTCTGATTTCATTGCCAGCAATGCTAAAAAACAATTATTCCCACGGGTTAGCAACAGGGACAATTGCTGCCTCTGGTACGCTAGGACAAATTATTCCTCCCTCTATTGTTCTTATCATTCTCGCTGATCAACTTTCAAGTGCTGTCGATATTGCTGATATGGCTAGAAAAAAGATGTATAAAGAGGCTACTGGTAATGTAACGATGCCTTCAGAATTTGGCGTGAATTCTACAAGTGCTGGTGATATGTTTATGGGCGCCTTGTTACCTGGTTTAGTTTTAGTCGGATTATATATGCTCTACATTTTGGTTGCTGCTTACATTAAGCGTGACCTCGCTCCAGCCGTTCCTTTAAAAGGTAAAAGAGATAAGGATTTTATGATTAAAGTTTTATTAGCTTTAATCCCACCACTTACTCTAATTTTTATTGTTCTTGGCTCAATTATTGGTGGAATTGCTACAGTCAATCAAGCAGGAGCAATAGGAGCAATTGGTGCTTTAATTATGGCTGGTTATAGGTTGACCTCAGGACAAAAAACTTGTTTCTACCCTTCAATAATTGCCATTGCATCAATTATTTTTATAGGTGTTGTTACTACCATATATACAGTAAATATCAGATCAATTCAGACTCCTTCTGATGTTATGGGTGTTATTTTAGCCCTAATAGGTACTTTGGGTTTATTAATTGCAATTTTTTGGAGTGCATGGAGAGTTTTTAAAATAGATGACACCTTAAATGGTGTTATGTTGGAAACTGCTAAAACAACATCTTTGGTTTTCATTATACTTCTTGGTGCCACTATGTTGACTGCTGCTTTTAGAGGTTTTGGTGGTGAAGAGGTTGTTAAAGATTTTTTAGTTGGCATGCCTGGGGGGTTCTGGAGTCAATTCATTATAGTAATGATAGTTATTTTCGTTTTAGGTTTTTTCCTTGATTTTATTGAAATTGCTGTTGTAGTAGTACCTATCGTTGCTCCAATTCTTTTAATGGATCCAGGTGCAAATATTTCTGCAGTTTGGCTAGGTGTGATGATCGGTCTAAACATTCAGACTTCTTTTTTAACACCTCCTTTTGGTTTTGCATTGTTTTATTTAAGAGGTGTTGCTTCTAAAGCTGTTTCAACAATAAGTATGTATAAAGGAGTTATACCTTTTATCTCTCTTCAGATTTTTGCTTTGATTATTGTTGGTTATGCAGAGACCATAGTTAATTATTTACCTACTAGATTATCTCTTCTTGGTAATTCAGCTCCGCCTCCTGTTAATCCTAAACTACAATCATGCATGGAAGATTATGTGCATAATAGACTCAAAATAATTTCACCTCAGATTATTTCATTATCAGAAAGCATTAGGAATTTAGATTCATCATTCATGAGTAAAAAAACTCAAAATAAACTTTCAAAAAGTTTACAAAATATTAATAACGCTTCTTTACTTCTTCCGGCTGTTTATGAAACTAATGAGAAGGTTAACTTGTTAGCTGTAACTTACAAGCCCAT
Organism: Alphaproteobacteria bacterium; assembly: GCA_016777645.1. Lineage (GTDB taxonomy): Bacteria > Pseudomonadota > Alphaproteobacteria > Puniceispirillales > Marisalimonadaceae > Marisalimonas. The sequence goes on from JADHRC010000063.1 coordinate 8,108, forward strand.
TAGAGATGATGTAAGGTTTGTCGAATTAAAAATTGATAAAGCCAAAAATGAAATAAAGGAACTTAAGTCATTACTTCAGACATTGGATAAAAATACTGATTCTAAAAAGTATGAAAAAGTTAGTTCAAAGATAAAAGAAGAGGAAGTATTAATTAAAAATTTAATTAGTGAGAAGCCAAGTAATTGGAATGAAACTTATAAAAAATTTAATACAGTTCTTAAAGAAGAAGCTTCGCTTAAAATGAAATACAGAAGATCTGCGGATAAAGGCTATGAGGATCTTAGAGATTTTGTTTTAGATATTGAAGATGTTGCAAAATTACAACTATTAAAAAATCAATTTGTTTCTTTGTCTAATTTAAATGTGGAAACTCAAACAGAGGAAGCATTACCTCTTGTTCAAGAGATTCAAGAAGAGCTTAAATCTATAAATGGTACTTATAATATAACCGAGTCATTATCTAAATTAAAAAAAGAATTAGAACGTAAAACTAAAAAAATAGATAGGATAGAGAATAATTTGAAGAAAACTCTATCAGCCTTTGATTTGGAAACAAGTTGGCGTGAAAAAGCAAAAGAAACTCATTTGGCTTCATTAAGCTCTCTTGAAGTATTGATAAGAG
>JADHRC010000002.1 GCA_016777645.1 Alphaproteobacteria bacterium
TGTGCAATTGCTGATCCCCATACATGTGGATTTACTTCTACACCAAAACTTTGAGCTAAATTTATTATATGCCTTGCACCAGATATACCACCACATGAACCTATATCTGGTTGAGCTATATCAATTGCTCCATTTTCAAATAGAGATCTAAAGCCATATAAAGTATGTTCATTCTCACCACCTGCAATTGGCACATCTAGTTTTGATTTTAACTCTACATACCCTTTAATGTCTTCAGGTACAACAGGCTCCTCATACCAACGTAAATTATAATCTTTTAGCGCAACACCTAACATTAATGCTTCTGATCTTCCATAAGCATGATTTGTATCAATCATTAGTGTAACATTTTTATTTTCAACTACTTTATATATGGCTTCCATACATTTTATATCGTCCTGTATTCCAAATCCTAGTTTTACTTTCATATGATCGAACTTATTTTCAAAATGTGAAAGTGCTTCTTCGGCAAGTCTTTTGGCTTCTCCTTGACCTTTAATTCTATAAAAACCAGTAGCATATGGTTTAATTTTTGTTCTAAAAGCACCACCTAACAATTGATGAATAGGTTGATTGTGGTATTTCCCTAAAATATCCCATAATGCAATATCTATAGCGCTAATACCTGATATAACAGAACCTTTTCTTCCAAAGTCTCTTGTATTGTTATACATTTTGTGCCAAAGAACTTCTATATCCAAAGGGGACTGATTTAAAAGTAAAGGCTTAAGAGCAGTTTCAATAACTGCAGCTGAAATTTCAGGAGGTTCTAATCCTTGACAAAAAGCTTCACCCCATCCAATAATCCCTTCATTAGTTTTAATCTCAACTAATGTTGCTGACCTTTTGTTCACCCAGCCTTGAGAGAAGGCAAAAGGAACGTCTAAATCTGATTTTATGACGTGAATATCAACATTAGTAATTTTAATACCCATTAAATACCTCGATTAAATTTTTATTGTTAAGTTGCTATTTGTTTATTCTGCCTCTTAAAGTTAGAGGTAATTGTGCTAGCATAAAAATTCCAACTAATGGTGATAAGAGAAAAACTTTCAAAAAGACCCAATCTTCAGTTTCAAGATTTCTCCATGCAATTTCGTTTATGATAGTTAATAACAAAAAAAACAAACCCCATCTTAAGCTTAGTTTATACCATGTTTCATCATTTAAAAAAAATTGTGAACCAAAAAACTGTTTCATCATTGCTTTTTTATTCAATATTCCAATTAACAAAACTGCGCTAAAAAATCCGTTAAAAATAGTTGGTTTGATTTTAACAAATATTTCATCATTAAATAAATAGGCAAAGATAGTTATTAAACCAGACATACATATGCCAAAGATTTGGAATTTTGAAATTCTTTTTTCAATAAAATAGAATGTTATAATTACTAATACACTTAATATCAGAGAGATAATTGCAGAAATTATCAGATTATAATATTGAGCACTTATAAAAAAACCTGACAAAGGAACAATTTCAAAAAAGAAAGCGCTTAATCTCATAAATTTTCTATTATTCCTTGCCTGTTAGCTTTTTTGTGAAGCTAGGATTTTGACTATCTTCTCTTAACCAAATATTGAAAAAGTGGTTTATAAATTTTTGGTCTTCTGATTCAAGAATTTTTTGACCATCAAAATAAAAAAATGATTTATCTATATTTTTTATCCCAATAAAAACACTGTTAACTTTAGTTTCTTTAAAAGTTTTTTCTAAAATTTCTCTAACTTCAATCAAATATTCTTCTTTAAAATTAGCTTGTTTCTTAAATTCATTTATAGTCTCATTAATCAATCTATCTTTTTTAATTACTTTATTATATTTCAGAACCAAGATAAATTCACTGTTATTAAGTTCACCAGTTTTTGTAATTAATGTCGCGTCATATATATTCCAAATAAGAAAACTATAATTGGCTTTACCTACTATTTCATAGCTGGGAAAATACTTTAATATTATTTTTTCGGTATCTAATCCTAAATCTTTATTAATAGTTTCTGCGAAAAGTGTATTAATATTTAAAAAAAATAGAATTATTAAAATTAGGATTTTTCTTATCACTTTGCCTTACCATTTACTTAAATCAAATGAACTATGATTTTTAATGGCATCACCTCTTAAAAAAACCAAGGTTACAGAACCTATATTTAAACCAAACTTACTAACATACGCTCTGTTTATTGCTAGATCCTCACTTTGTTTATAAATCCAATCATTAAAGTGAACTTTGATATTTGATCCTTTAATATTTAGGTAAATGTCATATGACCAGTTAAGAGTATTACCAGAGACTGACCCAGAAGCTTTTCCTTCAACATCGCTGGCTTCACCTTCAAAAGTGATATTATTATTTTTGTCTATAATTTCTGTGATTTTCCATATTCTTTTAGCTTTTTCTCCATCGTCATATAAAAAATCTTCGTCTAATGTAAGAGTTTTACCTTGTACTTCACCATTTATTTTTACACGAAACTGCCTTTTTAAATTTCCAAATCTATCTTCAAATATACCATAGGCTATAGTTTCCCCTTTAAAAAAAGAGAATAAATTTAATTTGGGCTGATTATTTTCAAACTCCTTCATATTCGTCTGTGAGCATCCTGTAAATAAAAACAAAAAAGAAATACCAAGTATTAGGTTTCGTGTGGAAATAATTTTATTTAGATATAACAACATAAACTCCAAAATGAAAATTAATTATTTAAGGTAACCTATATTTAAATTTGACTTATAGACAAGTTTTTTGAAGGTTGCTTTTTGAATTTAAATTAAAGCTTTTGGCAAATAATTCATAGGACTTAATCCTATCACTTTCATTGTGACACCATGTTAAGATGGCTATTTCGTCAATATCATTATCTTTTACCAGAACGTTAATTTTGTCGTAAACTAAATTTATGTCTCCAACCATCGATTTGTTATACATAAACTCGTACTCTTTTTCCCAGTCGTTAACAGAAATTATATTTAGTGCATTGTCAGGGTCTGTTATAGGAGCTAAATGCCCAAAGTTTCTACCTATTTTCCATGCTGCTCTTGAAGAAAAAAGATATTTAGCTTCTTTTTCTGTATTAGCTGTTAGAGCCCATAAACAAACATTAACTAATGGTTTTTTTAAATTTTTGCTTGGTCTAAATTCAGATTTGTAAAGGTCAATAGCATTTTTCATGCCTTGACCATCAGTTATAAAATGAGCAAAACAATAAGGAATACCAAGGTAGGCAGCTAGTTGTGCTCCATAATTAGAAGTTCCTAACATCCAAATTTCAGGATTTGTTTTAGTTTCAGGCTGGGCTACTAGATGCCTAAAGGGGTGACCTTCTAATAGTTTTTCATTAGAAACCCACGCGATTAAATCCCTTACATTACTCGGGAATTGCTCACTGTCTTCTCTACTATTAGGATTTAAAGCTAGGGCCGTTCTCCCATCAGAGCCAGGGGCTCTACCTAGCCCTAAATCAATTCGATTTGGAGCGATAGCTTCTAAAACCTTAAACTGTTCGGCTATTTTGAAGGGGGCATAATGTGGCAACATTATTCCTGCGCTACCAATTCTTATTGTTTTAGTTTGAGCTGCTATAGCAGCCATCAAAATTTCTGGAGCACTCCCTACTATGGTGGGGTGATTATGATGCTCAGATACCCAAAATCTTTTGAAACCTAACTGTTCTGCTTTTATAGCAAGGTTAATACTTTCCTGAATAGTAATTGAGTGAGGTTTTCCTTCAACAGACACTGATTGTTCAAGAATAGATACTTGCATTTAACTGACCTCACAGGTTCCATGGTTATATTTGTATTTTGTATACATTAGCTGCGTTCTCATAAAATAATTTATTTTTTTCGTCTTGTGACATCTCTTTAGAAATAATTTTAAAAGCATTCCAGAGTGAACCATAACTGCATGATCCTTTGTCAACAGGAAAGTTACTTTCAAACATACACTTTTCAACGCCAAACATATTGATAGTTTCATAAATCCATGGTTTCCAGATCTCTGATAAGTCAGTCGAGGTTGGTGGATTTTCTTGCAAGTGAAACTTAGCTCCATTTACTGCCATTCCTAAACCTCCCAACTTTACACATATGTTTGGTAGTCGTGATAACCTCAGCATTGCTGATCGCCATTCTCTATGAGTAAGAGCTTGTTTCCCTTCGTAATCTCCTATGTGAATAGGCCCGCCTATATGGTTCAGTATAATATTCAAATTAGGAAGAGCTTTTGCTATTTGTTCCATTTCATGAAGTTGGGTATGATATATCCAAAAATCCAAAGATAAACCTGCTTCCTCCAGGCATTTAGCCCCTTCAATAAAATTTGGATGAAGCATAAGCCCTAAGTCAGACTTTACAGCCCCAGATGTTATTCTGGGGTCCTTATGAGAAGCTAATAACATTCTTATTCCTTTTAGGCGCCCTTCACTAATTTCCAATCCTTTCTCAATTACAGGTTTAATCTTGACTCCATGAGTTAGGTCTAATGAACCTACTATTGATGCATTCACTTTTACATGGTTATTGGGAATAAGGTCACTTCTTTTACCTTCATTTGTGGCGAATTCTATTTCAGGTAGAGTTTTATATTCGTCAGGCCCTTGAGTTGAATATATTTTAGTATTAGAAGAGCTCATAATATACACTGTTGCTTTAACATTATGACCAGAAAAATTTATATCATTTAACAATTCTTCAACATAGTATTTGCCAAAACCAACATTCCATAGATGATGATGCGGATCAATTATAGGGAGATCTGGAAGAAGTGCTTCTTCTTTTCTAAGACTTAACCAATCCTCGTTAACCTCAAGATGCGGAGACTTTATTTTTTCCATTTCATAACTTTACAATTAATAGTAATAATTTTTTGATTTATCATTTAAACTATTGCTGTTTAATATTTTAAGTGCAATTAATTTCTTACATGTATCTTAATTTTTGAAGGAGAAAATTTTACCAAATGAATTTAAATTTTAATATTAAGAAAGATTTTAAAAATATAGAGGTTTTTCCAACTGCTGGAGCTCTTGGTGCTCAAATAGAGAATGTTAATTTATCTGATAATCTTCCGGACAACATTATTGAAGAAATTTATGATGCACTCTTAACCTACCAAGTTATTTTTTTTAGAAATCAAAAGTTTGAACCGAGAACACAGAAAGCATTTGCGGAAAGAATTGGTAAACCTATTGTTTATCCTTTTGTTAAAAGTTTAGATGAATTTCCAGAAATAACACCTATCTTGAAGAAGGAAACGGACATTAATAATTTTGGTGGTATTTGGCACAGTGATACAACATATCAAGAAGAACCACCTATGGGGACGATGTTATATGGTATCGAGATACCTCATTATGGTGGTGATACAGAGTGGTCTAATCAATATTTAGCTTATGAAAGTTTATCAGAGGGTATGAAAAAGTTTCTTAATACTTTGGAAGCAGTTAATATTTCTGGGAAGGCAAGAGTGGCAAAAACAAGATCAGATATAATGAAGCATGCTTCAGTTGGTCTGAAAGGAGATGAATTAAGGGCTGTTCATCCTGTGGTTAGAACTCACCCGGAGACTAAAAGAAAATCACTTTATGTAAATGAAGCGCATACAACCAATTTTGTTGGAATGACAGAGGAGGAAAGCCAACCAATTTTAGAATTCCTATTTAAACATCAAATTAAATCAGAATTCACTTGTAGATTTAGATGGGAGTCAGGATCAGTTGCAATATGGGATAATAGATGCACAATGCACAATCCTATTAATGATTATCACGGCCAAAGAAGGTTAATGCATAGGATTACTTTTGCTGGCGATAAGCCCGCTTAGATTTTATAAGGAGCAATATATGTCACAAAAAAATAATTTTTATAACATTGATGATCTTAAATCGGGAATCAATAGAGTGTTAGGTGAGGGTATTTCTACTAGAATATTTTGTGGTGAACAAGCTATGCTATCTATTGTAACCGTTGAACCAAATGCTAAAGGAAAAATACATTCACATCCAGAAGAACAGTGGGGTTTTTTAATTGAAGGTTCAGGGATAAGGATCCAAGGAGAAGAACAAATTGCAATAAAGAAGGGAGATTTTTGGCAAACACCAGGTGGAGTTGAGCATGGTATTGTAGCTGGATCACATGGTGCAAAAATATTAGATATTTTTAGTCCTCCTAGAAATGAATACAAAAAAGCAGGATCTGGTTTTGGTGATTAATATTTTAGAGTAAAAAATGATAGAAATTGATTATTTTATGAGTCATGGAAGTCCATGGACTTTCCTTGGGCATATGCGTTTGGAAAGAATAGTTAAAAAATTCGATGTAAAATTGAATTTGTATCCGGTTAATTATGGAGAAATTTTTCCAATTTCGGGAGGACTTCCCGTTTCCAAGAGACCCCCCCAAAGGCAAAAAATACGCTTGCAAGAATTGAATAGATGGAGTGAATTTTTAAAAATAAAACTAGTTCCTCAGCCAAAATTTTTTCCTTCAAAATCTCTTTTACCATCATTGATAATTATTGCTGCTAAAATTAAAAAAACGGATAAAGAATTTATTCTAGCTAATAATATAATGAGTGCACTTTGGATAAAAGAGTTAGATGTTGATGATGAAAAAATATTATCTAAAATATTAGATGAAACAGGATTAAATTCAAATGATATTTTGTCATTTGGCAAGAGTACTGAGTGTAGAGAAATTCTTGATCAATATACCAATCAAGCAATCAAAAGTGATGTTTTTGGCGCTCCTACATTTATTATAGAAGATCAAATTTATTGGGGTCAAGATAGATTAGATTTTGTTGAAAGACATCTAGCAGAATTAACCAAGACTGAATAGATATTGTTTAATTTTGATATATTAAGTAATATAGCAAAAAAAAAGGAACTAATATGGATACTCAAGCTAAAAATAATGATAAAAAAATAGTGGATCTAAAATCTAATAAGCTAGTTAAAACCAAATTTAATTGGGAAGATCCCCTGCTATTAGAGTCTCTAATTTCTGAAGAAGAGAAACTTATTAAATCAACAGCTCATGATTATGCTCAATCTAAACTTTTACCTAGAGTGGAAGAAGCTTTTCTAGACGAAAAAACAGATAAAGATATTTTTAAGGAAATGGGTGAGCTAGGGTTATTGGGTATTACAATTCCAGAAAAATATGGATGTGCTGGAGCTTCTTACGTATCATACGGTCTCGTAGCAAGAGAAGTGGAAAGAGTTGACTCTGGTTATAGGTCAATGATGTCTGTGCAATCTTCATTAGTAATGCACCCAATTTACACTTACGGCTCCGAAGAACAAAGATTAAAATATTTGCCAGGTTTAGCCTCTGGTAACTTAATTGGATGTTTTGGGTTAACAGAACCGGATGCTGGTTCTGACCCTGGATCAATGAAAACCACAGCAACTAAAGTTCAAGATGGCTATTTGTTATCTGGTTCAAAAATGTGGATTTCTAATTCACCAATTGCCGATATTTTTGTAGTATGGGCAAAATCGAAACATCATGATAACGCAATAAAAGGTTTTATTCTTGAAAAAGGTATGAGTGGATTAACTGCTCCTAAAATAAATGGCAAGCTGTCATTACGTGCATCAATTACTGGTGAAATAGTTATGGATAACGTTTTTGTTCCTGATGAAAATCTTATGCCTAACGTTACTGGTCTAAAAGGTCCTTTTGGATGTTTAAATAGAGCTAGATATGGAATAGCTTGGGGAGTAATGGGGGCTGCTGAAGATTGTTGGTTTAGGGCTCGTCAGTATACTCTGGATAGAAAACAATTTGGAAAGCCGCTTGCTGCAACTCAATTAATTCAAAAAAAATTGGCTGATATGCAAACAGAAATTACTTTGGGATTAGCTGCTGCTCTTCAAGTTGGCAGATTATTCGATCAAGGTAGTTTGGCGCCAGAGTCTATTTCACTTATAAAAAGAAATAATTGTGGCAAGGCTCTTGATATTGCTAGAATGTCTAGAGATATGCATGGAGGAAATGGCATACATGCTGAATATCAAGTGATGAGGCATCTAATGAACCTTGAAACTGTTAATACTTATGAGGGTACTCACGATGTGCACGCCTTAATTCTTGGAAGGGCACAAACTGGTATTCAGGCTTTCTTTTAATTAGGTTATATATTCAACAAGGTTTTTATGCTAAATAGTATTTTTACTATTTTCTTATTTCAATTAGCTGGAGAATTTGTTCAAAAATTTTTTGAATTAAGTATTCCTGGTCCTGTTATAGGATTAATTCTTCTACTCAGCGTTTTATTGTTAAAAAATAGATATAATAGGTCACCAAGCACCTTTGAAAGAGAGCTTGTAAGTTCATGTGAAAGTCTACTAAATTACCTTCCTTTATTATTTATTCCTGTAGGTGTAGGGGTTGTAATGCATTTAACTCTTTTAGAAGAGAATTTAATATCAGTAATTACTATAATAATTTTAGGTACTTTGTTAACTCTTGCAATAACCGGATTTATAATGGAAAGACTGCTTAAAGAAGATAACCAAAAATGATAGATCAACAAAAACTATATAGTATATGGGTTTATCTTCAGGCTGAGCCTTTATTTTGGCTTACTTTAACTATAGGATCTTATATAATATCAGATTCAATTTATAGAAGAACAAATTTATTTCCTCTATTGAACCCAGTCGCAATAAGTGTTTTGTTAGTTAGTCTAATTTTAATATCATTTGATATTAAGTATGAGCGTTATTTTGAAGGTGCAAAGTTTATTCATTTTCTTCTGGGACCTGTTACGGTTGCTTTAGCAATCCCAATTTATAGAAAATGGCATTTAATAATTTTAAATAGTAAAGCCATATTTATATCTCTTATCATAGGATCTGTTTTTGCTATTTTAGTTACATATATTCTGTCATTACAATTTGAAATCCAAAAGGAATTAATTTTAAGCTTATTACCAAGAAGCGTTACGGCGCCAATTGCAATGGGAATTTCTGAAATTATTGGAGGCATTCCTTCTTTAACAGCAATTATAACAATAATAACAGGAGTGATAGGGGCATCATTAGGGGTTTTTGTTTTTGATCTTATAAAATTAAAAAAAATGGAAGCTAGGGGCTTTAGCTTGGGTTTAGCTAGTCATGGTATAGGTACTGCTAGAGCTATGAGTAGAGATAAAAATGCTGGTGTATTTGCAGCTGTAGGTATGGGTTTAAGTGGACTAACAACATCAATTTTAGTTCCACTTTTTTTAAAAATAGTTATGTGAATGAATATATATTAACAAATAATATAGGTTTTTGAAAAAAAGCTTTAAGATTTTTTGTATAAACTTAAATATGATTTTGCATGCATTTAAAACATTTTAAACTTGGGTGTTCATTTTTTTTTAAAACTATTTGTTTTATAGGAAATAAAACAGTTAGAATATATAATATAATTCAATATGAGGGGTTTCAAATTGTCCCAAGTGAGACGAAAATTAGCAACCATTCTTGCGACAGATTGTGTTAGTTTTAGTAAGCATATGGAAACACAAGAAGAAAAAACTTTAGAGAGTTTGAAGGCTTGTCGTGAAATCATTGACCCTTTAATAAATAAATATTCTGGTAGAATTTTTCATACTGCGGGGGATTCTGTAATTGCAGAATTTGATAGTCCTGTTAGTAGTGTAAACGCTGCAATAGAGTTTCAAAAAGCAATTAAAGTCAGAAATGATCTAGAAAAAACAAATCCAAAGCTTTACTGGAGAGTTGGTATACATTTGGATGATATAATTATTGAGGGAGAAAATATTTACGGAAATGGTGTAAATATTGCCGCAAGATTGGAAAGTCAATCACCATCAGGAGAAATCCTGATATCTGATATTGTAAAACAACATATAAATAATAAAATAGGTGAACCTATTTATCCCCTTGGAAAGATAGATTTAAAAAACATTTCGAATAATTTTGAAGTCTTTTCTTTATTGGGTGATGGTAAAAATAAATTCAAAAAAGCGTCTAATAAAATTATTAATAAAAAACTTAAATTTGCAATTTTACCCTTTGTTAATAATAGCCAAGATCAAGATAGTGGTTTTTTAGTGGATGGTATTGTAGAGGATTTAATAACAGAATTTTCTATGATGCGAGAGTTTGAAATTCTTTCTAGGCAAACAACTGTAAATTTCAAAAACGAAAATGAAGACCTTAAGGAGTTTTCAAAGAAATTTGAGCTAGATTTTGTAGTTACTGGGAGTATCAGAGCTTCTGGTAAGCGAGTTAGGATAAACATTGAATTGAGTGATGCTAATGATGATAGTATTATTTGGAGCAATAAATATGATAGGGTTATGGAAGATATTTTTGATTTGCAAGACGAGATAGTAAGAAAAATATCAATTGCTTTGCTTGGTGAGATAGAAATCAGTTCATTGCAGAGATCTAAAAGAAAACCTACCGAGAATATCACTTCTTATGAATACCTCCTAAGAGGCAAAGAAAATCATCACAAATTTACTAAAGAAGCAAATATTGAAGCTCTTAAGTGTTTTGACAAAGCTTTAATAGCCGACCCTGGTAATGCTCAGGCATATGCTTGGAAAGTTTGTACTTTGGGGCAAGCTTTATATAGAGGCTTTACAGACCGTGATAGCGATGAGGTATTTTCTGAGGCCAAAGATAATATTGAAAAAGCTCTGGAATTAAATGAGAATGACTTTGAGTGCCATAGAATGTTGTCAGCAGTTTATTTAAGCGACCATGATTATATTTTAGCTGAAGATCATGGTAGAAAAGCATTTAATATGGTTCCTAATGACCCTAGGGTTTTATCTGGTTATGGTGAGGTTTTAGTAAGAACAGGTAAAGTTGATAAAGGTTTAGAATTATTAAATAAGGCATTTGAATTAGATCCGGTTCCACAGGGTCAATCCACATCTGACAATAGAATAAAAGATTTAATATTAGGTTATTTCTTTGCTGAAGATTTCAATAAAGTTATAGAGTTAAGTTTTGATATAAGAAATATGGATATAAGATCTTTAGTTTTAATACTTTTTTCAAGATCCAAATTAAATCAAGATATAAAATCCAGTAATGAATACTCATTGTTTATTAATAATCATAAAGATACCGATTGGGAACAAACTGTTGACAGATTTCATATTCAAGATGAAGCAATTAAAAGTAAAATTATTAGCTTTATTAAAACAATTTAATTAAATTATATTTTTCTGTGCTGCTATTCTAAATAGTGCGTTGTTTGCACCATATCCTTGATAATTATTAATTCGCTGTACGATTTCAAAGAAGAAAGTATTATTAATTAGGTTTGTATACACCTGAAGAAAGGAACCATTCTCATCTTCATCATATAATATATTTAATTCCTTCAATTCATTGCAAAAATTAAAATCTAATCCAAAACGGGCTTCTATGTCATCATAATAATTATCTGATATCTTGAGAAATTCTTGACCTTTTTTTTTCAACTTTTTAACTAGAGCAATTAGGTTGTCAGAACTAAGAGCAACATGCTGAATGCCAGGTCTTGTTGTTTTTTTAAGAAATTGTCCCGCAATAGTGTTTGAATTATCTGCTCCATTCATAGTCATTCTAAAAGTTTGTGTTTTATTTTCGATTATTTGACTTTTTGTAATTCCATATTGATCAATTATGTCGACAATAGGTGATTTTTTACAACTAAACAAAACTGAGTAAGATAATAATGAAGATGACATTTCATCTTGATTAAGTGTTTGGGCAATATGATCTATTTTGACGTTAAAATCATTTTTTGCAGGTGATGGACAGTATCCAAAATCTTTTTCCCAAATATTATTATCATTACTTTCAATTACATAAATTAATCCATCAATATGATTAATTGCATCCATGGATAAATTTAAATTTTCTTGTTTTTTAATTAAGCTAATATCTAATAATTCAGCCTGTTTAAATAATAAATCTAAACTATTTATATTAATACCATAAGCATATGGGTATGGACCTTTTTTACTATTTTTTTCTATGAGAAGTGTGTTTTCATAATTAATAATGAACTTTACATTATCAAATACAAATAATTTTATTTTTTTGAGTTGATGCTTTCCTATTTCATTAAAGCCTAATGCATTTAAAGTATTTTCTAGTTCTTTTAAATTTTTCTCATTAGCAGCAAATTCTATGAACTCTATTTGATTGATTTTTAACTCTTGTTTATTTTTTGTTTTACTTTTGTTAATAAGAGATATGAGGGATCTTTGGCCATCTTTTGCTATTAAATTTCTTGGTCCAGATCTATAATTATCATTAAAAATTTCTAGGGATAAATATCCATCGTATCCTGTTTTATTTAGAGCATCCATAAAGTTTGATATTGGTAAATCACCTTGGCCTGGCATATTTCTGTAATGTCTACTCCAATATAGTAGATCCATATTATGTAAGGGAGCATCTGCGAGTTGAACTATAAATATTTTTTCTTTGGGAATGGTTGTTATTGAGTTTAGATCAATATTTTTTGAGAGTGTATGAAATGAATCTAGAATAATGCCAACATTTTCATGATTTGCTCTTCTAACTATCTCCCACGCATCTCTATGATCATTTATATATTTTCCCCATGCTAGGGCTTCATAACCAATTTTAATTGATCTTTCTCTTGCAATTTCTCCTAATTCAAAAAAATCATTCGCGGCTCTGTCTAATCCACCCAAAGAAATATTAGATGTATTAGAGCAGATTAATATTAAATCTGTTTCTAATTCAGCCATGATATCAAACTTTTTTTTAGCTCTGTCAAAAGCTCTAGTTCTATGATTGTCAGGCATTCCTTCAAAATCTCTAAATGGTTGAAATAGTGTAATTTCTAGACCTTGATCTTTAACAATCTTCTTTATTTCTTTGGGTGACAAATTAAATGTTAAAAAATCATTCTCAAAAATTTCAACTCCATCAAAGCCAGCTTTTGAGATGGCCAATATTTTTTCTTTTAAGTTTCCGTTAATAGAAACAGTTGCTATTGATGTTTTCATTTGTAACCCTAAAAATATATGATATTATTATATAATATATGATATTATTTAATTCTAAAAGAAAAATGTTATGATTGATGATTTGAAAACTGTTGGTGTTAGTACATATGAAAATATTAAAAGAGATATTATTTTTGGTAATTTGCCTCCACTTAAAAAATTAAAGCTCCAAGAATTAAAAGAAAATTATAACACTAGTATTTCTACTCTAAGAGAAGTTTTAAGCAGACTATCTGGTGATGGATTTGTTTGCTCTCAAGAGCAGAGAGGTTTTTTTGTAAGTCCTGTTTCTAAAGGTGATTTAATAGAAATTGCTCATTTAAGAATATTAATTGAAAGTCACGCTCTCAAAAAATCAATTAAAAATTCAAATCCCGAATGGGAGGGTGAACTGTTGTCTACTCATCACAAATTAAATATTTATGAAAATGATATGTTGAAAAAGGGAGTAGACGATAAAAAAAAATGGAAAAAATATGATAGTGAATTTCATCAAGCTCTTATAAAAAATTGTGGTTCAAACAACTTGATTGAACTACATAAATTAATATTTGATAAATATTTAAGGTATCAATTTCTTGTTTTAACTTTTCGAGGAAAAAGTTCTATTCATGAGCACAAAAAATTACTTAATTATACACTGGAAAAAAATTATTCAAAGGCTCAAGAGGTTTTAGAAGAACATATAAAAAATGGTATTAATCATGCTATAGAAAATTTAAGCGATAAATAATTTAAAATAAATAAATTATTTTTTTCCAAAACCTCCACCTCCAGGAGTCAGCATTACAAACAAATCATTCATTTCTACTTCACAACTATCGTTACCATTTAAATTTATAATTCGGCCATTTTCTTTCTCAAGCCATTCTCTACCGCACTCTCCAGGTTCACCACCATTAACCCCAAAGGGTCGAATTTTCCGATGCGAGCATAAGGTTGTCACAGTCATTGGCTCAAGAAATCTCAATTTTCGAATAACTCCATCGCCACCACAGTATTTTCCTTTACCACCAGAATTTTTTCTTATAGAGAATTCTTCTAATCTAACAGGAAAACGTGTTTCAAGTACTTCTGGGTCAGTACTTCTTGTGTTTGTCATATGTGTTTGTACTGCTGAAGTTCCATGAAAATTTGGTCCAGCACCGGTTCCCCCGCAAATAGTCTCATAATTTTGAATTCTGTCATTTCCCCAAATGAAATTATTCATAGTTGCCTGACTCCCTGCAATAACCCCTAAAGCCCCAAATAAAGCGTTGCATGTTAACTGACTTACTTCTGTGTTGCCAGCTATGACAGCTGAGGGATATTTAGCATTAATCATTGAATCATTTGGTACTTTAATTTTGATTGGCTTAAAACAACCTTCATTTAGTGGTATATTATTTCCAACTAATGTTCTAAATACATATAAAATGACGGCATGACATACTGCCAAAGGGGCATTGTAGTTCAATGGATTTTTTTTAGCAGTCCCAGTAAAATCAATTAATGCTTGACGCTTAATTTTATCAATTTTAATTTTTACTTTTATGAATTCTCCATTATCTAATTCATACTCATATTTACCATCATTTAATTTAACAATTGCATTTCTAATACATTCTTCAGCATTATTTTGCACATGCTTCATGTAAGCATGGACTGTTTCAATTCCAAATTGATCTATCATTGAGTTGATTTCATTAATGCCTGTTTTATTAGCTGCTATCTGAGCAGCCAAGTCAGCCATATTATGTTCTATATTTCTACAAGGATATTTTCCAGAAGATAATATTTCTCTAATTTCAGTTTCTTTGAAAACTCCTTTGTCAAAGATTTTAAAATTATCTATTAATACCCCTTCTTCTTCAATGTGTTTTGAGTCAGGTGGACCTGATCCTGGTGTTTTACCACCTATGTCGGCATGATGACCACGTGAAGCAACAAAAAATATTATTCTTTTATTATATTTATCAAAAACTGGTGTTATTACAGTTACATCTGGAAGGTGGGTTCCTCCGTTAAACGGGGCATTTAAAACAAAAACATCACCTGGGAAAATATTGTCTTTGTTTAATTTTATTACTGTTCTAATAGCTTCTGACATTGAACCTAAATGAACTGGAACATGGGGAGCGTTTGCAACCAATGATCCTTCTTCATCAAAAAGTGCACATGAAAAATCTAATCTTTCTTTTATATTTACTGAAAAAGCGGTGTTGGCCAATGTCGCACCCATTTGCTCTGCTATATTCATAAAAAGATTATTAAAAACTTCAAGCATTACAGAATCTACAGAAGTACCTACACTAAAATCCTTCTTTTTTTCTTCAACTCTAGATAAAATTAAATTGTAATATTTATCTAAAGAGCCTGACCATCCTTTTTCTATAATATTTGTTCCAGTTGCCTCAGATATAATTGCAGGTCCAACAATGGTTTGATTAATTTTGAGTTTATCTCTTTCATAAATTGGAACAGATGTTTCTAAGTCATCAACAAACATATTTTGATAAGAAACTGGTTTGGATATCTCGGTTGGTCCAGAAATTCTAGAAAAATCCTGAGTTTCAAAATTATTACTTATAGCTTCAACCGTAAGCATCTCTATGAATATTTCTCTTCCTTCAACAAAAAAACCAAATCTTTTTTTGTGTTCTTTTTCAAAAGATTTGATCATTTTTGATATAGTATCAAATTTAACTTCTAAATTTTGATGAGAGCCTTGATAATGTAAAAAGGCATTTTTTGACAAACTTATAGAAGAATTACTAACTCCTTGTTTATTTAAGTCCTCTCTTGCTTGCAGTGATAATAAATCTATTAATTTTTTGGCATCATTAATATTTTTGATATTTTTTTCAAAATGACTTTCCCTTATGCTTCTTATTTCAGCCAAGCCCATTCCATAAGCAGATAATACTCCAGCATATGGGTGTATAAGGACTCTTGAAATACCAAGAGAGTCAGCTACTTGACATGCATGTTGACCTCCGGCTCCTCCAAAACAATTCATTGTGTAACCGGTTATATCGTAGCCTTTTTGAATTGATATTTTTTTTATAGCATTAGCCATATTTTCAATAGCAATTTTTAAAAAACCTTCAGCTACTTTATAAATATCCATTATAGGTTGATTGTTTTGTTCTGAAATGAGTTTTGATAAATCTAGAAATTTTTTCTTAACAATAGCTGTGTTAAGAGGTTCATCTCCGTTCTCACCAAAAACCTTTGGAAAATGGTTAGGGTGTAGCTTTCCTAATAAAACATTACAATCAGTAACCGTTAGAGGGCCACCTTTACCATAAGAGGCTGGTCCAGGGATTGCACCAGCACTTTCAGGACCAACTTGAAATCTTCCATCTTTAAATGAAAGAATTGAACCTCCACCTGCAGCGACAGTATTAATTTCCATCATAGGGGCTCTAATTCTAACTCCTGCCAACTCTGTTTCAAATGATCTTTCATATTCACCTGCAAAGTGGCAAACATCTGTAGAAGTTCCACCCATATCAAATCCAATTAGTTTATTATAACCTGCCTGTTTTCCTGTTTCTGTCATACTTACCACACCCCCAGCTGGACCTGATAATAAGGCATCTTTACCTTGGAAAAAGTTAGCATCAGTCAAACCACCATTTGATTGCATAAACATTAACTTTGTTGTCTCTGTTCCTTTAAGTTCTTCTGAGATCTGATTTACATATCTTCTGAGGATAGGAGAGAGATATGCATCAACAACTGTAGTATCACCTCTTCCGACTAACTTAATTAATGGAGAAACTCTATGACTTACTGAAATTTGATTAAAATTTTCTTCTTCAGCAATTTTTGCTATTATATTCTCATGTTCTGGGTTCACGTATGAGTGCATAAATGCAATGGCAACACTATCTATTCCCTCTGATTTTGCTTCTCTCAAAGCTTGCCTAGCTTTTTTTATGTCTAGATTTTTTATGACTTTACCTTGAGAATCTAGTCTTTCTGGTATTTCAACAACTTTTTCATATAATAATTCAGGTAGTTTAATATCCAAGTCAAATAAAAGTGGTCGGTTTTGATAACCAATTTTTAACAAATCTCCAAAGCCATCGGTTATTAAAAGAAGAGTTCTATCTCCCTTACGTTCTAGTAAAGCATTCGTTGCAACTGTTGTCCCCATCTTTACACATGAAATTTTGTTGGTTGGAATAGTGTCACAATTATTTAAACCAAGAATTCTTTTTATTCCTGCGATAGCTGCATCTTTATAAGCTGATGTGTTTTCTGAAAGGAGTTTATCAACAACTATATTTCCATCAGGGTTTTTAGCCACGATGTCAGTAAAAGTTCCGCCTCTATCTATCCAAAATTGCCACATTATGTTTTCCGACTAAAAAAGTAGGCTTTTATTTTAAGTTTTGTGATTTAGATCATCTTCGATATAAACTTTAATTATTTCATCAAAATTATTTTCTGCTTTAAAACCTAATTGAATAGCCCTTTTTGTTTCAAAATTCCTTGCCCAACCAGCAACTATTTTTTGGATCATTGGATCCGGTTTGTATTTTATTAACTTAACAACATCGTTGCCAGCAACTCTTCCAAGAGCTTCTATCTGCTCTTTAACTGTTACTGACAGCCCTGGCATGTTCAGGGTTATTCTATTATTTAATGTAGACGTATCAATTTCAGCTGCGTGAATTAAAAAACCTGCTGCTGAACGAGGAGTTGCATGCCAGTGTCTAACTTCATCACTTACAGGAAGTATTGCTTCTTTTCCATTTAAAGGTTCACGAATAATGCCTGAGAAAAAACCTGATGCAGCTAAGTTAGGTTTTCCTGGTCTTACACAAATTGTTGGTAGTCGAATACTTATTCCGTCAACCATGCCTTTCCTAGAATAGTCAGCTAATAAAAGCTCAGAAATAGCTTTTTGAGCACCGTAAGAAGTAAGTGGAGTTGTGAAAAAATCATCTGGTATTTTTTCTGGGAATGGAGCTCCGAAAACAGCTATTGAACTTGTAAAGACAACCCTTGGGCAATAATTATCTCCTTTGTGTCTTATTGCTTCAAACAAACTCCAGCTTCCTTTAGCATTGATATTCCATCCTAAATCAAACTCTTGCTCAGCTTGTCCAGAAACTATTGCAGCTAGGTGAAAAATTATATCAGGTTTAGACGAGATAAGATCAATACTTGTTTTTGGATCAGAAATATCTCCAGATTTAGTTTTAATAGGTATTGAAGAGTTTAATGGATATGGAGATTCAATAATATCAAACAGAGTAATTTCTGTAATTTCTTCATTTTTTAATTTTTTGTTCTTAAGAATTAAATTAAGCAATTTTTGCCCAATCATTCCAGCTCCACCCATTATTAAAACTTTCATAAAAACCTCTCAGCAAATAATTATTGAAGAAAAATGCATAACAACATATTTACTTAAAAAGTTAAATTAAAAAATTATGTTTGGAAAGTTTATGCATAACTATATTAATTCTATTTTGACAATAACTCCGGTAATGCCAGTTTTAACAATTAATACTTTAGATAAAATTGAAAATCTTTTTGACGCTTTAATAGAAGGTGAAATTAAGGCAGTTGAAATAACTCTGAGAACACCATGCGCTTTAAAAGCTATTGAAAAAGTCTCTAAAAAATACCCATCACTTAGAATTGGTGCTGGGACAGTTTTAAACGTAAAAGATTTAAAATCTGTAAAAGATGCTGGAGCAAGTTTTGCTGTTAGTCCTGGTTGTACAAAAAAATTAGCAAGGAAGGCTTTGGAAGCGAAATTTCCGTTTCTACCGGGTATTTCTAACGCAAGTGAAATAATGAACTTATTAGATTTAGGATATAAAATTTTTAAATTTTTTCCTGCAGAAGCTTCTGGAGGCATTGAATATATAAAATCATTAAGAGGACCTTTCCCTGATATTATGTTTTGTCCAACTGGAGGTATAAATGAAAAAAATGCAAGTGACTGGCTTGGTCAAAAAAATGTCTTATGCGTTGGTGGAAGCTGGTTAGTACCTGAAGTCATTTCAAGCTATACTGAGATAAAGAAAAGAGCACTAATTGCCAGTTCTTTAAAAGAAAAGATAAAAAATTAGTTTAAGTTTATGAATTATTAGAAAATTTGTTTCATTTAGTTTCATTTTAATCAATTTATTTGAATATATAGCAATATGATAATAGATTTAATCTATTAATTTTTTTTAGGATACTTAAATGACCACTTATTCATTAAAAAGTTATATAAATGATCTACGTTCAATTACTAAAGAATATATTGATCAAAATAATATCATTGAAAAAATCAAACCACTAGCTAAAAAAATTGCTCTCAATAGGGATTGGATCAAACCTGAGTATTATAATGTTGATCCAGAACAAGGCTTTGGTCTGCATTTATTACATGAAGAACAGGATCATAAATTAGCTATTTTTGCTATAGCGTGGGCACCTAATAAAGGTCTTGCGCCACATAATCACAAAACATGGGCAGTAGTTGCAGGAATTCAAGGTCAAGAGCATGAGACCAATTACACAAGAGTTGATGATGGTTCCAAGCCTGGGTATGCCAATTTAATTAAAAGTCACGAGGAGACTCTTCTTCCTGGCCAGGTTTCGTGTTGTTTGCCAGAGGATATTCATAGTGTTTGGAACAACGGGAATGAGGTTGCCTTGTCAATTCATACTTATGGCTTGCACCTTAACCATACTGGAAGATCTATTTTTAACATGGAGGAAAAGACTGAAATACCATGTATAGTTAAGGTTCAGTAATTAATAAGCCCACTAAAATTTAAGAATTATATATTTATTAAAAATATAATTATCCTTGTACGCATATTTGATTTTGTTCGCCAAGTCCTTCAATTCCTAATCTCATTTTATCGCCTGGTTTTAAGAATACTGGAGGTTTCATACCTAGTCCTACTCCAGGAGGAGTACCAGTAGCTATTATATCGCCTGGGTTTAAACTCATAAATTGAGATAAGTAATAAACAATATAATTAGCAGAAAATATCATAGTGTTAGTTGAACCATCTTGCATTCTTTTACCATTTACATCTAAAAACATTTTTAAATTTTGAACATCAGTAATATCATCCTTGGTTACTAAATAAGGTCCAGTAGGTCCAAAAGTGTCACACGATTTTCCTTTTGTCCATTGACCTTCTCTTTTAATCTGGAATTCTCGTTCTGATACATCGTTAACAACACAATAACCGGCTATATATTCTTCAGCCTCACCTTCATTTAAATATTTTGCCTTTTTTCCTATGACAATGCCAAGCTCAACTTCCCAATCAGTCTCAGCTGAATTTCTTGGTATTTCAATATTATCGTTTGGACCTACAACTGCAGAGGTGGCTTTAGAAAAAAGAATTGGCTCACTGGGCACTGGAAGCCCACTTTCTGCAGCATGATCAGAATAATTCAAGCCAATACATAAAAATTTACCAATATTTCCTACGCAAGCACCTAGTCTTGTGCCATCAGGAACAATCGGTAAAGTAGATAAATCAATAGAAGAAATTTTATTTAAACTCTCATCATTAATTGTATCACCATTAATATCTATAATATGTCCAGATAAATCTCTAATTATCCCATTTTTATCTAAAATTCCTGGTTTTTCTTTTCCGATATCTCCAAAACGTAATAATTTCATTTCTGTTTCCTTTCTTAATTGTTAGTTGGTAATAATATATAAAAGTATTTTATAACTACATGCATATACCGCCATCAATTATATGAAATTGTCCTGTGGTAAAAGCTGAGGCATCACTTGCTAAATAAACTGCAAGATTAGCTACTTCTTCAGCTTCTCCAAACCTTCCCATAGGCTGTCTAGCAACAAACTGTTTTCTAGCTTCTTCATAGTTACCCATGTTTATTAACCTTTGTTCTAAAGATGGACTTTGTATAGTGCCAGGGCAAATAGCGTTACATCTTATACCGTCATTGATGTAATCGGCTGCTACAGATTTAGTGATACCTAATACAGCAGCCTTTGAGGCAGAGTATATAAATCTATTTGGTATGCCTTTTGTCGATGATGAAACAGATGCAATATTAATAATTGAACCCGCTCCATTTTTTATCATTAAAGGTATAACTTCTTTAATCATATGATACATGGCTTTGCTATTAAGATTAAATGCAAAATCCCATTCATCATCTTTGGATTCTAATATTGTTCCATTGTGGACAACACCAGCACAATTGAATAAAATATCAGGAGATTTTATGGAAGATACTAGACGTTTAATAGCATCATAATTTGTAACGTCAAGAACATGCGTTTCGTTTACTTTTCCATTTAATTCTTTTAAACTCTCTTTATTAATATCTGTTGCAATAACATAAGCTCCAGCGTTTGAAAAAGCTAAAGCTGTAGCCTTACCAATACCTTGTCCTGAGGCTGTCAGAAGAGCAGTTTTACCTTTTAAATTTATCATCATTAATCCTTACATAGTTGCGCCGATTTGCCATGGAACAAATTCTAAGTCTCCTAGACCTTGTATTTCCGATTTTGATTTTTCACCAGAAGCAACATCTACTATTAGGTCAAAAATTTCTTGCCCAACGTCTTCAATAGATTTGTTTTCAGTAATTACTTTTCCAGCATTAACATCCATATCTTCTGACATTTTATTATACATTTCTGTATTGGTTGCAATTTTGATAGATGGTGATGGTTTGCAACCAAAACACGAGCCTCTACCGGTTGTAAAAGTAACTACATTACAACCGCTAGCTATTTGCCCTGTTACAGAAGCAGGATCATACCCTGGGCTATCCATAAATAAAAAACCCTTTTTCTCTGCCTGTTGGGCATATAATAGAACATCATTTAAAGGAGTTGTTCCTCCTTTAGCAGCTGCACCTAATGATTTTTCTAGTATTGTCGTTAGTCCCCCAGCTTTGTTACCAGGAGAAGGATTATTGTTTAAACTACCTTTGTTTCTTAAGACGTAATCTTCCCACCATAAAATTCTATCAATAAGTTTTTTTCCTACTTCAGGAGTAATTGCTCTTCTTGTTAACATATGTTCAGCACCATAAATTTCAGGTGTTTCAGCTAAGATGGCAGTGCCACCGTTTTTTACTATTAAATCTGCAGCATGTCCAAGTGATGGATTTGAAGTAATTCCAGACCATGCATCAGAGCCGCCACATTGCAATGCAACGCTAAGATGTTCTACTGATTGGTCTGTACGTTCAATTGAATTAACTTGTGGAAGCATCTCTTCAATACAATCTATTCCAGCTTTAATAGTTTTTCTTAGACCACCCATATCTTGTAAAGTCATAGTTTTAAAAAGAGGATTTTCATTTAAATTAAAAGCATCAAGAAGAAATCTAATTTGATTTGCCTCACAACCTAAACCTATCAATAAAATGCCCGCTAGATTAGGATGTTGTATATATCCTAAAAGAACTCTTTGAAGGGCATCGAAACCATCTCCTGAGTCTGCCATGCCACAACCTGTTCCATGAGTAAAAGATACCACACCATCCACATTAGAATATTTAGATAGTTTTTCTTTAGTAAAATATTCTGCAATATTTTTTGCTGCAGTTGCAGAACAATTTACGGACGTTAGAATTCCTATATAGTTTCTAGTTCCAACTTTTCCACTTGCTCTCTTATATCCCTTAAAGGTAGGTCTTTTTTCTGGCTCAATCATATTAGGTAATTTTATTGATGTTGAGAATTCATAATCGTGATCGGTAGACTTGAAGTCTGTGTTGTCTACATGTACATGTTCTCCTGCTAAAATATCTTTACTAGCTATTCCAATAAGTTGGTCATATTTGATAATTTTTTCACCCTTAGAAATTTTTGTAAGGGCAATTTTATGACCTTTAGGTATTTTATTTATACTTTTTACATTTTGAGTGATTGCTCCAATTTCTATATCGTTTAAAGCTGTAGCTACATTGTCATTGTCATTAAGCTTAACAGTTAATTTTTCACCACTCATTATTTTGCCCCCCAAATAGAAAATAAATACTGAAATTATCTTTTGATTTTTTTTAAATCAAGTATGATTATAATAATTATTTTTAAATTTATATAGTGATAAAATATACATACTATCTTTAATTTATTTTATAAACTTTAATTATTTCTCAGAGCCATTTAATTTGGAGTAAAGTGATGTCAGATAAAAAATTCAACCCTAAATATAGAAGTCAGCAATGGTTTGATAATCCTACAAACCCTGGGATGACTGCATTGTATCTGGAAAGATCAATGAACTTTGGTTTAACACCAGACGAACTAAGATCTGGCAAGCCTATAATAGGAATTGCACAAACTGGATCTGATATATCACCATGTAACAGAGTTCATATTAAGTTGGCTGAAAGAGTTAGGGAGGGAATAAGAGCTGCTGGTGGAATAGCTTTTGAATTTCCAGTCCATCCTATTCAGGAGACACTTAAAAGACCAACAGCCGCAGTTGATAGAAATCTAGCATATCTAGGTTTAGTTGAAATTTTACACGGATACCCTTTAGATGGAGTGGTTTTGATGACTGGATGTGACAAAACAACACCTTCGTGTTTGATGGCTGCGGCAACCGTAGATCTTCCAGCTATTGTTCTTAATGGTGGCCCAATGTTAGATGGTTGGCATAATGGTAAACTCGCCGGTTCTGGAACTGCTGTTTGGGATAGTAGAGTTGAATTAGCTGCTGGCAGGATAGACTATGAGCAATTTATAGATATTGTAACAAGTTCTGCTCCTTCTGATGGACACTGCAATACAATGGGTACAGCATCAACAATGAACTCTCTCGCAGAAGCATTGGGAATGAGTTTAACAGGAAATGCTAATATACCTGCTCCTTATAGAGAGCGAGGACAAATGGCCTATAAAACTGGTTTGCGAATTGTCGAGTTAGTCGAAGAGGATCTAACACCTTCTCAAATAATGACTAGAAAAGCATTTGAAAATGCTATTGTTGTAAATTCAGCTATTGGAGGTTCAACTAATGCCCAGATACATATAACGGCAATTGCAAGGCATGTTGGTGTTCAGTTGGAAACAGAGGCATGGCAAAATGTTGGCTATGATATTCCTTTAATGGTTAATATTCAGCCTGCAGGAGAGTACTTATGTGAAAGTTATCATAGAGCTGGTGGTACTGCAGCTGTAATGTCTGAACTTCTTGCAAATGATAAAATTCATGGCGATGTCTTAACGGTAACTGGAAAAAAAATGTCTGAAAATCTTAAGGGTATTAAAATTAAAGATGAAAAAGTTATTACTACCTTTAATAAACCAATGAAGCAAAAAGCAGGGTTTATTGTGTTAAAGGGTAATCTTTTTGATGCAGCTATTATGAAAACCTCAGTAATATCAAAAAGTTTTAAAGATAAATTTTTAAGCAGACCTGGCAAAGAAGGCATATTGGAGGGTAATGTAATAGTATTTGAAGGATCAGAGGATTATCATGATAGACTCAATGACAAAAGTCTAAATATGAATGAAAACTCCATTCTGGTAATTAGAGGAGCAGGGCCTGTGGGTTGGCCTGGTTCTGCAGAGGTTGTTAACATGCAACCTTCTGATGACTTGATTAAACAAGGAATAACAGAATTACCATGCATAGGAGATGGTAGGCAGTCTGGAACTTCTGGGAGTCCTTCAATTTTAAATGCTTCACCTGAAAGTGCAACAGGAGGAGGTTTAGCTTGGTTAAGAACAGGTGACAAAGTTGTAATTGATTTAAATAATTTTACTGCAAACATGATCGTAAGTGATGATGAGATAGAAGAGAGAAAAAAAGATGGGGTCCCACCATATCCTGAAAGTCAAACGCCTTGGCAAGAAATTCAGAGAAACTATGTAGGTGATCTATCAGGTGGCGGAGTCCTTGAAAATGCTGTGAAATATCAGAAAGTAAAAAATTCTTTGCCTAGGGATAATCATTAAAATTAATGTCAGATATAAATAAAGAAATTTTAGTTGTTGGCCTTGGTTCTATGGGGCTGGGAATAGCACAGTCACTTCTTAGAGAAGGATACAAAGTTTATGGCCAAGACAAAAACTCTATTCAAACTGATAAGTTTATTAAAAATGGTGGTGTGTACACGAATATCCCTTTTGATAATTTAGAAGCGGTTATTGTCGTTGTTTTGAATGAAAAGCAAACTAAAGAAATTCTTTTCGGTGATGACGGTTTAGTAAAAAAAATGAAGGCTAATTCCCTCATTATGGTTTGTACAACTGTATCTCCAAATTTTGCTAAAGAAATGGAAGCTTTAAGCAATAATGAAAATCTTTTATATTTAGATGCTCCTATTTCTGGAGGTTCAAAAAAGTCTTCAGAGGGTAAATTAACATACATGATTTCTGGAAATAAAAAAGCAGTAGAAGCGGCCAGACCAATTTTGAATGCAACTTCTGAAATGATTTTTGAATTTGGAGAAACTGTTGGATCTGGGTCAGCTATGAAAGCTGTAAATCAGATGCTTGCAGGAATTCATATTGCTGCAATGGCAGAAGCTATTACTTTTGGAATAAGTCAAGGTATAACACCACAAAAGTTTCTAGAAGTTATTTCCAAATGTGCGGGCACATCTTGGATGCTTGAAAATAGGGCACCCCATATTATTGAAAATGATTACACTCCAAAATCTTCAATTAATATTTGGCCTAAAGATTTAGGTATTGTTTTAGATATTGCTAAAAACTCAAGTTTTTCTGCCCCTCTAACTGCTGTTGCATTGCAACAATTTATATCAGCTGCTGGAAGTGGATTAGGAAATGAAGATGATGCTGCTGTAGCTAAAATTTATGCTAGAAATGCTGGAATAGAGTTGCCTTTCAACACAAAATAATCTAAGCAACAGCTGAAATTAATGGTTTTTCTTCGAAATAATTTTTAATATTATCAAAAACTAGTTGACCCATTGCGTTTCTTGTTTCCACTGTTCCTGAGGCTATATGGGGTAGTAAAACTGTATTGTCTAAACTCATTAATTTTTTAGGTATATTAGGCTCGTTTGTATAAACATCTAGCCCAGCAGCTAAAATAAGTTTATTTTCGAGATAATATATTAAAGTTTCTTGATCGATCACAGAGCCTCTCGCGACATTTATGAGGACACCCTCTTTTCCCAAAGCATCTAATACTTCATTATTAATAAGTTTTTCAGTTTCTTTACCACCAGGTGTTATAATACATAGGGTGTCAACTTCTTTTGCCAAATCTATTAAGTTATTGTAATAGACATATTTAACATCCTTTTGATTTCTAGAATGATAGTAAACTTGACATTTGAAAGCCTCTGCTCTTTCTGCAATAGCTTTCCCAATTCTTCCCATACCAACAACACCTAGTTTTGTGCCAGTAAATTTTTTAGTAAGTGGAAAGTCACCATGAATCCAAGAATTAGTTCGAGCAAAATTGTCAGCAGTCACTAATTTTTTATATACACAAAGCATAAGTGCTATCGCTGTATCTGCAACTTCATCATTGAGTACCTCAGGAGTGTTAGTAACTTTTATACCCAAGCTTTTGGCACAATTTATATCAATTGCATCGTATCCAACACCATAACAAGCAATGATTTTTAGATTTGGCATATTTTTCATTAATTCAGGAGTAATTTTATATCCTCCCATTACGGCAATAGCATCAACGTTTGATTTAATTTTGTCTATAAATTTATCCTCATCATCTTTCATCCATAATTTATGGGTATTAAAATGTCTATCAGCTAAATCAATGAAATGTTTAGGCATTTGTGACATTATAAGTAAATTCTTATCCATCTTATAAAACTCCCCTTTAGATATTTGTTTTTGGCATGTAATCTTTTTCAATAATAGCCCCTTTATGTTTTATAACTTCACTTGTTACTAAATGAGCTTTTAAAATTTTTTCCTCAATAGGAATATTATTGTCGTTATGCATTAATGCAAGGAAAGAACCATTAAAGGAGTCACCTGCAGCAGTCATGTCTACAACTTCTCCATGAGGAACTTTTATATCTTTTATTTCCGTAGATCTGTTTTTATAAATAAAAGAATTTTTATATCTAACAATGATAAGATTTTTTTTATCTAAAATTTGAAATATTTCGTACGGTTTTTTTATACCAAACAATTCTTTAATGTCGTCATAAGATATAAAATGAACATCAATATTATTGTTAATTTTTTTGAATAACTCTTGATTTTTTGCTTTATCAGAATGTAATTGAGATCTAAAATTAAAATCAAAAGCAGAAATATTTGCTGTTGAACCTATTTCTATAAGTTGTTTTTTTTGTCTAGGATCAAGGATCCCAGCTGAAATACCAGAATAGTAGAAAATACTGACATTTTTTATTTGTTTAATTAGCTCTTTTCCCTTTTGTCCCTCAAAGATAAATTTTGAAGGAGATTCATTTCTCCAATATGAGAAACTTCTTTCCCCTTTTTTGTTTATTTCAATTGAATATAAGCCAGGTGGATTTTTCCCATCTGTTCTTATAAAATTACATTTTATTTTCTCCTTTTTAAATCTTTCAATCATTTTTTCTGAAAAAGTATCATTGCTTAAAGCTGTTGAAAAAAAAGTGCTGATTTTTTTGTTGGCTAACCTAGAAAAATATACTGCTGAATTGTAAGTGTCTCCTCCAAAGTTGACTTTTATATTTGCAGCAGACTTGTCTAATGAAGAAATATCTCCATTAAGCTCGATCATACATTCACCTAAAAAAATAGCTTTTTTGTTCATGAGGCAATCTAAATTTTCTAAAACTAAATTATTATTTATTGAAATCTAATAATTTACTCAATCTTTATTTTGAAATATAGTCTAATATGACTTTGTGTTTTTTTATTGGGGAAAATAAGTGACTATTCTTAAGGTCAATAATTCATTTTATGAAAAGTTTCAATATAATGTTAATTCTGCAATCAAGGATTTACAAAAAGAATTTGGTCAACAGTTTTCGACCTCTCAATCAGTTAGAGAACAACATACTAGTACCACGACTGTTCATAAACCTGAGTTGCCTGATGGAGTGGTCTTTGCTTATAACAAAAACGATGTTCAAAAAACAGTTCGAATTTGTCATGAACATGGTTGTCCAATTATACCATTTGGAGTTGGCTCTTCATTAGAAGGTCACTTAAATGCTAACTTTGGTGGTGTTTCAATAGATATGAATAATCTAAATAATATTATAGAGGTTCACCCTGAGGATTCTACAGTTACTGTTCAACCTGGTGTGACTAGGGAGCAGTTAAACACATACCTAAGAGACACGGGACTTTTTTTTCCTATAGATCCAGGTGCGAATGCGTCTATTGGTGGCATGACATCCACAAGGGCTTCAGGGACTAATGCTGTAAGATATGGAACTATGAAAGATAACGTCATTTCTTTAGAAGTTGTAATGGCTAATGGAGAGATAATTAAAACAGCAAGTAGGGCAAGGAAAAGTTCTGCAGGTTATGATTTAACCAGACTTTTGGTTGGTTCAGAAGGAACTTTAGGAATTATTACTGAAATCACTTTAAAATTATATGGTATTCCAGAAGAAATAGGTGCTGGAAGATGCACTTTCTCATCTGTTAAAGATGCTACTGACGCTGTTATCATGACAATTCAAGCGGGTATTCCTGTAGCTAGAATAGAACTGCTTGATATAGCGCAAGTAAAAGCTGTAAATAATTATTCTAAATTAAATCTTCCTGAGGCCCCATTACTGTTGTTAGAGTTTCATGGAAGCAAGTCTTCTGTTAAGGAGCAATCTGAGTTGTTTAATGAAATATCTAAAGATTTTGGTGGAAACAACTTTGAGTGGAGTTCAAGTGTTGAAGAAAGAAATAAACTTTGGAAGGCAAGGCATGACGTATATTACGCAGTTAAGGCTAGTAGACCTGAAGCTGAATATATAGCTACTGATGTTTGCGTCCCTATTTCAAGACTATCTGAATGTATTATGGAAACAATAGAGGACATGGAGAAGAATAATTTATATGGACCTATCGTTGGTCATGTTGGCGACGGTAATTTCCATGTTCAGCTTATGATTGATCCTAAAATTCAGAAAGAGGTTGATGTTGCAAATGATTTTTTAGAAAGATTAGCCCACAGAGCTATAAATATGGATGGCACTTGCACCGGTGAACATGGTGTTGGACAAGGGAAAAAACAATATTTATTGGATGAATTGGGTCCTGCAGTTGATTTTATGAAATTAATTAAACAAGAACTGGATCCCAAAGGGATTATGAATCCTGGAAAAATACTTTAAAAAAAAATGAGTTGTTTAAAATAGGTTTGAAAATATGGATGGAAAAATTTCTTCTTGGTCTAGTGAAGATTATGACAAGAAAAGTATTGAATTATGTGTTCAAGAGATAAAAAAAGAGTTTGGACAACAGTTTTCGAATAGCAAAAGCATATTGGAACAGCATACTCACACAATGACTATTCATGAATCAGAATTACCAGACGGGGTTGTTTTTGTAGAATCTAAGGAAGATGTGCAAAAAGTGGTTAACATTTGTAAAAAGTATAAATGTCCAATCATTCCTTTTGGTGTTGGGTCTTCATTCGAAGGGCATCTTAACGCTCCATATGGTGGAATTTCAATTGATATGAATAATATGAATAAAATACTAAATGTTTACCCAGAAGACCTTTTAGTTGTTGTTCAACCTGGTGTGACAAGGGAGCAACTTAATACTCATTTAAGGGATACAGGTTTATTTTTCCCAATAGATCCAGGAGCTAATGCTTCAATTGGAGGAATGACTGCAACTAGAGCATCCGGAACAAATGCAGTGAGATATGGTACTATGAAAGATAACGTGGTAGCTCTTGAAG
Source organism: Alphaproteobacteria bacterium (assembly GCA_016777645.1). Taxonomy (GTDB): domain Bacteria; phylum Pseudomonadota; class Alphaproteobacteria; order Puniceispirillales; family Marisalimonadaceae; genus Marisalimonas. The sequence continues at coordinate 29,825 of JADHRC010000002.1, forward strand.
TTGTTACTCCAGATGGTCAAATCATAAAAACTGCTAATAAAGCAAGGAAAAGCTCTGCTGGATATGATTTAACTCGTCTAATGGTTGGTTCCGAAGGTACTTTAGGTATAACAACAGAAATAACACTTAAACTATATGGTATCCCAGAAGTTATAGCAGGTGGAAGGGTAAGTTTTCCTTCTGTGAAAGATGCAACAGACACTGTAATAACAACTATACAGGCTGGAATACCTGTGGCCAGAATTGAGTTTATGGATCTTGCTCAAGTAAAAGCGGTTAATAACTATTCGAAAACAAACTTGCCAGAAGCTCCATTGTTGTTGGTAGAGTTTCATGGAAGTGAGTCGTCTGTAAAAGAACAGTCAGAATTGTTTGGAGAGATTGCTTCTGATTTTGGAGGTATTGATTTTGAGTGGACGTCAAATAATGAAGAAAGAAATAAATTATGGAAAGCTCGTCATGATGCATACTGGTCATGTAGAGCTGTTAGGCCAGACGCCTCATTATATTCTACTGACGTTTGTGTGCCTATTTCAAAATTGTCAGATTGTATTTCTGAAACTGTTGAAGACATGGAAAAAAATAAATTAATTGGTCCAATAGTAAGCCATGCAGGTGATGGAAATTTCCATGTTGCTTTACTGATTGATAAAAATAATAAAAATGAGTTAGAAAAGTTAGATAGTTTTTTGGTCAGAATATCAGAACGAGCCATTAGAATGGATGGCACTTGCACAGGAGAACATGGAGTAGGGCAGGGCAAAAGAAAATATATGTTAAAAGAGTTGGGTAATGCTGTTGATATTATGAAAAAAGTTAAAAATGCATTTGACCCGGATAAAATCATGAACCCTGGCAAACTTTTTTTATAATATTGTCATTTAATCTTACATGATATAATTACCATATAATCTTCTAAATGTTTTAATCTAAGGTATAGAGACTCCTCTATAATTTTAAATGATCACATACATAATTATTAGTTTCCTAATGATGGTAACACCTGGTCCAGGTGTTTTATCCTTGGCAGGTGTTGGTGCTGGCTTTGGATGGCGTATTGGAATTATGTACCTAATTGGCTTATTTTTGGGAACAAATGGGGTTGCTCTTTTTGTGGTTCTTGGATTTAAAAAGTTTTTATTTGAAATAGATGGAGTTGAGCTAACTTTTTTATTTTTATCATTATCCTACTTGTCATTTTTATCTTGGAGAATAGCTACTTCGGATAATAGAACTGGTTTTAAGCAAAGCTTAAAGGCACCAAGATTATATGAAGGAATACTGTTACAATTTATAAATCCCAAAGCCTATGTTGTTCAAGGTCATTTATTCATAGTTTTATCTTTGGGTATTTCATCTTATGAATTAGAAATTATTACTAAATTTATCATTGTCAATTCTATATGGATACCTATTCATTTTTTTTGGTTATGGCTAGGCATAAGTTTAAAAAAATGGTCTTTAGCATCTAATAAGCAACTATGGGTTAATAGAGGTATGGGGCTTGCACTTTTCGCAGTCGTGATATTGTCAGGTATAATGGAATTAAATTCAAAAATATAAATGATTATTTTTTAATCATAATAAAATTTTAAAAAAAATAACGCTTAAAAAATAATCATATTTAGAATTCTAACAAACGTATCTAACTTACAAGAAGAACTTTTAGAGTTGATTCCCTATAATATGCTTGTAGATAATCTCCCCCAGTTTACTACAAAAACAAACTAATATATTCCTCCCTAATATTGGTTTAAATAGGTGCAGAGGATCTCCTTAAAATCCTCACCAATTAATAAGTTGCTCTTCCACCCGAAATATCAAAAACACCTGCTGTGGTAAAACTATTTTCTCTACTTGCCAAGAAAGCTATAAGTGAAGCTACCTCTTCAACAGTAACAAACCTATTTCTAGGAATTTTAGAAATCATATAATCAATAAATTCTTGTGATACTTGATCCAAAATCCTAGTTTTTGCTGTGGCTGGAGTAATACAATTTACTGCTATATCTTGATCAGCAGTTTCTTTGCCTAAAGATTTAGTTAAACCTATTACTGCTGCTTTTGAAGCAGAATACGCAGGAGCATTAGGGTTACCTTCTTTACCAGCAATGGAAGCTATATTTATAATTCTGCCATAACCTCTATCTCTCATTTTTTTAACGACATATTTATTACAATAAAAAACACCATTAACATTTACGTTGAAAACTCTTGACCATTCATCTACTGGGTAGTCCCATGTTGAAAAAGTTGGGCCTGCAATACCTGCGCTACATACTAAAATATCTATTTTATCAATTTTATTTATAGTTTTTTCAGTAGCTTCTTCGACTGCTTTATTGTCTGTTTGGTCGACTTTCAAAAAATGACAATTTAATTCTCTAGCCGCATTTAATCCTAATTTTTCATCAATATCCCAAATCATAACCTCACAACCATCATCAATAAGTCTTTTGGCAGTGGCATAGCCAATTCCTTGAGCACCACCAGTAATTACCGCAGTTTGTCCATCAAAATTAGTCATAAATTTTCCCCTATATTTTTTGATAATTATGGATTTATTTAAAAATAAATAATCATAGATATTATTATCTATATTTTATATTGTTAATTAATTCATTGCTAGAAAAAACTAAGTTATAGGGAGTAATTTCATGGAGGTAGTACACATTATAATTATTGGAATTCTTTCTTGTGTTGCAATGGATTTGTGGCAAAGAATCCTAAAAATCATATTTCAAATAAATCCATCTGATTGGGCAGTTGTTGGCAGATGGTTTGTTTTATTAATAACTTCGGGCAAGCTATATAATCCAAACATAGACTCCGAACAATCAATTAAAAATGAGTTGCCTATTGGTTGGATTGTTCATTATTCTGTGGCAATACTATATTCATTAGTTTTTTTTATATTTTATAAATTTCAAATTTTGAATGCATCATTTCTTGATGGAATTGTTTTTGGTTTAATCAGTGTTATTGTACCATGGTTTTTCTTTATGCCTATACTTGGTAAAGGCTTTTTAGCAACAAAAACCCCATCACCACTTATGGCTTGTTCATTGGCAATAGGCAGCCACTTTGTTATAGGTTTATCTATAGGCTCATTTTTTCAAATTTATGGTTACTAAATATTATAGGGAAAATTTAATTATGTCCGAGAGTAAATTAAGAGAAAGTATATGTTTTTTTGCTTCCTCCTTATTTGAAAGGGGCGTTACTCATGGATCAACAGGAAATATATCTGTTAGATTAAATGATAACGAGATTCTAGTAACACCATCTGGTTCATCTTTTGGTAGATTGGATCCTAATGAAATAGTTAAGATAACAAAATCCGGAGAATTTGAAGGACCTTTACCACCGACAAAAGAATTGCCACTCCATAAGGCATTTTACGAAACGAGAGGCTTAAAGTCAGGTGCAGTAGTCCATTTACATTCCACTCATTCAGTAGCTTTATCAATGATACCAGGGATTGACGAAGACAATGTTTTACCTGCTTATACACCTTATTCGATAATGTTATTAGGAAAAGTAAAATTGCTTCCTTTTTTTATTCCCGGTGATCCCGCTATGGGAGATGCAATTAGGGGCTTGGTAGGTAAGAGATCAGCTGTTCTTTTAGCTAATCATGGTCCAGTAGTATCAGGTAAAGATCTTGAGGCATCGGTTAATGCCATTGAAGAATTAGAGGCTACAGCAAAATTAGCTCTAATTTTAAAAGGAACAAACGCAAAAGAATTAAATCAAAAGCAAATGTCGTCAGTTATAAATAAATTTAATATAGATTGGGATTAAAAATGCATAAGTTTTCTGCAAATTTGGGATTATTATGGACTGAGTTTTCGCAAATAGATGCTATTTACAAAGCTAAGGAAAGTGGATTTGATGCCGTGGAATTTCAGTTTCCATACCAATATGAAGCAAAAGAAATAAAAAAAGCACTTGATGAAGTCCAGTTACCTGTCATGGGAATAAATACTGTTAAAGGCAATGTTGAAAAAGGAGATAATGGTTTATTGGCAGTTCCTTCTAGAGTATCTGAAGCAAAAGAAGCTATATTGCAAGCTTTTGAGTATGCAAAAATAATTAAAGCCAAAAATATACACGCTATGGCTGGTGTTACAGATTTGTCAACTAAGTCCCTTGTAACATTTATTGATAATCTAAAATTTGCTAAGGAATTAATTGATAATAGTGGAATAAATTTAGTTATTGAACCTTTAAATCTTAGAGATAACCCAGGATATTTTCTAACGAAGGTTGAACAAGCAAAAGAAATTTGTGAATTAGTAGGGGCTAGCACTTTAAAAATTATGTTTGATTTTTATCATGTGCAAATTAATCAGGGAAATGTTTTACAAAGGTTTAAAGATCATTTGTCTTATGTTGGTCACGTCCAGATAGCTTCAGTTCAAGGTAGGGCAGAACCTGATAAAGGAGAATTGGATTTTAGTTATATAATACCTGAAATATCAAATATAGGTTATAAAGATATAATTGGTGCTGAATACAAACCTAAAACCACTACTGATGCTGGATTAGGATGGATGAAACAATTTAAATAAAATTGAGAAGTTTTTTAAAATATGAAAATTATTAGAGAGTATGGCCCTAACAAACTTAAAAATTCACCACTTTGTTTTGGTACGATGCAATTTGGAGATGGTGCTGATGAGAGAGATAGCCAAGAAATGTATGAAGCTTGTCGAAACAGTGGAATTAATTTTTTTGATACGGCTTTTGTATATACTGGAGGTAAATCAGAATTAATTCTTGGTAGCTTAATTAAAGAAGAAAGAGAAAAAATAATTTTGATAACAAAAGCTGGATCAGTTGGCGGGTCTAGTGGGAAAAATATAAGGTCACAGTTAGAAGAGAGTCTGAAAAGGTTAAAACAAGATTATGTAGATATTTTTTTCTTACACCATTGGGACGATAATGTGCCATTAGAAGAAACATTTGAAACCCTAAAAGAATTGAAAGAAGAAAAAAAATTTTTTCAGCTTGGTGTTTCTAATTTTTCAGCTTGGCAAGTAATGAAAGCTGAGATGATTGCCCAAAAAAATGGTTTTCCTTCTGTTGATATTCTGCAGCCAATGTATAACCTTGTTAAAAGACAAGCTGAGGTTGAAATACTACCTATGGCAAAATCTGAAAATATTGGAGTCATTAGTTACAGCCCATTAGGCGGTGGACTTTTAACAGGCAAATATTCTGATAATAAATCTTCAAATAAGAATAGTTCTGGTAGGTTACATGATAACGCAAAATATAAATTAAGATATGGCCAAAATTGGATGTATGATGCTGCCATTTCATTACAAGATTTAGCAAAGGAGTTAAATCATAATCCTATTTCTTTGGCTGTTGCTTGGGTAGCTTATAATGACGCTGTAACTGCGCCAATCATAAGTGCTAGAAATTTAAAACAATTAATTCCTTCATTGAATTCTGTTAATATATCCTTAGATGACGAGATTTATAAATTAATTTCGAAGATTAGCCCAACTCCGCCTCCTGCCACAGATAGGCTTGAAGAAGTTTGATTATAAAAAGGTATAAAAATGGATACAGGTTTAGACAATATTTGGGAAATTTACGCATTGAAATATGCAGAAAGATCAGATAGGACAAGAACTGAAAGCTTTATATTTGATGACCACTCTAATGAATCCCATACAATTGATTATTTTATTTGGGTTTTAAAATCTGATAAGAACATTATTGTTGTAGATACTGGTTATGATTATGATGAGGCCAAAAGAAGAAATCGACCTATCGAAAGATCACCCTCAGAGGCTCTTCAAGCAATAAACATAGATGCTAGTCAAGTAACCGATGTTATTATTACTCATCTTCACTATGATCATGCCGGTGGGTTACTAGAATTTCCAAATGCTAAGTTTCATTTACAAGAAACAGAAATGGCTTATGCAACCGGCCCTTGCATGTGTCATGAAACTATTAAGATGCCTTTTACTGGAGAACATATATGTCAAATGGTTAAAAACCTATATTCAGGAAGAGTGGTCTTTTATAATGGTATAGGGTCAGTTAAGCCAGGAGTTACCACACATTTAATAGGAGGGCATTCTAGAGGTTTACAATCAGTAAGAGTTAAAACAGTTAATGGTTATATGTGTCTTGCTTCAGACGCAACTCATTTTTACGAGAATTTTCTTAAAGGAAAACCTTTCCCAATTGTGGTTGATTTAGAAGATATGTTGAATGGTTTTAAACTAATAAAAAGTTTAGCCTCTGATATTAACTTTGTTATACCTGGTCATGATCCTTTGTTAAGAAATTATTTCCCTGAAGAGGGTCGTTCTGGTTTTGTATGGCGTTTAGATAGAGGGCCAATTAATCCAATAAAAATTTAAATTCCTTTTCCATTGATTTTCTATAACTAACGGTTTGGTCATCTAATTTAATGTCAACATCATCCCATTTAATTATTTGATCTTCTTTAATATTTTTATTCAATTTAATATTATGTGCCAAGCCAATTGGAAGTGCTCCAATAGATAGAGAGTTTTTAGAGGGTATTAATTTTCCCCAAACCGTAGAGCCTCCCTCTCCATCAAGTGTTTCATCTTTGCTTAAATTACTCTTGGATGTTGCCACAACGTCACCTGAAAAACACTGAGTTTGTCCAGTAGGTTGTTTGAGTAAGGCAGCAGAAAATACAGATATATTTAGTTCCATTCCTATTAAATGGAAGGGTTTATACATTGCGGAATATTCTCCAGTTTCATCTGTGTTCATTCCATATTGTTTAAAACAAGAGGCAGCGTAATCATTTGGAGCTTGAAGAACAGCATATACGCCCCACCGAAGGTCTTTGAAAACAGGCCTTCCGTCTTTCTCAAGAGAAGACACAACTTCAACTTGTCCATTATGAGTTAAAACACCTCCAGATTCCCTAGGTTTTAAAATAGATGCAAGATCATCCATTCCACAAGGTGGGAAAAGTAAACCATTTTCTGGAACCTTAAGTTCACATGCATTAGCTATAGCAGCCATTTCAAGACTAGATTTGGTACCATCTAAAAAAGAATTGAACATTTTGGGGTTCATACCTGCTTTTTTAGCATCTTCATAAGAAATACCATAGTAATTCCAAACAGTATCTGGTGTAGATTTATGATATTCTGGAAGATATTTCGTACCTTTGCCTGCACTTGACACATGAAAACCGCTAGTTCTCGCCCAATCAATAATTTCAGCAGTTAGTGCTGGTTGATCTCCATAAGCCATTGAATACACAACATCAGCAG
>JADHRC010000064.1 GCA_016777645.1 Alphaproteobacteria bacterium
TGATAGCCCATGAATATTCTGATCTAGTAATAATAACAGACGATAACCCTAGAACAGAAAACCCTGCTTCTATTAGGAGCGATATATTAATTGGATGCCCTACTGCAACAGAAATACCAGATAGGAACAAAGCCATCAATTTTGCTGTTTCAATGTTAAAAGATAATGATTTTTTGCTTATAGCCGGCAAAGGACATGAAACGTTACAAACTATTGGAACTGAAACTCTCCCTTTTGATGATTACGCCGTAGCAAAAGAAGCTTTAAAAGACATGAACTTAGCAGAGGTATTAGTTTGAAAGCATTGTGGAAAAAAGAAGAGTTGTTAACAGCCACTAAGGGCTTAGACCCTTCATCTGATTTTCTTAAGAAAATGGAAGGTGCTTTTGGAGTTTGCATAGATGACAGAACTATAAAAAAAGGTGACTTATTCATTGCTATTAAAGGTGAAAATTTTGATGGACATGATTTTATTGAATCGGCGGTATCAAAAGGTGCATCCGGTGTGATTGTTTCAGATAAGCAGCATGCTTTAGAATATAAGGGGCTATTGGTCAAAGATACAAAAATTGCTTTAAAAAATATTGCTTATTTTTCTAGAAATAGATTTTTTGGAAAAGTTATAGCAATTACTGGAAGTAGCGGAAAAACTAGCACTAAACATATTTTATCAACTTCACTTCAAAAGTTTGGCAAAACTCATTTTACTCAAGGTAACAATAACAACATAATTGGTCTTTCACTTACATTATCAAGGCTTCCCAAAGATTATAAATTTTGTGTTCTAGAACTTGGAATGAACCATACAGGTGAGATCAAAGAATTAACAAAGATTTCGAAACCAGATCTTGCATTAATAACCAATGTGTCTAATTCTCATATTGAAAATTTTAAAAATGAAAAAGAAATAGCAAAAGCTAAAAGTGAGATTTTTATTGGATTAAGTAAATCCGGAGTTGCTATAATAAATGCTGACAATTTATGGAGTGATTACCTTAAACAAAAAGCAAAGAAATATACAAATAATATCTATTTATATGGATCCAAAACAAAATCTAATATCAAAGTTAAAAACATAATAGATGAAAAAGAAGGTTCTACAGTTTTCTTAGAAAAAATGGAACCATTGCATCTTAAATATTTGAGTTCAGTTCAAGCCACAAATGTAATTGCAACGATAGCTATACTTAAACAGCTAAATCTGTCAGTTAAAAAAGTTACAAATATTTTTAGTGAGATCAAACCTCTATCGGGTAGAGGAGAAAAAATAAAAATAAATTTTGACGATAATCAAGAGAGTTTAATAATAGATGATAGTTATAACGCAAACCCTGCATCCATGAGGGCATCATTAAATAATTTATACAAAATTAAATCAAAATTACATGATTATGAAACTATTCTTATAATTGGAGACATGCTTGAATTAGGAAAAAATGGGATCACCTCCCATTTAGACTTAATACCTATAATTAAAAAAATTAACCCTGATCTATTAATAACTGTAGGAGAATTAACTGAATTAATTTGTAATGAATTAAAAATAAAGTCCTGCTCTTACCACCACATAGACCCACTTCTTCTAGACATTAAAAATATAATTAAACCTAAGCAATTAATTTTTATAAAAGGTTCTAATGGGACAAATTTATGGAAATTAGTTAAATTTTTAAGAACTTTAAATCAGGAGGGCACCTATGCTGCCTGATTTATTACTAAATTATACAGATTATTTTCAACCCCTAAACTTATTTAATTATATAACTTTTAGAAGTATAGGAGCCCTATTAACAGCCTTGATCATTAGTCTGCTTTTTGGTCAAAAAGTTATATTACTTTTAAAAAAAATTCAAAAAAAAGGACAGCCAATACGTTTAGATGGCCCTCAAAGTCATATTATTTTAAAAAAAGGCACCCCCACAATGGGTGGTTTACTGATATTATTAGCTTTTACAATATCTACAATTTTATGGGCAAAATTAGATAATATATATGTTTGGATAATTTTGGGCGTTGCTCTTTCTTTTGGTCTTATTGGTCTTTTGGATGACTGGCTAAAAGTTTCTAGAATGACAAGTAACGGCCTAAAGAGTTATCAAAAGTTAATTCCACAAATGTTGATAGCTTTTTTGGCTGCTTGGCTTATTGGACAAAATACTCCAGTAAACTATCAAAATTCCATATCTATTCCATTTCTAAAAGAAAGTTTATTTTTTGTAGGAGTATTTTATGTCCCATTTACTATATTGGTTATTGTAGGTTCATCAAATGCTGTAAATTTAACAGATGGATTAGATGGACTTGCAATTGTTCCTGTCATGATTGCTGCGGCATCCTTAGCTGTAATTGTTTACCTGGTGGGTCATATAAATTTTTCTACTTATCTTCAGATTAACTATGTGCCTGGTGTTGGAGAAATTGCTGTATTCTTAGGAGCAATAATTGGTTCGGGTTTAGGATTTTTGTGGTTTAACGCTCCACCAGCAATGGTTTTTATGGGAGACACAGGATCTCTCTCACTCGGAGGAGTTATTGGTGTGAGCGCATCAGCATCAAGGCACGAGTTGGTATTAATAATAATAGGAGGACTTTTTGTTTTAGAGACCATATCAGTAATTGTACAAGTTTTATCATTCAAACTGACGGGCAAACGTATATTTAGAATGGCTCCATTACATCATCATTTTGAACAAAAAGGTTGGGCAGAATCAACTATAGTAATCAGGTTTTGGATTATAGCTGTGATACTAGCTTTAATAGGCATTTCAACCCTTAAACTTAGGTAGTAAACATTGAATAATATTTTACAATATAAAGATAAAAATATTGGTATTTTAGGTGCTGGGAAATCAGGATTAGCTGCGGCACAAGTGTTAACCAATTCTAAGGCAAATATTTTTATTTTCGATGATAATTACCCGAGGCCGACATGTATTCATAAGTCTAACTGGCTAAACTATAAATTATGGCCTTGGAAACAGTTAACTTCATTAGTTGTAAGTCCAAGTATACCAACAAAAAACTCGAAAAAACATGATGCAATTAAACTTGCTGTTCTAAATAATGTTAAAATTATTAATGAAATTGACTTGTTTTTTGAAACTGAACCAAAGGCAAAAATTGTAGGTGTAACAGGCACTAATGGCAAATCAACAACAGTGGCTCTTCTCTATCATATATTGAATTTTAATAAAATTAAGTGTGTAATTGGAGGTAATTATGGTTACCCAGCCTGTTTAATTAATGACCCTGGTAGAGAAGGTGTAATTATTCTAGAACTTTCTAGCTATCAACTCGATGGAACCGAAAAATTATGGTTAGACCTAGCTTCAATAATAAACATCACACCTGATCATTTTGATTTTCATGAAACATTTGAAAAATATGTTGCTAGTAAATTAAAGATTATCTCTTGTTTGAATAAAAATGGAACATTGGTAATTAATAAAAAGGATGTTTTTTTAAAACAAAAAATAAATCATCAAAGAAATAGCTTATATAAATTATTAAAAGTTAGTGAAAAGGTTGGTAAAAACTTCGTTAATGATAATGATCACTTAAGAGGCACTCATAATTCAATAAACGCATCAATTGCAATATCTCTAGCAATAAAACTTAATATTAGTAAAGACCAAATAAAGTCAGCAATCAAAAGCTTCAAAGCGTTACCGCATAGAATGGAGCCTGTATTTATAAATAATAAATTAAAGATAATTAATGACAGTAAATCCACTAATGGGGAGTCAACCGCAGCAGCTTTGTCCTCTTTTGATAATATTTTCTGGATAGTTGGGGGAATACCAAAATCTGACGGTATTGGAAATGCTAAAAATTTTTTAAGCAAAGTAGTTGAAGTTTTTATCATAGGTAAATCAGCCAATTATTTTGAAAAAGAGATTTTACAAATTAATCCTGATTTACCAATAAATATAAATGTCACCTTAGAAAAAGCGACACAACATGCAATTAAAAAAAGTACTGAAAGTAAATTAAATAATTGTGTTGTTTTGTTTTCTCCTTCAGCAGCGAGCTTTGACCAGTTTAAAAATTTTGAACAAAGAGGAAATCAATTTAAAGAAATTGTTAAAACTTTACTTAATATGGGTTTAGTCACAAAATGATGATCACTCGTTCAGATAGATCAAATATTGCGTTATGGTGGTGGACAACTGACAGATATCTATTAACTAGCTTTTTAGTTTTAATTATAATTGGTATTTTTTTAGTTATGGCCTCCAGCCAACACATAACACAAAGTCTAAATTTATCTTCACACCATTTTACCCTTCGACATATTTTATTTGGAGCACTTAGCATCCCAATCATAATTTCTTTTTCAATTTTAAATGAAAGACAAATAAAAATAATAAGCATCTTGGGACTGATTACTTCTATCGTGCTATTATGTTTTATTTTATTTGATGGAGAAAGGATAAAAGGAGCACAAAGATGGCTTTATATTGGCCAAATCAGTTTCCAGCCAAGCGAAGTATGTAAGCCATTTTTTATAATTTTTAATGCTTGGATTCTATCTCTATGGTCAGAAAAAACAAAATTTCCTGGCTGGATATGGTCTATCTGCTCAATTGTATTAATATCATCACTCTTGTTATTACAACCAGATTTGGGGATGACAATTTTATTCATATTTACTTGGGCATTTCAGTTATTTATTACTGGCATACCTCTTTTAATTATAATTTTTCTCATAATAGCATTTCCTGTTTTTATGATCATATCATATCTCAATTTTGATCATGTAAAGATTAGAATAGATAGTTTTATTGAAGGAAAAACATATCAGGTTTCAAAATCTTTACAGTCATTTGAGTCTGGAGGTCTTCTGGGGAAAGGTCCTGGGGAAGGTTTTTATAAAAAATCTTTGCCAGATGCACATTCAGATTTTGTATTCGCAGTAGCAGCAGAGGAATATGGGGTTTTAATCTGCGCTATCATTATTATGATATACGGGTTAATTATTCTTAGATCATTTTTATATTCTATTAAGAACGAAAATATATTTTTAATACTTGCAGTTAGTGGACTTGCCTTTCAATTTGGTTTTCAGTCAATAATTCATATGGCAAGCAATACCGATCTTATCCCAACAAAAGGCATGACACTTCCTTTTTTATCTTACGGGGGCTCTTCTATTATGTCTTCAGCAATTACAGCGGGAATGCTTTTGGCTTTAACAAGAAAAAATAATTCATTAGAACCTCTTAAAAGACAACACTATGAAAAATAAAAAAATGAATAATTTGAATAATAAACATACAATATTAATAGCATCTGGTGGTACTGGAGGGCACGTTTACCCCGCATTATCTATAATCGACAAAAAAACATTTAATAAATATATTATTATTACTGACACAAGAGGAGAAGGTTATTTTAATAATTTTCTTAAAAATGAATATATAGATACTCATATATTTATTCATAGAGTATCTAGTCCAAGTAGTAAGTCTATTGTTAATAAAAGTTTATCCCTGTTTCGACTTTTTGTATCATTGATCAAATCAATTCTAATAATTATTACTCATAAACCTGATATAGTAATAGGCTTTGGGGGTTATCCATCTGTTGCACCTATTCTCGCGGCTAAGTTGTTTAACATATCAACTATAATACATGAACAAAATGCTGTTGTTGGAAGAGCTAATCAATTTCTAAGTAAATTCTCTAATATTTTAGCTCTATCCTTTATAAATACTAAAAAAATAACTAACGTTAAAAAATATATATTCACAGGAAATCCTGTGAGAAACGAATTTTATGAAATAGCCAAAATAAATGACGTACCTCCAAATGATAATAAAAAACTCAATATTCTAATATATGGAGGAAGCTTGGGAGCAAGTTTTTTTTCTAAGCATTTGACACTAATTTTTTGCTCATTACCTAACAAACTAAAAAAAAGAATTAAGATAATTCAACAAGTAAGAAAAGAAGACATTGAAAAAGTTCAGAATGATTATTTACAAAATAAAATAGAGTGTGAAGTCAGTGTTTTTTTTAATAATATTTTTGAAAAATTTAAGCAAGCTAATCTAATAATAACCCGAGCTGGTGGGTCAACAATTGCAGAGATAATTGCTTCACAAAAACCTGCCATTCTTGTTCCATTTCCAAACTCATTAGATAACCATCAAATAGAAAATGCATCATTCATAAAAAAGAATGATGGTGGATGGGTATTTGATGAACAAAAAGATAAAATTAATAAACTCAAAAAATTAATAATTAACCTTATAGTGACCCCAGACAAACTCTTAGAAGTAAGTCAACAATTAAATAAACTTTCAAGTAAGCTAGATAGTCTAACCTCCCTAAAAACTTCTTCTGAATTCTTAAATGAACTCTTACTTAATCAAGTATTGTTAAAAAAAGAGGGGGCTAACAAAGTATGCTGAGAAGTCCCAAAAACTTAGGTGTTATTCATTTCATAGGCATTGGTGGCATTGGTATGAGTGGGATTGCAGAAATTCTTTTCCAATCAGGGTATATTGTTCAGGGAAGTGATATTAGCCAAAATAAAAATATAGATAGATTAAAAAAACTAGGAATTAAAATTTTTTCAGACCAAAAAAGGTCAAACATTAGTAATGCCAAAATAGTTGTAGTATCGACTGCAATCACAGAGAAAAATGATGAATTAATCGCTGCTAAAAAATTATTTATACCTATAGTTCACCGATCAGAGATGTTGGGGGAGTTGATGCGCTTAAAGCAATCAATTGCAATAGCCGGAACTCATGGAAAAACTACAACCACATCCTTAATTGCTAAAATGATAGAAGAAAACGGGATGGATCCAACGATTATTAATGGAGGTATCATTTCTTCTTTAAATAGTAATGCAAGATTAGGTAATGGTGAATGGATGGTAGTAGAAGCTGATGAAAGTGATGGAAGTTTTACAAAATTAAATCCAACTGCAGCGGTAATTACTAATATAGATCTCGAACATTTAGATTATCACAAAACAGAAAAAAATTTGGAGTTAGCTTTTCTTAACTTTGCTTTGTCTATACCGTTTTATGGCTTTGCTTGTCTATGTATTGATCATCCAAGAGTTCAGAAATTAATATCAAAAATAGATAACAAAAAAATTATTACTTATGGTTTATCTGCGAACGCCGATGTTAGAGCAACAAATATTTTATATAAAAATAATAAAATGAAATTTACATTAAACGTACCTAATCATAAAAGTTTTGAAATTGAATTTGCTATGATTGGTATACATAATATCCAAAATGCTCTGGCAACAATTGCCGTAGGCATTGAGCTAAAAATACCAATACAAAAAATTCAAAAAACTTTAAAAAATTTTACTGGTGTTGAAAGAAGATTTCAAAAAGTTGGTAATTTTAAAAACACGCTAATAATCGATGATTATGGTCATCATCCAGTAGAAATTAGCTCTGCATTAGCTGCTGCAAGACTTGCCGCACCTAAAAATAAAATAATAAGTATTTTCCAACCACATAGATATAGCAGATTAAGAGATTTATTTGATGATTTCTGTAGTTGTTTTAATGATGCTGACCACGTCTTAATATTAGATGTCTATCCTGCTGGAGAAGAACCAATTACTAATTTTGAAAGTGTTAATCTAGAAGAAGGATTATACAAATATGGACATAAAAATGTTTCATATATCAAAAATGAAAAAAACATTGCTAAAACAATATTAAAAATAATGGAACCAAACGATATAATTATTTGCCTTGGTGCAGGTTCCATAACCAAAATTGCAAATAGTTTGGAAGAGAATCTTATAAATGAACTTAAATGAATTAAGAAATAAATTTACTAAATCAATATTTCTAAACCAAAACTTATCAAAGTTTACATGGTTTGGTGTTGGCGGTGAAGCAGAAATACTTTTTATTCCTGAGGATATCAAAGAGTTATTTGAATTATTAAAAACCAAGCCTGTGGGATATGAGGTTTTTCCAATTGGGGCTGGCTCTAATCTTTTAGTTAGAGACAAAGGCATAAAAGATATTACCCTAATAACAAAAAAGTTGAAAAAAATTAGCATTGATAATGAAGGAATTATCACAGCTCAAGCAGGAGCAATAGATGCAGATGTTGCCAGGTTCGCAAGAGACCACGAAAGAACCGGATTAGAATTTTTGATTGGAATTCCAGGTACTATTGGTGGCGGTATAAAGATGAATTCTGGGGCATTTGGATCTGAATTTAAAGACGTATTAATAGATGTAAAAGCAATCAATACTGAAGGAGAAACTCGAGCGTTCTCTTGTAAAGAATTAAAAATGGAGTATAGAGCAATCGGTTTGGATAAAAAGTGGATTTTTTATGAAGCTCGATTTCATACTCTTAGAGAAAGTAAAGAAAAAATTAAAACTAGGATGAAAGAAATTATT
>JADHRC010000065.1 GCA_016777645.1 Alphaproteobacteria bacterium
TTAGCAACTTTTTTTAATTCAGAAAGATTTGCTCCTGTACTTCCTGCAATGCCTACACCAAGTGAATCAAGTAAAAATACTTTAATTTTATTTATGGTCTGATTATCTAAATTTTCAAAATTAGATTTTTGTATATGATTAGAAAACAGGTCTGCTGTTTCAATTACCATGTCAATCCTAGTAAAAAGTTTTTAGATTTTAAAAGTAAAAATCTAGAGTTTAAATCTTTTTTCCTATCAATACCTATGATTTGTTCAACGAAATTGTCTCAAACTCAGCAGGGCTAGTAATTTCTA
Source organism: Alphaproteobacteria bacterium (assembly GCA_016777645.1). Classification (GTDB taxonomy): domain Bacteria; phylum Pseudomonadota; class Alphaproteobacteria; order Puniceispirillales; family Marisalimonadaceae; genus Marisalimonas. The sequence goes on from JADHRC010000065.1 coordinate 297, forward strand.
TCAACTCTAAATCGTCTGAGTGTTTAATTTCTCTATGATGAATTCCTGGCGGTTGATAGACAACATCTCCAGCATTGAGAGTAAAAGTTCCCTCTCCTTTATATTCAAATTCAACTGACCCTTTTAATATATATACCATTTGAAACTTTAGTTTATGATAATGCCACTCACCATTAGCGTGCTTTCCTTCAATAGCTTTAATGACATTTGCTCCAAAATCACCAGAAGTAGCATCCTCTATACCTAAGTCCTTATAAGAAAAAAAACCTCTTAAACCTGATTCAAATTTATTTTCATTTGCCCTTGTTATTTTAAATTTCATAGCATCCTCTTATAAAATTATTGAACCATTAAATCTTAACAGATAAATTTAAGATAGAAATAGTAAAGGTTCATACAAATCTAAAATGTACATATTTCTGGCTTGAAATCCATCCCATGACCAGGACGATTAGTTAGCCTCAACATCCCATTTTCGGGCTTTAGTGGCTGTTGCCAAAGATGATCGTACCAACCCATATACTCCAACCATGATGGGTTTTCTATTGATGCTACTATGTGAATAGATAACTCAGGAAACATATGTGGTGCAATTTTAATTCCATATTGATTAGCTAAATTGGCAGTATAAATTAAATTTGTATATCCACCTCTCATTATATCTGGTTGAAGTATATTTATTTTTTTACCCTTCATGAATGGAAGTAAGTCATGATGTGTAAAATTGTTTTCACCTGTGACAATTGCTATTGATGTTGAATTACAAATTTTTTCATATCCTTCGTAATCATCTGCCATCACAGGTTCTTCTAACCATTCAGGGTTATACTTTTCAATTTCTTTTGATACTTTTATGGTCTCTTCAACCGTCCATCCTTGATTAACATCTATCATGATACCAATATCATTTCCCAAGGCTTGACGCATATCCCTTACATTTGAAATATCTTCTTCATTGTTAAAACAATGAGCTACCTGCATTTTTATTGATTTGAAACCACTTTGAACATATTTCTCAGCCTTTTCTATCATACCATCGTGACCCAACCCCCTATAACAACCGGATCCATAAACTGGAAGTTCTTTATCCACCCCTTTCCAGATTTTCCATAATGGCAAATTTTTTGTTCTTCCATAACAGTCCCACAGAGCTATATCTATAGCCGACATTGCCATAACAGTAATACCCATCCTGCCTTGTATAAAAGTAGCCTTCCACATTTTAGACCATAAATAAGGTATATCCTCTATTGTTTCTCCAATTATAAGAGGCTTTAACATCTCATTAATGCACATCTCTATAGTTTTGAGTCCTCCTGCGAGAGGGTGAAGATGGCCAGTGCCAATAACACCCTCTTTGGTTTCTATTTGAATTATTAATAAATCTATTTTCTCAAGAGTTAAGAAACCAGTTTTTGGAGGATCTTGAAATGGAACTGAAGTTATTTTTGTTTTTATAGAACTAATCGTTAATTGAGTATTTTTAATTTTTTTCAACTTAAGCATCTCCCTTAGTTTAAATGCTATAGATTTATAAATTTAAATGAAGAATAAAATATATTATATTTTAATGAGTTAATTGAATTTGTGTAAAATTATTTTATTAGGAGTTTTTTTTATTGAGCCCAGTAATTAATGGAACAAAGGTACCAGAATATCTTCTAGGTAGTTTAAATGAAACAATTTTGAGTCAATCAGAAGCAATAGATCTTAGAAATGCTCTTGAAAAAGATGGCTATCTATTTCTAAGGAATGTAATAGGAAAAGATGAAATAGCAAAAGCCAGAAAAGATATTTTCCAGAAATTAGGTGAAGTGGATGAACTTCAATATCCATTTTTTAATGGAATTGCATCTGGTAAATCTAAAAGAGACACCTTGAACTTAAATAGAGGACAATTTTGGGAACAAGTAAGTAATACACCATCACTAAGGAATATTACTAATGGTCAAACTCTAAAAAAGATTTTTGACAAAATTTTTGGTACTCCTGCAATTGGTTTTGATTTTATCTTTCTTAGAGCCGTAGCAGGTGGAAAGTTTACTCACATGCATTGCGATGCTGGATTTTTCACCCGTAAAACACAAAAAATTTTAACCTGCTGGCTTGCCTTCACAGACGTATCGTTTGATAAAGGTCCATTATTTATAATTGAAGGATCTCACAGATTTCAGGATATCTTAAAAAAATATAATGGATTTGATGTTGATCTGAATAAGAACCTCAAAGCCACTATCGACAAACATCCTGTTGATTTTGCTAAAGAAAGAAATAGTAAAATTCTTACTGCTGATTTCAAACCTGGAGACATCCTAGTCTTTGGAATGTATACAGTCCATGGTACTTTTGAAAACAACGCAAAAGATAAGAAAATTCGACTAACATGTGATATAAGATTTCAACCCATAAATGAACCTAAAGACCCAAGATATTTTGGCCCTAATCCTGGTGGAACAACAGGGTTAGGCTATGGAGAATTAAATAGTGCGAGACCATTAAACGAGGATTGGCACATTAGATAAAAAATAACATATTAGGTATTTATTATTGAAATATTTAACTATTTGAAATTTTAAGTTAGATTCGAATAATGAACAAAGTTAGGATCCACGAAAGTTGGAAAAGAGAACTTAATGACGAATTCTCTTCTATGTATATGGAAAATCTAAGAACTTTTTTAAAACAAGAGCTTAAATTAGAAAAAAAGATTTTTCCTCCCATGAATAAAGTATTCAATGCTTTTAACTTAACTCCTTTTACAAATGTTAAAATTGTTTTGGTTGGTCAAGATCCATATCATGGTAATGGACAAGCTAATGGACTTAGTTTTTCTGTTGAAGAAAATATTAAAATTCCTCCATCGCTTCAAAATATTTTTAAGGAATTATTTACTGATTTAAGATTAACTTCACCCCAAAATGGAAGTCTTGAAAAGTGGGCTAAACAAGGAGTTTTATTATTAAACAATTGTCTAACTGTTGAAAAAGGTCGCCCTGGATCTCATCAAGGTAAAGGATGGGAAAAGTTTACAGATAAAGTTTTACAGACTGTTAATGATAAAAAAAAGCATATTGTATTTATTTTGTGGGGAAGAAAGGCACAAGAAAAAGGTAATTTTTTAGATAAAAATCGTCATTTAGTAATTGAAAGCTCACATCCATCGCCCTTTTCAGCTCACACGGGATTTTTTGGATCCAAGCCCTTTTCAAGGGCAAACAAATATCTTCTCGAAAAAAGAATTGAGCCTATAGATTGGCAATTATAAAAAGGTTAATCATAAACCCTCATCAAAATCACTTTTAACAAATTAAAAATGTTTAAAATATGAATTATGAAAACAACTCAAATGGTATCTTATTCGTGATAATTGCGATGGCTCTATTTTCAATCCAAGATGCTTTAATAAAATTTATATTTGAACAAGCTGCACTCTATGAAATCTACTTTGGTAGAATTTTTATAGCATCTATAATTTTAGGGTTGTTCATTCTAGTTACTAAAAGAAAACTTAAAATTAAGACTGAATATCCTTTTTTAACTATTATTAGAGTATTATTACATTTTTTTGCTTTTAGCTTTTTTTTCATATCTCTAACCTATATGAGCCTTGCAATGGCAAATGCTTTATTCTTCTCAAGTCCCTTTTTCATTTCTATTTTTGCAAGATTTTTCTTGAAAGAAAAAATAGGTATAAGAAGATGGTCTGCTATAATTATGGGTTTTTTAGGAATATATATTATTCTAGATCCTGATTTCAGAGACTTTGAATATAAAAATTTATTACCTGTTTTATGTGCGTTATTTTATGCATTATCAATGACAATAACAAAAATAACATCAGATAAAGACGATTTTCATACTCAACTTTTTTATTTTTGCGCTATTGCACTTGGATTATGTATGATCATATTTTTAATATTTGGCTCTGGAAAATTTGATAATTTCCAAGATCCAACAATGAAATTCATTTTTAGAGAATGGTTTACTAATATAAACTTTGCTTGGAAATATATCTTTATAATGGGCGTTTTAGCTTCTATCTCTTTTGCATTTATTTTCAAAGCGTATAGTTCATATTCACCATCCGTTATATCCTTGTTTGAATACTCACTCATTATTTGGTCAGTTATTATAGGATTTATTTATTTTAATGACACACCAAGTTTTAGAACTTTTTTAGGAATTATTTTAATTATTGGAGCAGGGATTTATATATATTTTAGAGAAAAATTAAAAAAACAAAATGTAGCTTTGACTTTACCCATAAGACGGTGAAAATTAAATAAAATAAAAAGTTTAATAAAATATCTAGGAGTTAACAGTTTGAATAAGAAACATCCAGGAGTTAAGGCACTTTATGACTTTATCAATGCTTTCAATACTGTACAGAAAACAAATATTATTAGTAAGCTTCATTTCCCACATTATGTTCATTCAGATGGCAATGAACCTGTTGTTTATGAAGATGGTGAAATCTTTTGGAAAACTATTCAGGTACAGTTCAAAAAAATGATAAATGAAGAAAATTGGCATTTTTCTACCCTAGATAAATGTGACATTATCACTGTTACTGAAAAATCTTTACAATGCTTTGTTGAGTTTAATAGAAGGGACAAAAACAAAAAGAGCTACGGTACTGCAAAAGGCATCTGGATTGCCACTTTTAAAAATAATTCCTGGGGTCTACAAATACGTTCAATGATCCCAGTCTCTGGTACTATAAGCTCTTTAGCTGGGACAAAAATGAATGAACTTAAATGAAATCCAATTCATTGGCAGAAACCTGAAAAGACCTGAGTGCGTCTTAGTTGACCAAGAAGAAACACTTCATATTGCTGATTGGCGGGGTGGAGTTACTTTAATTTCCAAAAATGGAGACCAAAAAACAATCTTGGCAAATGGATCTTTTAAGCCTAGACCTAATGGAATAGCAATTCATCCTAATGGAGGCTGGCTTTTAACCCATTTAGGGGAAAAAGATGGAGGGGTCTATAGACTAAAACAAAACGGAGACCTTTCTTCATTTATTTTAGATATTAATAGTCAACCTATACCCCCGACAAATTTTATCCATATTGATCAAATTGGTCGAATTTGGATAACGGTAAGCACTAGGCTAATTCCTCGTATATTAGGTTGCAAACCTAATTGGGGTGACGGGTTTATTATATTGATAGACGAAGATGGCCCTAGAATTGTTGCTGACAATTTAGGTTTTACTAATGAATGTCTTATACATCCAAATACAGGTGATCTATATGTAAATGAAACATTTTCAAAATGCCTATCAAAATTTGAAGTCTCAGATACTGGTGATCTTATAAATAAAGAAATAATTTATAAATTTGGAGTAGGTGAGTTCCCTGACGGTTTTGCATTTGATACAGAAGGATGTATTTGGGTAACATGTGTCGTTAGCAACAAACTCATCAGAATAGGTCCTAAAGGTGAAAAACAAATTATTATTGATGATAGTGACCCAAAACATGTTTCAGATGTCGAAGAAGCCTATCAAATAGGTTTGTTAGAAAGAAAACATCTTGATAATATAGTTAGTAAAAGACTTAAAAATATCTCAAGCATTGCTTTTGGTGGAGATGATCTTAAAACAATTTATTTAGGATGTTTGCTTGGTGAACAAATAGCAAGTTTCAAAACAGATATAGCTGGGTTGCCTCCTTCACATTGGAGCCCAATAAAATTATTAAATAAAAAATTTCAGTAAGTTAGACTTTCGTCTATTTCCAATTTGGTCCATAGAACCAAGCAACTAGAGAACGTCTTGTCCCTGCCGTAACTTTAGAAACTCTGTGGCGCAAATATGAAGGAAAAATTATTATAGTACCTTGAGATTTAAAATCCATAGAGGTTTTAATATCTTCAAACTCAAAAAAGCCTCCTTTATATTCATTTTCATGACTTAATTGAATTGAGATAGACAGCTTTCTATCAAAACCTTCTTGACCATTCCAGTTTACATCATGATGCCAGTCATATTTTCCGCCCTCATCTGATCTATATTCAGTAAATTGAATTTCTGATTTATTATTTAATTCAACATGAAATATTTTTTCATTAGCTTCTAAAATATAATTCCATAAAAATTCTTTTACCCAGTTCTCAGTTATCCAACATATCTTACTACTTCTTTTTTTTTGTATTGATTTATTTTTGGAGAAAACTGTAGCGTCAAACAAAGAGTTATTATCTACAAGGTCTAAAATTTTATTAATTTGTTTGATATTTAAAGCTGACTGCAAAACATAAAATTGTTCTCGCATATAAAAAGCCTTTATAAAATATTATATTGAATAATTTTTTTAGTTCTAATAATTATTCAACATAACCTTTTGGAAGTTTTTTAGGTTTAGGTTTCAAGAGTGTTTTTAAATGCGCAATTTCTTCGTCAGCTTTTTGTAGCTCTTCTTGTTCTTGTTGTCTTAATTCATTATTCATGTTTTTTTGTGACCTTAATAATCTTAACTCATACATTCTGTCTACTTCTTCGTCACTAAGATTATCTTCTCCTCTTTCCTCAAGTAATTCTAACTCTGTTTTTTTAACTTGGCTTTCACCAGTATCGTTTAAATTATCTTGAATATTTTCTTCTAAGTTAATTTTACTGAGAACTTCTTCTGTTGCAGCTAACTCGTTTGCATCTAGTGTTAGTGTCTCTGCTGTGGCTAAAACCTCATTGACATCTACCGTTGGGATGTCTTCTGTAGCGACAACCTCATTGATATTTTCTGTTGAGGCCTCTTCTGCAGGTGCAACTTCATTGACATCTGCCGTTGACATCTCTTCTTTAGCAGCAACCTCATTGATATCTAATGTTGGTGTCTCTTCTGTGGCTGTAACCTCATTGACATCTACCGTTGGTATCTCTTCTGAAGCGGCAACCTCATTGAGATTTTCTGTTGAGGCCCCTTCTGCAGGTGCAACTTCATTGACATCTGCCGTTGGTATCTCTTCTGTAGCAGTAACCTCACTTTCCTCATTTGTATTTATTGAATTGAGAGAAGATGTAAGGTCATTGTCTATATAAAGTTTTTCCTGAGGTTTAGGATCATCTTGTTGAAGGCTATTAGTTTCATTATTTTGATTTTCTTTTACGGTTTCAGTATTTACAGGAGCTTTTGGCTGGACATTTGTAAATGGAATTACATATTTTTCACGGGCTATTTGAATATCATTTTTTAGATTTTTTATACGTGTATCCCAATCTTGCATTTACTTGCCCTGATACTAAAAACTCATTAAATTAATGATAAATTAAAATTATCTCAAAATATCTTCAAAAAATATACCAAGTTTTTAAATTTTAATTAAAATAATTATAAACAAATTATAATACGGGGGCAAAGTGAACGACTAATTATAATTCACTTAAAAAATAATTGATAAAAAAATTATAAGCGATACATCAGGGGCTGTTGATTTTCAGGAAATAAAAGATAGAGAGTTTTGTAACATCGTTGGATTTAAAAAAGTTAAGCGAATATCTATAGATCATCCGCTTAACGTTGTTTATGAAATTAGACCAAACTAAGCTTTTTTAAGCCTCTCGTTTTGAGGAAACATATATTTTCTTGCCTCTTCATCAATTTCAACTTTAAAATTATGATTGTTGGCGGCACTAATATTAATTGCTTTTTGGCTGGCTGGTCTATTATTAATTTCTGTCATTAGTCTATTCAAATTAGTCCTTTTTTCAAGTTCTCCATCACCAATTACCTTTGGTAACATTCTAGCCCAACCCCATACACACATATCAACTATTGTGTAAGTATCTCCCAACATATATCTATTGTTTGATAATCTATTATCTAAGATGTCGTAATGTCTTTCAGCTTCAAAAACGTACCTGTTGATAGCATATTCTAATTTTTCAGGAGCAAAATGTTGAAAATGAACAGATTGTCCTGAATAAGGACCAATTCCAGTTGCAACAAACATTAACCATGACAAAAGATCAGCCCTCGACTTAGGACTGTTGTCAGTTATAAACTTACCTGTTTTTTCTGCTAAATATAATAAAATAGCATTGCTATCAAAAATGGTATTACCATCATCTATAATTGA
>JADHRC010000066.1 GCA_016777645.1 Alphaproteobacteria bacterium
ACTCAGGTTACGACTTTATTGCAGATCAAATTACTAAAATTGATAAATATAATCCACAGGTAGCTGCTAGGCTAGTATTACCAATGACACAATTTAAAAACTTTAAAAAACATCGTGTAGATAAGATTAAATCTGTACTTAGAAATATTTATAATCAAAATATTTCTAATGATTTGTCTGAAATTTTAGAAAAAGCTATACATTAATTTTTTTTAATTCAAAAAATCCGGTATTTTTCCACTCTCTTTGAAATTAATATAGTTTTCTATGGGTAAAAATTTTGTTCTATGTTTTTTTTGAGGATTGATTTTCTCTTTATCTTTAGAAAGAACCTTTTTATTATCAACTTTGTCATTTTCTAAATTAATTTCTTCAAAATCAATGATCTCAATCTTGTTTTTTATTAGATTTTCAATTGATAAAATATTCTTTTCATCTTTGTCTTCACAGATAGTAAAGGCTTTACCTTTTTTCCCAGCTCTACCAGTTCGACCTACTCTATGCACGTAATCTTCAGGGTTATTAGGAACATCATAATTAAACACATGACTTAATCCATCTACATCAATGCCCCTAGCAGCAACATCTGAAGCAATTAGTATTTGCACACTACCTTTTTTAAAATCATCTAATGATTTTATTCTTGAACTTTGATCCATGTCGCCATGAAGGCAAACAGTTTTGAATTTGTTTTTTATTAAGGAGGCATTAACAGTTTCTATGTCTCTTTTTTTATTACAGAAGATTACTGCATTTTTAATTTTTTCTACCTCTATTAGACTAATTAAATTCTCAATTTTTTTTCTGTTTTTAAATTTTATGAAATAACTTTCAATGTTTTCTGATGTAGACAAATTAGGTGTTATTGTTACTTCTTTTGGGTTTATAAGCAAATCCTTACCAATATTTCGAATTTCTTTAGATAAAGTTGCTGAAAAGAATAATGTTTGTCTTATTCTTGGTAACAATTTATTAATTTTTATTATATCAGGAATAAATCCCATATCTAACATTCTATCAGCTTCATCAATTATCAGTAATTTTACTTCTTTTATTATAACCTTGCCTCTATCTATGTGGTCCAATAATCTTCCAGGAGTAGCTACAAGGACATCAACTCCTTTTGCAAGTTTAGTATCTTGCTCTGTAAAAGAGACACCTCCTATTAATAATGCCATTTGCAATTTAGTATATTTATTAATGAAGTTGAACTCTTCAGATACTTGCATAGCTAGTTCTCTTGTTGGAGCTAAAATCAAAGATCTAGGCATCCTAGATTTAGATTTACCGGTATTTAATATTTCAACAAGTGGCATCACAAATGAGCCTGTTTTTCCTGTGCCTGTTTGAGCACAACCAAGAATATCTCTGCCCATTAATATATGGGGTATAGCTTTATTTTGAATTTCAGTTGGTTCTTGGTAACCTTTTTCATTAATGGAACGTAATATTTCTTCACTTAATCCTAAGTCTTTAAAATTCACTTTTTTTCCTTAATAATTGAGATACATGTCTAATACAATGTTAAGTCAAAATGTCAAACAAAAGTGCTTTTAATTAAAAGATTCAGACATCAAAGTTTTCTACCAGATTAGCATTTTCTTGAATATATTTAAATCTAAGTTCGGGTTTTTTACCCATTAAAATGTTAACTAGTTCGTCTACCATTCTTCTTTGGTCTGCTTCATGAAGGTCTCTTTTTGGAATAGTAACTTTTAAAAGCTTCCTTGTTTTGATAGACATTGTAGTTTCTTTTAATTGAGCAGGTGGCATTTCGCCTAAACCTTTAAATCGGCTCACAAGACATTTACCAGAAAATTTTTCATTAATAATTTCATTTTTACTTTCTTCACTTTGTGCATAGAATGATTGGCTATTTTGAGTGATTCTATAAAGCGGTGGCTGAGCTAAATACAAGTGTCCCTTTTCTATTAATTCTGGAAAATAATTATAGAAAAAAGTTAGTAATAAAGCTGCTATATGAGCACCATCCACATCTGCATCAGTCATGATAATGATTTTGTTATATCTTAAGTTGCTAATATTCTTAGACTGATTTGTATCTAACCCCATTGCTTGTTTTAAATCATTTATCTCTTGATTTTGGAGCATTTTTTCATTTGATGCACTTGCAACGTTTAATATTTTTCCTTTTAGAGGAAGAACAGCTTGTGTTTCTCTTGATCTAGCTTGTTTTGCTGAGCCTCCTGCACTATCGCCTTCAACAATAAATAGTTCTGTTTCTTCAAAATTGTTGCTTGTACAGTCCGCTAATTTTCCAGGTAAACGAATTTTCTTGGTAATTGTTTTTCTGGATATTTCTTTTTCTTTTTTTCTTCTCTTTCGTTCTTCGTAATATTCTAAAGTCCTGTTTAATAATGCTTCACCCACGGAAGTGTCATTAGACAACCATGTGGCAAACCTATCCTTTATGGTAAATTCTACAAGTTTTGTTGCAGAAGAATTAACAAGCTTTTCTTTTGTTTGTCCTTGAAATTGTGGTTCTTTAATAAAAACTGATAAAATAGAGCCTGATGCATTCATCAAATCATCATAAATAATTTCATTCGCTTTTTTAAACCCTTTAATTTCTGCAAAACTTCTAATTCCCTTAACTAAAGCCTGTCTAAAACCTAATTCATGAGATCCTCCAAGTGGCGTGGGTACTGTGTTACAAAAGGTTTCATTAAAGCTGCTTTCACCTTTGTCAAGCCAACTGACCGCCCATTCTACTGTCTCATCACCAGACTTAACACTTCCTGAGAATAAAGATGAAGTGAACATTGGAATGGATGTTGTTTTAAATTTTATATATTCTACAAGCCCTTCAGTATAACAAATTTTTTGATATGGTGGTGTATTAGAGCCATCTTTAATCAGAGATTGAGAGCATTTCCAAATAATTTCAACACCACCATAAAGATACGATTTATATTCTAAAATCTTAAAAAGTTTTTCAGGATTAAACGAATTGTTTGTACCAAAGATTTCTTCATCTGGTTTAAACCTAATGAGTGTACCATTACCCTTTTTAGTTTCTTCTATTTTAATTAGCTTGGTTGTGGGTATGCCTCTGGAAAATTCTTGTTTATAAATAAAGCCAGATCTTATTACCTCAACTATCATAGATGAAGAAAGTGCGTTTACAACTGAAGCTCCTACCCCATGTAATCCTCCAGATGTGGTATAATTTTTATTTGAAAACTTTCCTCCAGAGTGAAGAGTTGTCATAATGACTTCCAGTGCAGATTTATTTTTGAATTTTGGATGATTGTCTACAGGAATTCCTCTACCATTATCGCTTATAGTTAGAATATTGTTTTCTAAAAGCTCTACATTAATCTTTGTGGCATGTTTAGCCACAACCTCATCCATGGCGTTGTCTATAATTTCTATGGCTAAATGGTGCAAAGCATTGGAATCAGTCCCTCCAATATACATACCTGGTCTATGTCGAACAGGCTCCAAACCCTCTAAAACCTCAATATTAGAGGCATCATAATTATTGTCTAATAAAGTCTCATTCATAAATAAATACAATATCTAGTATGTTAAAGTGTTTTCAATACACTAACTAGCATTGTTTAACTATTTTTAAAATAAAAAAACCCAGCTATATGCTGGGTTTTTATAAAAAAGGTAATTTTTTAACTTGAGTAATACATTTTAAATTCAATAGGATGAGGGGCGTGTTCAAATTGAACAACTTCTTCCATTTTTAAGTCAATATAAGCTTCTATTTGATCTTCAGTAAAAACATTACCTTTAGTTAGAAAGCTCATGTCATTTGATAAAGCATCTAGGGCTTCTCTTAATGATCCACAAACAGTAGGTATGCTAGCCAATTCACTAGCAGGTAACTCATACAAATCTTGGTCCATAGCTTCACCAGGATTAATCTTGTTTTGGATACCATCTAATCCAGCCATTAACATTGCTGAAAAGGCTAAATAAGGATTAGCTGTAGCATCTGGAAACCTTACTTCAACTCTTTTGCCGTTTGGACTGTCTGTAAAAGGTATTCTGCAAGAAGCGGATCTGTTCCTAGCAGAATAAGCCAAAATAACAGGAGCTTCGTAACCAGGGATTAATCTTTTATAAGAGTTAGTAGAGGGATTTGTAAACGCGTTAAGAGCCTTTGCATGCTTAATTATACCACCTATATAATGTAGACAAGTTTCAGACAGGTCGGCATATTTATCACCAGCAAATAAGGGTTTTCCATCTTTCCATATAGACTGATGAGTATGCATACCAGTACCATTATCACCGGCTACAGGTTTTGGCATAAACGTGGCTGTTTGTCCGAAGGAATGTGCAACATTTTGAACTGCGTATTTATAGAGCTGTACGTTATCTGCTGTATCAATCAAGGTGCCAAACATCATACCTAGCTCATGTTGAGAAGGAGCTACTTCGTGATGATGTTTTTCCATAGGAACTCCCATATCAACTAAAGATAGGACCATTTCACTTCTAAGATCCTGTGCAGAATCAACTGGAGGAACAGGAAAATAACCACCTTTTATACCAGGTCTATGACCCATATTACCTTCTTCAAATTTCTTACCTGAATTATAAGGACCCTCTATAGAATCAAGTTTATAAAAACAAGAATGCATTTCGGCCTCATACTTGACATCATCAAAAACAAAAAATTCTGGTTCTGGGCCAAAATAGGCGGTATCACCAACACCTATTGAACCCATATAAGCTAACGCTTGTTTAGCTGTAGATCGAGGATCCCTCTCATAAGGTTGTCCAGAAATCGGGTCTAAAACGTCACAAAAAATTGCCAAGGTTGGTTGAGAAAAAAATGGGTCAACGATACTTCTTGAACAGTCAGGCATCAATTTCATATCAGATTCATTAATAGCTTTCCAACCTGCAATAGAAGAACCGTCAAACATAAACCCTTCAGCTAGGGATTTTTCATCAATAGTACTTACATGCTGAGATAGATGCTGCATTTTACCTCTAGGATCGGTAAAACGAAGATCTACAAACTGTATTTCTTTTTCTTTAATTATATTCATAATTGTTTTAGCGTCAGACATTATCGAGTTCTCCATTAAAATTATATTGCTAGAAATTATATTGCGTCATTACCTTTTTCGCCGGTTCTAATCCGAATGGCTTGATCAATAGATGATACGAATATTTTGCCATCACCAATTCTACCAGTTTTAGCAGATTGCTCTATACATTCTAACGCTGCTTCTAAAAGATTATCATCAATTATAATTTCGATTTTAACCTTAGGTAGAAAATCAACCACATATTCAGCACCTCTGTAAAGTTCGGTATGCCCCTTTTGTCGACCAAAACCCTTAGCTTCGTAAACAGTTAGGCCTTGAATTCCGATTTGGGATAAGGAATTTTTAACCTCATCAAGTTTAAAGGGCTTAATTATAGCTTCTATTTTTTTCATGTATCACCTCTATTTGCGATAAATATATACAATGCTTAATTTCTAAAAGTTTTTTTATAAAATTATCCCATTATTTTTTAAGAAATGCACAATTATTAGGCAAAAGTTTAAAAAATTGTTTTCATTCTTGAAACTGCTTCTTCAATTGCTTCTAAAGAATTGGCGCAAGAAAGTCTAACATATCCTTCTCCAAATTTTCCAAATGATGTACCTGCTACAGTTGCAACTCCTAATTCATCCAACAAAATATTTTGAATTTCTGTTGAGTTTTTATTTGTACCGTTGATGTTAGGAAAACAGTAAAATGCACCGCTTGGTTTTTGGCATTTAAATCCTTCTAAATCATTAAGTTTAGCAAACATAATTTCTGCTCTTTTTTTAAAGGTATTATTCATTTCTTGAACACAATCTTGAGGACCTTTTAATGCTTCTAGAGCTGCAAATTGGGCACTTGCATTAACGCAAGAGTGTATGTTTACTGCGAGTTTTTCAGCTATTTCATATAACTTTGCAGGAAATATTCCGTAACCTAATCGCCATCCTGTCATAGCATAAGTTTTGGACCAGCCATTTAATATAATTAGTCTTTCTCTAATTTCTGGAAAAGATAACATTGTTGTAAATGATTCATCGCCAAAACAAAATTGGTCATATATTTCGTCACTCATTAGCACAACATTTGGGAATTTTTGCAATCCATCAGCTAGTTTTTCAAGTTCTTTTCTAGGAACCACACCACCAGTTGGGTTGGCAGGGCTGTTAATAATAATTAAACTAGTTCTTTCATTTATTTTTTTAAGTATATCATCTGCTGAAAAAGAGAAACCCTGATCCTCACATAATTTATATGGAATTGCCTTTGCACCTGAATAATTTATAGCGGACTCATAAATGGGAAATCCCGGGTTAGGATATAAAATCTCTTTACCTTTTTCTCCCATTAACATTGCCGAGAAAAAAATAATTACTTTACCACCGGGTACAATCAATATTTGTTCTGGAGATACGTTTACATCGTGTCTTCTTTTAATATCTTCTGAAACTGCTTCTCTTAATTTTGGAATTCCAGTCGACTGTGTATAGCCATGATGCCCATCTTTTAGAGCTTTTACGCCTGCTTCAACAATGTGTTCAGGTGTTTGAAAATCTGGTTGACCAATTCCTAGGTTGATAATATTTTTCCCTTGAGACGCCAATTTATTAGCTTTAGCTAATACTGAAAATGCGGTTTCAGTACCAAGATCGTTATTTCTTTGGGCTACGTTATAAATATTTTTCATTTAATAAACCTTGATTAATTGCATATTATTAAATATTTATACTCAACTATAATTAAAATAAAGTTTAAAAAGATTTTATTATATGGCGGGTGTAGCTCAGTTGGTTAGAGCGCGGGTTTGTGGTACCTGAGGTCGCCGGTTCGAAGCCGGTCACTCGCCCCAATAATATTTTCTAATCATTCTAACTTGACCTTTAAGGTTTCGTAAGTTAGCTATTTGATTGATTAAATTTTAATTATATATTGCGGGCGTGGCGGAACTGGTAGACGCGCAAGATTTAGGTTCTTGTATCGAAAGGTGTGGGGGTTCAAGTCCCTTCGCCCGCACCACTAAATAAATCATAGAGATTTTAAGGATTATGTGAATATGGCTATAACTCAAACTTTATCAGACGGCTTAAAACGTGAATTTGAAGTCGTTATTACTGACAATGAAATCAACAAGCTAGTAAATGTTAAATTAGAAAATATAGCTAAAGAAGTTAACCTTCCTGGTTTTAGGCGAGGTAAAGTTCCGATTTCAGTTGTTAAAAATAGATTTGGAAAACAAATTCTTGGTGAAGTTGTTAGAGAATCTGTTGATAGCTTAACTAAAGAAACTATTGAAAAAAACAATTTGATACCTTCTTCACAACCAAAAGTTGAAATTGTTTCTTTTGAAGAGGGTCAAGACCTAAAAGCCAAGCTTTCTGTAGAAATCATGCCTGAAATTGAAATTCCAGATTTATCTAAACTAGATATAACAAAGCCTGTGGTTAAGGTTAGCGAAAAAGAAATTGATGAAGCTGTCGAGAAAATAGCTCGTGAAAATATTGGAACTAAAACTGTAACAGAAAAGAGACCTGCAAAGACAGGCGATACTGTAGTCATAGACTTTTTAGGTAAAATAGATGATGTGCCATTCGAAGGTGGAGAAGCTAAGGGGCATAATTTAAAGCTTGGTTCTAATTCATTTATACCTGGTTTCGAAGATGGATTGGTAGGATGCAGCATAGGTAAAAAAGTTAATATTAATGTAACTTTCCCAGAAGATTATCAGGCTTCTAATTTAGCCGGAAAAAATGCAGTTTTTGAGACCACAATCAATGAGATTAAAGAAGATAATGATTTGTTAATTAATGATGATTTCGCAAAAAATCTAGGTATGGAAGACTTAAATGCCCTAAAAAAAGCAGTATCAGAGCAAATGAATAAGCAACATGATATTGCTAGTAGAGATAAATCTAAAAGGCAAATTTTAGATTTATTAGCAGATGCTGTTTCCTTTGAACTTCCTGAAACTCTTGAAAAAGAAGAATATAATAGTATTTGCAAAGCAATGAACCCTAATGCCAAACCTGAAAAAATGGATGCCAGTAATGAAGACGCACCTGAACCTCAAGTTGACGAGGGAATGAGTGATGAGGAAAAAATTGATGCATCTGAAATAGCGCAAAGAAGAGTTAGGCTTGGACTTTTACTCTCAGAAATAGGAAGAAAAAATAATATTAAGGTAGAAGAAGAAGATACCAGAAAAGCTATGATGCAGGAAATCCAAAAATATCCTGGTCAAGAAAAGCAAGTTATGGATTATTTTAAAAATAACCCTGAAGCTCAACAGCAATTATCTGGGCCAATTTTTGAAGATAAAATTATAGA
>JADHRC010000067.1 GCA_016777645.1 Alphaproteobacteria bacterium
CTAAATTGTCTTTTATCTTTAGATAAGCATTTGGTCCTTCATAAGGCCCTTTTATTTTCTCAATTAAGCCATTTGGGAGTTCTAATTCGATAGATCCAAAAGGAAAACTCTTGATCCCACTCATAAATAATTTATACCAAAAATTCATTTGTTTTCACTTTTTTCGATAAAGTCAATATTTTCATTTTTTAATATTTTTTTTCCAAATGAATATTTAATAATTTCTTGTTTTGGAATTTTGTACATAGTAACTTTTTTTAACCATAGAAAAAACGCTTGTAAATGAATATTTATCCAAATTTTACCTGGGTAACTCTTAAGTGTAATTAGAGAAAATAAAATATTTTCATTATTAAAGTTAATTTCCTTTAAATTCATAGAGGCAGAAAAAGCAAGTTTATCATTGATAAAATATTTTACAGAAGTTTGTATCTTATTATCAGAATAATTTGCATATAATTCATACTGTCCTTTTTTTTGATAAAAGGGAGATACAAAAAGCTTTTTTGATGTTTTTTGTGTAATTCCCTTTTTATTAACATTATCTAAAATATAATGATGCATATCTCCAAAAGTATTCCTTACTTCAAACACATAATGTATCAACAAACTATCTTTGTTATAGCAAAAATATACAGATAAAGGATTAAACCCTAAGTTTAAAATTCTAGGGAAAGTTAGTAGTTTAATTTTTTTAATCTTGTTTTTTTGATTACTGGTGCTTTCGATAAGGTTTTCAATAAAATTATATAAATCTCTTTTTTTCGATTTTTCTACTTGAGCTCCATGATCTTTTGGAGACCAAGAAAATAAATTAAATCTATCAATAGAAAAAAATCCAGGGATTGTGTCTTTAATACCCTCATCTTCCTTTTTTAAGTTGATTAAAATAGCGTTAATCTTGTTCTTAAAAAAATGTTCAACATTTCCAATACGTTTATGATAAATATTACCATTAAAGAATTTATAAGAGTCGTCTGCAAAATTCATATTACTAATTTTATTTTTTTTCCCAAGGTATCTTTGAATTCAATAATTTAGCCACCCTTACTGCTGATTTAATCCCATCTTCATGAAACCCATAACCAAGCCAAGCACCAGTAAAGTAAATATTGTCATTACCTTGTATAAATTCTATTTCTTTCTGTGCCTTATTAGTCTCGTTATTAAAAATAGGGTGTTCATAAACAACTTTTTTATAAGTTAATATAGATTTAGGAATTATGTAGGGATTAAGGCTAACAAAAAAATTTTTAGAAGTGTTTAGTTTTTGTAATAAGTTCATCCAATATGTAACAGTAGTCTCTTTTGGTTTTTTGTTGTTTGAAAGGTAGTTCCAACTTGACCACGTTTTCTTGTTTTTAGGCATTAAAGACATATCTGAATGAAGATAAACTAAGTTTTGTTGATATTTAAATTTTTTAAGTAAGCTTAAAGTATTCTTATCTAATTTTTCAATCAGCTTTATTGTTTGATCAGGATGGGTTGCCATTATAACTTTATCAAAAATTTTGGACTTATTTTGAAAATTTATTTTTATCTTTTTATTATAAACAGAAATAGATTTAATTTGTGTATTTAGCATCAGATTGTTTTCAGAATTTTTCTCTAATTCTTTAATAACTTTTTTAACATATTCTTTCGATCCGTTTTTGACAGTCCGCCATTTTGGCCTAAAAATAAAATTTATTAGCTGATGATTTTTAAAAAAAGTCAGCAGTGACTTGGCAGGAAAATTTAAAATTTCATTTTCTGGGCAAGACCAAATAGCAGAAGACATTGGAATTAAGTGGTCGTTTACAAATTCTTTGCTGAAATTACATCTTTTTAAATAGTCTTTTAAACTTTCGTCACCTTCAATTTCATATGCATATTTATATCCAAATATAAAAAAAATTATTATATCCTTTAATATTTTATAAAAACTAAGCTTAAATAAATTTTTAGGCTGAGCGAATAATCCTTTGAAGGAACCTGAGTATTCTAATTTTCCATCCCCAGAAGAAACGGCAAATGACATATCTGAACTAACTGTATCCACTTTTAGAAAATCCAAAAATCCAACCAAGTTTGGGTAATTTATTTCATTGTAAACTATAAAGCCAGTATCAACTGGAACTATATCTTGGTTTATTTTTACATCTATGGTGTTAGCATGACCTCCAAATCTATTATCATTTTCAATTAATGTTATTTTGTGCTCAGGTGACAAAAGTAAAGCAGATGATAATCCAGATATACCTGAACCGATTATAGCGATATTCATTTAATTTTATCTCTTTGAAAAGTGAGTTATTGAATTTTTTTAATACCTGTCCTTGGAGTACAAGTATCAGTAAACATTTGTTGAAACATTGATTCTTTACATTTTAAATGTTCTGGTAATTTCATATCTGACTGCTCTCTGTAAATTGAAACAATGACAAGAACTGTAATTAAACCTGCTAATATCCACATACTTTTTGACATTATTTTTACCTACAAAGTTACCACTTAAATATATAATCAGGTAGATTTTTGGTTTTTACCCTTAATTCATTAATTACCCTATTTTTTACACTATTGCCACTTTTTACAATTTCCTCTTCACCACCAGCAATTAGGGGATGCCAAGTTGGGAGGGGGGCGCCATCGTTTAAAAGCTTGTATGCGCATGTTTTGGGCATCCACTTGAGATTTTTTAAATTGGTTGGAGTTAAAATTGTACAATCAGGAACAATTGATTTTCTATTTTTATAATCCTTACAAGTAGCAGTTTTTTCACACAATAATTTACAGGATATATTTGTATAATGAATTTCTTTTGTGTCATAATCTTCTAACTTGATAACGCAACATTTGCCACATCTATCACATAACGCCTCCCATTCAGAGGGGTTCATTTCATTTAGCTTTTTATTTTCCCAAAAATTATTTTTTATCAAAATATTTATCCATCAAAATTGATTTAATATGTTTTAATAATTAAAAAAATTAACTTAATAAATATACAATGAAAAACGATATTAAAAAACCAAGATTATTCATTTCTTCAAGAAAGGGAGTTTATTCAAAAATATATGATGATATTTATTTTGATAAATTCAATCCAATTAAAGAAAAGGAATATGTATATCTAAAAGCAAATGATCTTTTAAATCGATTTAAATTATCAAATAAGTTTTGTATTGCAGAGTTAGGTTTTGGGACTGGTTTGAATTTTGTTTTGACCTGGAGTTTATGGAAAAAATATAGAAAACCAAACTCTTTTCTAACTTATGTTAGTTTTGAAAATGCTCCTATGTCAAAAAAAGAAATGAAAAGGGTATATAAAAAATTTAGTAAATTGAGTATCTTTTCTAATCAATTAATTAAAAAATTAACACACACTTATAAGACTAATAGAACGATACATTTCCAATCAGATAATATAAATTTGATTTTAGTTTATGATAATTTTTCCTCATTAACTAATTTTAATTTTAAAGCCGATGCATGGTTCTTAGATGGTTTTACTCCCAAAAAAAATCCTGATGCTTGGGATGATAATTATTTTAAACAAATTTATAATCTTACTAATTTTAAAGGGACTATTAGTACTTACACTGTTAGCGGCTTTGTAAGAAGAGGTTTAACTAATGCTGGTTTTCAAGTTTCAATAATAAAAGGGTTTGGAAAAAAAAAGGAGATGTTAACTGCTTCAAAAGCTGAACCCATTAATGATTTAAAGCCCCAAACTATTTCTTACAATAATATTGGGCCTGTGGCTATAATAGGAGCTGGAATATCTGGGGCATCATTAGCCTATGCTCTAAGAAAGAGAAATATAGAATGTTTCATTCTTGATAAATCATCAAAAATTGCTGGTGGAGCAAGTGGAAACAAATTAGCTCTTCAAATGCCCAAAATGACTGCTGATGACTCACCATATGGTATTCTGTCTTTAGAAGCCTTTTCTTTTTCTAGAAACTTAGCTAAAGAATTAAAAGCCACACCACGTTCTCATGGTTTGGTTATATTACCTAAAAGAGAAAGAGAAATAGTTAAATATAAAAAATTAATAAAAAATAAATGGCCGAGGGATTTAATTCATAATCATACTGATAAAGTAAATATATTTAACCTCTCTAATTATATATACATGAATTCATCAGGAATTGTGGATAATATAAAATTTATTAAAAACTTAATAAAAGATACAAATATTTTTTATAATTTTAACGTGAAAAAAATACAAACTATCAAAAATGATCATAAAATTTTAATTGATAGCCATGGTACTAGAATTAAAGCAAGAACTATCATTTGGGCAAACGGTTTTGATATGTCTAAGTTGAGTGACTTAGTCCCAATCAAACCAGTGTCTGGTCAAGTAACTTATTTAAAAAATGACAGTTTATATCAAAATTTAAGGTTAAATTTTAGTTACGGACAGTTTTTTTCGCAATTATTCAAAGGATGCCATCAAATAGGATCATCCTTTAATCAGAACACTAATGTTGATTACAAGGAAATAGATCAAATAAATAATTTAAACTCTATTCCTGACTTTTTGAAAAAAAAAGTTAAGTGTAGTCATTTAGATAGAACTGAATATAGGGTAAGTGTTAGGGCAAGCACTAAAGACAGAATGCCTTTTTTCTGTAATATTAATGATATTACGGAACAAAAAACTATAAATGAGTATGCTTTAGGAGGAATGGGTGCCTGGGGTTTTGTGTATGCGCCTTACTACGGTGAATTGCTAATAAGAGAAATGTTAGAGGAAAAACCACTTGTAAATTTAAAGTTAGATAGTCTCTTAAGAATTAAACGTCTTTTATAGTTAATTATTCAGCAGCAATTTTACTAGAGTAAGAAAATAAATTAAATATTTGAGAAAATATTTCTTGTATGTATTTAATATTTCTTAACGTTAGTTTTTCTTCATCCATATAGAGATGTCTATTAACCTCTATTTGCAGTGTTTCTACACCTATTGATGGCTTCCCGTAATTTCTTGTTATAAAACCTCCAGCGTAGGGGTGGTTTACAGAAACATTTAGCCCAAATTTTTCAAAATTATTTTTGATATAATTTAAAAGTTCTAATGAACAACTTGTATGATAGTTGCTACCTAATACTATATCAGGTTTCTCCTTCATATTTTTAACAGCCTTAAAAGGCATTGAATGTAAGTCAAAGTGATAACAAACTCCAAACTTTGATAATAAAATTTCTATTTGATTTTGAATGCTTGAGTGAAATGGATCGTAAAAAGTTTCAAGTATGTAATTAGCATAAGAAGCAGGTAGTTTTTTATGGAAGATATTTTCGTTAAGGATTATTTTCGGAAAAACGCCTAAGCCATAAGAAATCATTTTTTTTTCATCTACATGAGAGTTTAAAATTATTTTATTAAACATATTATTGTCGATTGCTTTTCTAGACCTATTTAAATCAACTACCGCTCTAGAACATTTGGCTATCAAAAAATCAGCTGAATCTTTTTCAATTAATTTTATAATTTCGTTTGATTTGAAATCTTCAATCTTTCTTACTTTATCTAAATTTAACCGCATATTTTTTAAAAATATATCAGGATAATAGTCACCAGAGTGAGGTACGGTTATTAGGACTGGATTTTTAGGATTATTCCTTATAAATTCATTAAACATTTTAATTTCGAAAATAATATTATTAAGATTTTAAAAACTATTTTAAGTTATATAACTATATACTTTTTAGCTAATATTTTTTGTAAGATAATTTCATGAGACATTTTGATATTCAAAAACCAGATCTTGATTTAACTAGGCAAATGTTTAATGAATTAGAAAAAGATTTGCGTTCTGATAAAATAGATTTAGGTATAGGGATCTACAGAGATGAAAACGGTGAAGCTCCAGTATTTAAAGCAGTAAAAAAGGCTGAGGAATTATTATTTAAAAATGAAATTTCAAAATCTTACAAATCTCCTTCAGGAAACAAAGAATATTGTGAAAATATTTTAGATCTAGTTCTTGGTAAAAAAAATATTAATGACCGTAATAATAAAATTGGGTCTATTCAAATACCAGGTGCCGGCTCAGGCCTTCGAATAGCTGGAGAGTTAATAAAAAATAAAATTAAAAACAAAACAATTTCAGTCCCTAACCCTACTTGGGGACAGCAAACATTTATGTTTCAAAAAGCAGGTCTAAATATTCTAAAACATTCGTATTATGATGCAAAAAACAATTTTTTAGATTTTGAAAATATGCTTAAAGATCTAAATCACTTGAAATCTGGGGACGCTGTTTTGCTTCATGGTTGTTGTCATAATCCTACTGGATCTGACTTGAATTTAGAGCAATGGTCTTTGGTAGCAAATTTATGTAAAAAGAATGGTTTATTACCTTTTATTGATTTGGTTTATCAAGGTTTAGGAAATGGAATTAACGAAGATGTATTGGGAATTCAGAAACTGGTTTCTATTGTGCCTGAAGTAATATTAACAGTTTCCTCCAGTAAGACATTTGGTGTTTATCGTGATCGTTGTGGTTTATTTTCGGTCATAACTGATGCTGATAGAGTTACAAGTCAATCATTAGAAACGATGTTAAGTGAAATAGCTCGTGAGCTATATTTTCATCCTCCCGATCACGCTGCAGCAATTATTAATATTTTACTTAATAGTGAGACGCTCAAAGATGAATGGTTATTTGAATTGTCAAATATGCAAAAGAGAATTGTTTCACTCAGACAAAAAATTGGTAAGTCATTTCAGGAGAAACAACAATCTGATTTCTTTAGTTTTTTAAAAAATCAAAAGGGTATGTTCTCACTTTTACCCATATCTAGTGAAGGGATAATTGAATTAAGAAAAAATGGAGGTATTTATTTGATGCCAGATGGTAGAATAAATATTGCATCTGTTAGAGAAAGCCAAATAGACTACATAACTTCTAAGATATGCTCTTTAAAAGAATTTCAGATACGGAAGTTATAATTTGAAGAAAAAACCCTCTCATAGAAGTGAATATAATTATTTCTGTCAATTGAGCACTAGGTGGAATGATAATGATATTTATGGCCATATGAATAATATTATTTATTATGCTTTATTTGATACAGCAGTTAATAAATGGCTAATTAAAAATAATTTGATTGATATTAAAAATGGTGAAAATATTGGATTAATTGTGCAATCTGGTTGTAACTTTTTTTCTTCTTTTGAATACCCCGAAGACGTCACGGCCGGGATTAGAGTAACAAAGATTGGTAATAGCTCAGTAAAATATGAAGTAGGTCTATTCAAGGAAAAGGAGAACTCATCATCTGCAGATGGTTTTTTTATTCATGTATATGTAGAAAGAATGACCAATAAACCAATACAGTTAGACTATAACTTTAAAAAGACACTAGATACAATATTTGTTGAAACAAAAGTTTAGAGTTTTTGAACTATCACAATTTCACCCTGATTAATTTCCTCAATATATTCTTTTTTAAAATCGCTATCTGCCCAGATATTCGCAGGCGAAATTAATCTTATCTCATTGGCTTGAGATACTGGTGTTTTGCCATATCCAATAGCAATAGCTGATCCAGCTGCCCAAAAAGCTATTTCACCATATTCAATAACTGACCTAGCATCTTCCTCTAGATCAATATTTAAAGGAGTATCAAAATATATTTCTTCTCCCCATCTTTGAACTTTGGATTGAAATGGTAGAGCATTAAAAATTAAATTGGCGGTTTTAGTATCTCTTAATTTTAATTTAAGTTCTTTTTTTTCAAATTTTAAAATTATTTCTTTCATTACTATTTAGCTTTACTTTTTAAATTATATTATTATTTGTATGTATAACATATTCCTTTGGTTATGTTAAAGGGACTATAGCTCAGCGGGAGAGCACTTCGTTGACATCGAAGGGGTCACTGGTTCAATCCCAGTTAGTCCCACCATATTTTTCAATAACTTAGTAATATTTTATTATGTAAATTTTTTGAAACAATTTCTAATTGATAGATTATGTCTATGAAAATACGAAAGATTTTTAAAAATAAATGATTAAATTTTTTTTTATTATTTTAATTTTTGTTTCTAATCAAGTTTTTGCATCTCTTAAGGGGGAGACTCTAATTTGTGATAAAGATAAAATAGGTTATAACTTTTTATCTAAGAATATTGTGAATGTTTTAGGTATAAATTTAAATAAATCAAAAACATTTTCAGTTAAACACTTTTATCAACTTACCGAGAATGTAATTTTCATTATAGAACAATCTGATTTAATAGACCAAGAAGAAAGTTTAACTCTAAGACCTATTGGTTGGATTTTTAGAAGAAACTTAGATTATGTGTCTTTAGATTATGTTAATGGTGAT
>JADHRC010000068.1 GCA_016777645.1 Alphaproteobacteria bacterium
CGTGACATTAAATTTATAATAGAAGACTTACCTGCACCACTTTGACCTACTAAGGCCACATTAGAACCGCTTACAATAGAAAAACTTATATCATTTAAAACCTTTGATTTTTCGTTATATGAAAAATTAATATTTTTAAAAAATATATCTGGTGGTTTATTTTTATATAACTCTAATTTTGGGGCAGTATGTAGGTTATTTATTTTCGGGGTAATACTAAGTTGTAAATATATTCTCTCTAAAGCCGACAAGGCCTCTTGTAAAATAGTATTAAACGTTCCTAATGCCCTTGCAGGTTGAGCTATCATTAGTAAAGCAGTGACATATCCAACAACGCTGCCTGGTGATAACTGTCCTACTGTAACCCTGTAACTTGCTAATCCTATTACGCTAGCAGCAGCCACTCCACCCAAAATTTCTAAAATAGGTAAGACTTTTGCTCTCCCAACAACCAAGTTATACATTCTTTTAAATAGTTCATTAAGAACAGTTTCTGACCTTTGGATTTCCATTTTTTCTAAATTATACGACTTAACCATCCTAATACCTTGAAGCATTTCTGTTAAAGTAGAAGTGACTATTTCCATTTGCTCTTGAAGAGCCGTTGCAACTGTATTTTGTTTTCTACCAATTTTAAAAATTGGCTTAAGCGCAATAGGGTAAATTATAAAGACTAATATTGACAAAAGCCAATCCAACCAAATTAGATAAGACATTAATGCTATGATAGTGAGCGCATCTCTTATTAAATTATTAATACTCCTTTCAAAGCCATCTCTTATTAAAATAACATCATTCATTATTCTAGATACATGATTACCTGATGAAAATTTTCCAAGGTCCACTAGATCACTATTAATAAGATGGTTTGATAATTTTTTTTGGATATCAACTGAGATTGAAAGTGATATTTTAGACACTTGCTTAATTTGAAAAAACATAGCTATACCTCTAATTATCGCCACGGATGCAATAATAAAAGGTAAAACCATCCAGCTATTATTTTTATTATCTAACAACCCATCAAATACTAATTGAATTAGATAAGGATAAATTGATGCTGTAGTAGCAACGAGGATTAACAACAAAAAAGCTAGAAAAATATCAACAGAATATTTTGATACGAAATCTTTCCAAAAATTTTTAAGTATAACTTTGTACTTACTTGTTATTATTTGATTCTTTTTCATCATAATCCGATATAACATAAATTTGTATGTTAACTTATAATATAAATGATGTGTACAGATAGATAGTTATTTTATTTTGTTAGATTTTATTTTAAAAACTACCGGCTTAAAAGTTGGAAATTTGGACTGATCAATGCGCACCATAAAACGCTTTAGTAAAACAAGTTTAGGACAAAAACTTATAGGTTTTTTATTTTATTTAATAACAAGTTTGATATGCAAATCAATAAAGTGGCAATATCTAGTAGAAAATGAAAAAGAGA
This sequence comes from Alphaproteobacteria bacterium, assembly GCA_016777645.1. GTDB lineage: Bacteria > Pseudomonadota > Alphaproteobacteria > Puniceispirillales > Marisalimonadaceae > Marisalimonas. Next base: position 1,454 of record JADHRC010000068.1, read on the forward strand.
ATATTTTAAAGAATGATGAAGAATATATTTTTTGTTGTTGGCATAACCGACTTTTTTTAGGCCCCCACCTTTTGCCAAGAAACAGAATTATTAATGCACTCCAATCTAGCCATTCAGATGGAATGATCACCTCAATAGCATTCCAATACCTAGGTATGAAAGTGATACTCGGTTCTTCGCAAAAGGGTGGCATGCAAGCATTTAGGAAAATGGTCAAATCTATTCAATTAGGAGAAAGTGTTGCTATTACACCTGATGGCCCCAAAGGTCCAAAGGAGACTGTAAAAGAAGGTATAATAAAATTAGCCCAAATTACTCAAAAGCCAATCATTCCTCTAGTTTGGTCTACTAAAAAATACAAAACTTTCAATTCTTGGGATAATTTTATTTTACCTTATCCATTTTCAAAAGGTGTTTATAGTTTCGGGAAACCAATATATGTTAAGAAAAAAATCAATGAAGAAGAGATAGAAAAGGCAAGGAAAAATCTTGAAAATGAAATTAAAAGACTTACCCAACTTGTTATTAAAAAAACAAATTAATTTCTTTTACATACGTGGATCCATAAATGACACTGACCACATATAATTTTCTATGGAGAATAATAAATTATTTCCTTCACAATTATCTTGATAGACGCAAGAACAAAGGAAAAGAAGATAATAATAGGATTAATGAAAGGTTTGGGGTTACAACAAAAAAAAGACCTGAAGGAAGTGTTATATGGCTCCATGGCACAAGTGTTGGCGAGTCAGTAGCTGCTTTAGCTCTAGCAAATTCTATGAAAGAACATGGTTATGGAGATAACGAAAATGAATTCTTTCTCTTAACTACAAATACCATTTCTGCGGCAAGATTAATAAAGGATAAGATTAAAAAGGGATTACCAGCAATCCATCAATATCACCCTTATGACCATCCTAAATTTGTTTCTAAATTTTTAGATCATTGGAAGCCAGATATGGCTATTTTTTTAGAGTCAGATTTTTGGCCAAACTTAATTTATTTAACAGCAAAATCAAGAATTCCAACTATTTTGGCTTCATCTCAAATGTCCAATAAATCCGCACGTTTTTGGAGAAGTTTCGGCTATTTCTTGGGTAAAAAAATATTTAGCAATGTTACCCAAGTATTAGCCGTAGACCCTAAACAGGAGATGCTTTTTAGAAAATTAGGTGCTCCAAATGTAAAAAGTTTAACAAGCCTTAAATCAATCGCTGAAAAACCACCTATAAATCAAAATTATATTAGAAATCTCAAAAGATCTTTAATTAAAAAAAAGATTTTACTTGCTGCATCAACTCACCCCGGAGAGGAAGAGTTGATGATAAAATTAGCCGATCAGTTGAGGAGACAAGCTCATGATAATATTTTGATTATTATTGCTCCTCGTCATATCAAACGAAGTAGTATCATTCAAAACAGAATCAAAGCAGCAGGATTTGATATTAAATCCAGAAGTAAAGGAGAGTTCCCTAGTAAAAACGATACTTTCTATTTATCTGATACAATGGGTGAAATGGGCTCCCTCATGGAAGTGTCTGACTTAGTTTATGTCGCTGGTTCAATGGTTCCTGTTGGAGGACATAGCCCAGCTGAAGCTTCTCAATTCGGGAAACCTGTAATAATGGGACCTCATACAGAAAAATGTGATGCTCAAATAAAAGACTTAGTCTGGTCTGGTGGTGCAGTACAAATTGGGAAAGGACCTGATATGATAAAAGATTTTCTTAATACAACAATTGAATTGTTAAGTAATAAAGAACGCCTAGAGGATATGGGTAAAAATAGTTTGATTGCATCTGGTTATGCACAACAACGTGCTGATGAAGCAAGTATTTATTTACTGGAATTATTGAATAAAAACAAAAAAGAAGATGTTGCGTAGGAATGATAAACTCACCAAAATTTTGGTATAGGAATGATTGGCTATCTAAAGTTTTAGCATTAATAATCTACCCTCTATCAATAATATGGATAATCATTTCTTTTATTAAAAAAAAAGTTAGTAAAACCTACAGGTCAAGATTAAAAATAATTTGTGTAGGGAACCTTAACATTGGTGGAACGGGAAAAACACCTTTTGCGATTTATACTTATAAAATTTTAAAAGAATTAGGATTTAATCCTGTATTTCTTACAAGAGGATATGGGGGAAAAGAAAAAGGGCCAATTAAAGTTGAATCCACTCACCAATATAAAGATGTAGGAGATGAAGCTCTATTACTTAATAATATTGGACCTACAATTGTTTCAAGGGATAGATCTCTCGGAGCCAAATTTATTGAAAACCATAAATATAATTACGATGTAATATTAATGGACGATGGACTTCAAAATTATCAACTTGAAAAAAACATTAAGTTTTTATTAGTTGATAAAAATCTTAAATTTGGAAATAAACTTTGTGTTCCTGCGGGACCATTAAGAGAACCAATAAACCAACGATTGAAAGAAATTGATAGTATAATTTTAACAGGTAATAATACTGATCAAGACATAGGTTTAAGAAAAATATCAGATTATATCTCAGTATTTAATTCTTCTATTAAAATTATGCAATCATCAAATATAAAAGGTAATAAATTTTTAGCGTTTTGTGGCTTGGCAAACCCAGATAAGTTTTATGAAACGCTTGAAAAAGGCGGGTACAAAGTTTTTTTAACTAAATCTTTTCCTGATCATCATCAATATACTGAAGAAGAAATTAATCATTTGATTTTGAAAGCTAAAAATAAAAATTTAACACTTATTACTACTGCAAAAGACTATGTTAAAATAATAGATAAGAAAAATGAAATACAAGTTTTGTCAATTGAGAGTAGTTTTAATGCAAAGGATGAATTAAGATTCAAAGCATTTTTGAAAGAAAAACTAAATGCCTGATCCCTTAAGCTTTCGTATAAAAAAACAATTTGATAGATATATTCATGATCCAATAGCTGCGATGTTTGCTATTCCGTTATTTTTAATTCTTAAAATTCTACCATGTAGACTTTCATCGTATTTATGTGGAAGTTTAATGTACTTAGTTGCTCCATTAACTTCCTACAATAGCCGTGTTAAAAAGCATATGCAGATTGCCTTTCCTAAAAAGCCAAGAGAAGAAATAGACAAACTTACTAAGCAACACTGGTTTATGCTTGGTCAAACTATTGGAGAAATGCCCCACATCAATTATCTAATAAAATCAGGTTGTTTAAAAACTGAAGGACTAGAAAAAATTAAAACTGGACCAGCAATTCTTGTAGGTGCTCATATGGGTAATTGGGAATTTCTTTTAAGAGTTGGAGATCTTGCCGGAAGGCGTGCTGGATACGTCTTCAGACCTATTAATAATTGGATATTAAATAAAATACAAATTCAAAGAAACAAAGACGCTAATGCTGATTTTTATAGGAAAGGTCGTTTAGCCGCAATTGGTATGGCAAGCAAAATAAAATCTGGAGAAATTGTTGGTTTAACCGGCGATCAACTATTAAGAGAAGGTATTATGGTTCCTTTTTTTGGAATAGAAACACCAACCCCTCAAGCGGCTGCAGTTATGTCATTAAAATGGAATGTACCAATTTACATGGTTAGAATAGAACGATTTAACGGACTAAGATTTAAAATGACCGTTGAAGACAAACTTAAAATACCTAAAGATCTTGATAAAGAAAAAGCTATTTATGAAATAACAAAATTAATTTCTTCTAGAATAGAAGAATGGATAATTAATAAACCAGAGCAATGGCTATGGGCTCATAGAAGATGGGGAAAATAATAAAAAACACAGCTAAATATCTAACTTTGCTGATCGAGTTCCATCTGCAAACTTAATCTTCACATTAGCATTTTTAGGGACATCATTACTTAATTTAATTGCCTTACCATCATTATCCATCACGAGAGTAAAACCTCTATCTAGAACTTTATTGAAACTCGATGCTTCTAATAATAGGGCTGATGAATTTAATTTACTATCTTTGCTGATTATCACATTTTTAAGAAAATTTTTAAACTTGGTATCTAACAGTTGAATTTTAGAATCAAGGTTGTTTATGAGAACCTTTGGTGGAATAAGTTTTTGACTATATTGTATAATTTTATTTTTTTGATCTACAAAAATAGTTTTAAATAAATTTTCTAAATCTTTATAAATATAATCCAATTTTTGGTTTTTATTATCAAAGATTTGATCTGGTTTTCCTAAAAGCCTTGTTAAACTATTCAGCCTATCCTTGTTATTATTCATTTTATTAGAAAATGAAGTTTTAAGTCTAAGTTCCAATTCACTTACTCTTGCTATCAACTCATCTCTAACTGGAACAGATTTTTCTGCTGCTCCTGTTGGTGTAGGAGCCCTCAAATCTGAGACAAAATCAATTAGTGTAGTATCTGTCTCATGACCAACAGCAGATATAACTGGAATTGAACTGTTGAAAACTGCTCTAACCACAATTTCTTCATTAAAAGACCAGAGATCTTCTAGACTTCCTCCTCCCCTGGCAACTATTAACAAATCAGGTTTTTTAATACTAGTTTGATCTGTCAATTCGTTAAATTTATCTATTGCATTAGCAATCTGTACTGCAGATCCTTCACCTTGAACTGCTACTGGCCAAACATAAACATGACAAGGGAAACGATCAGATAACCTATGCAGAATGTCTCTTATTACTGCACCTGATGGACTTGTAATTACCCCTATTATTTCAGGAAGGTAAGGTATTGGCTTTTTATGTTCTTGCTTAAACAAACCTTCAGCGAGAAGTTTTTTCCTTCTATCTTCAAGCATTTTGAGAAGTGCTCCTTCTCCAGCCACTTCCATGTTCTCAACAATGATCTGATATTTTGACTGCCCTGCAAAAGTTGTTATTTTACCTGTACAAATAACTTCCATGCCTTCTTCCGGTCTGATAGATAGCCTCGGCATAGTATATTTCCATATAATAGCAGCTATAGTTCCATCAGCATCTTTTAATGTAAAGTAGACATGACCTGATCCGGGAAAAGATGGTCTTGATATTTCGCCTCGTATACGAACATAGTTGAAGTTGGTTTCAACTAATTTCTTAATTACGTGAGAAAATTCACCAACAGAATAGACAGGATTGTTTGTATTCTCTTCCATCAATAAGCATTAAATTTTATATTTATCATATGTTGATACTATGGCATATTCAACTAAACCTAAAGCTTTTTGGAGTAAATAATTTATGAATATTTTAGTTGTAGGAGGAGGTGGTAGAGAACATGCAATAGCTTATTCTTTATCAAAATCTCCATTAACAAAAAAATTAATTGTTGCTCCTGGAAATCCAGGCATTGAAACTTTTGCAGAATGTTCTCCTGTTCCCGCTGATGATGTGGATGGACAATGCAAACTAGCAAAAGAAATGAGTGCAGATATTGTATTTATTGGGCCAGAAATACCATTAGTTCTTGGATTGAAAGATAAGCTGTTGGAACTAGGCATTAATGCATTTGGTCCTTCAAAAAAAGCAGCACAACTGGAAGGATCAAAAACTTTTTCTAGAAATTTCTGTAAAAGATATAATATTCCACAACCACATTTTAAATACTGCAAAGATCTAGAAACTGCAAAGAAACAAATTCAATTTTTAAATGGATATTGTGTAGTAAAAGCCGATGGCCTTGCCGCAGGTAAGGGTGTTGTTGTCTGTGATAAAGTTGAGGAAGCAATGGCAGCAGCATCTCAAATGTTAGAAGAAAATATATTTGGAGATGCTGGAAAATCTATTCTTATAGAAGAGCGAATAACTGGAATTGAAGCAAGTGTGTTTGCTGTAACCGATGGTGACACCGCAGTTATTCTTGGCACTGCACAAGATCATAAGAGGGCTTATGATAATGATAAAGGCCCTAATACCGGAGGCATGGGAGCCATTTCACCTGCTCCAGCGTTAAATAAAATATTAACTAAAAATATATTTGATAATATTATTAATCCTACAATCAATGGTATGAAATTAGACGGTAACCCTTATGAAGGTATTTTGTATGCTGGTATCATGCTTACTAATGAAGGGCCTAAAGTCATTGAATTTAATTGTCGCTTTGGAGACCCTGAAACTCAAGTTGTGCTTCCACGGCTAAAAACTGACCTAGTTGAAATAGTAAATGCAACAGTAACAAGAAAATTAAAAGGATTGTTAATTGAACTTATTGATCAAACAACCATTACTGTTGTCATTGCAAGTAAAGGTTATCCTGGCAAATTTGAAAAAGGTTTAGAATTACCCCCTCTAAATCAAGAACTTCAAAAAAGCGATATATCTATTTTCCATTCTGGGACTGCTAAAAATAAAAATGGGAAACTTATATCCAACGGAGGAAGAGTATTGTCTGTTACAGCCATGGGAAACGATGTTCAAGACTGTAGAAAAAAAGCATATAATGCTGTTGAAAATATAAATTGGCATGAAGGTTTTTATAGAAAAGATATAGGTAGGTTATAATTCATCTTAACTTTTTAAAGAATTCTTTAAGCATTTCTTCTGACTGTTCCGCAGAAAAACCAGAATAAATTTCTATGTTTTTATTATTCGAAAAAATTTGTGGTCCATTCAAAATGGCACCACCTTTTTTGTCTTCAGCTCCATAATATAAGCGTCTTATTCTAGTTTGTTTAATTATACTTGCACACATAGCACATGGCTCTAAGGTTACCCATATATCACAATCAATCAAAAATTTTTGGCTAGTAACTTTTAAAGCTTTTTCTATGACTAATTTTTCTGCATGACATAATGGATTATTTTTTGCCTCAACTAAATTATGT
>JADHRC010000003.1 GCA_016777645.1 Alphaproteobacteria bacterium
TAGCCACATCATTAAAAACACTAAAATTAAAGACACTATGCTCATTCAAGAATTACTCTACTTTATTAATATGGATGTCTACTATGGGTCTTTTAGAAAAAGAATATTTGAATTCTCTTTTAACTAACTTTGAAATTTGATCTGAAAGACGATTATCTGAATCATTTAAAGAAAAATTATAATTATCTATAAACTCTTCTATTTTAATAGCTATATCAGCTATTAAGCTTGAAACATTATCATCATCCGATACCCCTCTTTGAGTTATCTGTGGAGATATTAAGAGATCTCCATTTTCGTTCAAAACAATAGATATAGAAACATAACCATTCCATAAACCATGTCTTCTTATAGTAAATCTCTCATTATTAATAGGTATTACTTCGCCTGCGTCATATACATGAGTAGTAAAATCAATTTTGGAAACCACACCCTGTGAACTTCCGTTAAGTCTTATGAATTGACCATTTTGGGGTTTTATGACAAGTGGAACTTGGCAATCACTAGCTAATACTGAATGAGCATCAATATGATCCCTAGTTCCATGTACTGGAATAGAAATTTTAGGCTTGATAAACGAATACATGTCTATTAATTCATCTCTTGAAGGATGCCCTGAGACATGAATGTTTTTTTCATCGTCAGTAACTATTTCTACGCCCTGTTCTAAAAATCTATTTTGAACTTTTGAAATAGCATTCTCATTGCCTGGTATTTTCCGACTAGAAAATATTACTGTGTCCCCTTTCATTAGATTAATATGCTTATCAATACCTTTTGAAATTCTAGAAAGCGCTGAGTTTGGTTCACCTTGAGAACCCGTGCAGATAATAAGAAGATTTGATTTTGGTATTAAGTTAATATCTTTTAATGATACAAAATCTGGCATTTTATTTATAAAACCAACCTCTCTAGCAGCATCAATAGCCCTTAATAAAGCTCTCCCAATAATGACAACAGACCTATTTGTTTTTTTAGCTATATCAAGAAGCGACTTAATACGACTAATATTAGAAGAAAAACATGTAATAAGGACTATATTTTTCCTATTTTGAATCTCATCTAACAATCCATCATAGGCAAAAGATTCTGGTGGGGTTCTACCTTCAACTAATGCATTAGTGGAGTCACATACCATTGCCAAAACCCCATCACGACCAACTGATCTATAGTTTTCAAAATCCATTTTCTCGTCAAGGTTATTAGAATGTTGTAACTTCCAATCACCAGAGTGAAAAACTTTACCTGCTGTTGTTGAAATTAATATTGATATAGGGTTAGGAATAGAATGAGAAGTTTCTATTGCTTTAACTAAAAAATCACCAACTTTTATTTCTTCATTAACATTGAGAATATTAAGTTCAAGATGATTACCCTTTTTATTTTCATTTAATTTTCTTTTTAATAATGCGATCGTAAAATGAGTGCCCCAAATTGGACAATTAATATTATCAGCATAATAAGGAATAGCTCCAATATGGTCTTCATGACCATGAGTTAAAAAAATACCTAGAAACTTATCTCCTAAAGATTTAATAAATTCAAAATCAGGCAATAAAACATCTATCCCCAAATCTGTTTCATCTGGAAAAGAAATACCTAAATCAACCAGTATCCATCTATCATTAAAATGATATAAGTTTGCATTCATACCTATTTCTTCCGAGCCACCAACAGGTAAGAAAATTAAATCAGATTTTTTGAAATTCATTAATACACCTAAAATTATTTTAAAAATTTTTATTTTTTAGGTATAAATAAACTAAACCAATTAAGGTTAAATCATCTCTAACTAAATCTATGCAATTTAAAGATTTTTTAAATAAATGGCTTAGTCCGCCAGTTGCTATAACTTTAAAATTCGAATAAGTTTCTATCGATTTGATTTTAACTATTAAACCTTCAATCATTGAAACATATCCCCAAAAAATACCTGATTCCATTGCGTTTATAGTGTTTTTTCCTATTATTGAATTCTTTTCAGATAACATTTTAAGAGATACCCTAGGAAGGCTTGCAGCAGCCATATAAAGAGCTTCCAATGATAAGTTTACACCTGGAGCTATAATTCCTCCATTATAACTACCATCCTCACCAACCACATCAAAAGTAGTAGCTGTTCCAAAATCTATAATTATAGCTGGTGATAGGTTTAATTTTTCAGCTGCGTATGAATTGACCAATCTATCAGCACCTGCTTCTTTTGGATTATCAATGTTTACTTTCAATCCTAAATCCAAATTACCCTCTCCTACAATAAGAGGTAAAATTTTAAAATATTTATTTATTAGATGCTTGATATTAAATAAAGTTTCTGGAACCACTGAGGCAATACAAATGCCTTTAATATCCTTAACTTTGAAATTTGATAGATTTAACATTTGCAAAAGCCACGGATAATAAATATCAGCCGTTCTTTTTGAATCGTTATTTATCCTCCAACAACCTTTTTGCTCAATGTTATTGTTAAGAGAATAAAGAGCAAAAACTGTATTTGTATTACCACAATCGATAACTAATATCATAATCAGCCTTTATTAACAAAATGGTAACTATCTATTGAATTATACTCAAGTATAGATGTTCCAGAATTGATCATTAAAAACCCATTATTGCCAAGTCCCAATAAAATACCCCTTAAAGATTTTGTATTCGAATTAAAGTTAATATTTATAACATCACCTCTATATTTTATATATTTATTAATTTTTTCTTTAAAATAAATAAACCCTTTATCGTTCCATATTTTATAGTTAAAAAAAACTTTTTTTAATATTACATAGGCAATTTGTTCAAGTGAAAGATTTAAATTAACATGATCATTCACTTTAGTTGTATGCCATTTTTGATCATCAGTAGGATTTTTTAAAATATTAAGACCTATACCAGCAACTATAAACCTTTCAGAAGACTCTAATAAAATTCCTGAAATTTTTTTATTATCAACCAAAACATCATTAGGCCATTTTAATTCTATTATTTTACTTTTAATACCAAAGTCTATTAAGGATTGGATAATTGAATAACCAACTATTAATGATAACTGCTGCCAATGTTTTTTTTCTTTAATAGGTCTTATAATCGTGGATAAAAACAAATTTCCCTCTAAAGAATTCCACTTGTTATTATTTCTACCTCTACCTTTAGTTTGTTTATAAGATAAATAAGACGTTCCTTGATCAAGCCCATCATTAGCAGCCTGAAATGCTAGATCATTTGTACTAGAACATATAGATTGGATTTTTAGATTAATATTTACCAAATATAAACCAACATGTAATAAATAGTTTTTTTAAAATATAAAATTTAAAGTAAAAATTATTTTTAAAAATAACTATATCTTTTTTGATAAAATTATTAATTAACCACCAAAATCATCAAGCATGATATCTTCCCTATCAACACCTAAGTCAAGAAGCATATTAATAACTGACTGATTCATCATTGGAGGACCACACATATAAAACTCACAATCTTCAGGAGCTGGGTGATCTTTTAAATACTGTTCATATAGAACATTATGAATAAATCCTGTGTGACCATCCCAATTATCTTCAGGCATTGCGTCAGACAAGGCTACATGCCAAGAGAAATTTGAGTTTTCTTTTGCAAGCCTATCAAAATCTTCAACATAAAACATTTCTTTCTTAGATCGTGCACCATACCAAAAAGTTATTTTTCTTTTTGTTTTAATTCTATTAAATTGATCAAATAAATGGCTTCTCATAGGAGCCATACCAGCTCCACCTCCTATAAAAACCATTTCTTTATCTGTTTCTCTAGCAAAAAACTCTCCAAAAGGTCCAGATATTACAACTTCATCACCAGGTTTTAAGTTAAAAATATAAGATGACATTTTTCCTGCGGGAATACCCGTTGAACCGGGAGGTGGTGAAGCAATCCTAACGTTCAACATCACAATTCCTTTTTCATCAGGACAATTAGCCATCGAGTATGCCCTCTCTATGGGCTCATTGCTTTCAGCATTAAAGTCCCAGATTTTAAATTTATCCCAGTCATCATGGTACTCTTTAGCAACATCAAAATCTTTATATGACAATGAATAACTTGGTGCTTCAATTTGAATGTATCCACCGGCTCTAAAATTTACATCTTCTCCCTCTGGTAACTCTAATATTAGCTCTTTAATGAAAGTCGCAACATTATCATTACTTCTAACTTTACATCTCCATTTTTTAACCCCAAAGACCTCTTCAGGTACTTCGATCTCCATATCCTGTTTAACTGCAACTTGACACGACAATCTATCACCACAAGATGCTTCTCTTTTATTTATATGACCCTGTTCGGTTGGAAGTATGGCTCCGCCACCAGAATGAACCTTAACTCTACATTGTGCGCATGTTCCGCCCCCACCACATGCGGATGGAACAAAAAGCTTTTCCGCAGCTAGCGTTTGCAATAACTTTCCCCCAGCAGGAACAGTTACTGTTTTTTCACCATTAATAGTTATATTAACGTCACCTGAAGAAACGAGTTTACTCCTTGCAAACACTATGATCGAAACCAAAGTCAAAACAATCATAGTAAATAGAGTAATACCAAGAACAAAAGTATCCATTTAAAAATTCCTCATAATTTAACACCAGAAAAACACATAAAAGCCATCGCCATTAAACCAGCTGTAATAAAGGTAATACCTAACCCTTGAAGACCATCTGGAATATCACTATACTTAAGCTTTTCCCTTACTCCAGCCATAGTGGCTATAGCAAGAGCCCAACCAAAACCAGAAGCTATTCCGTAGGTTGTAGCTTCGGAAAAATTATAATCACGTTCAACCATAAATAATGAGCCACCCAGAATTGCGCAATTCACTGTAATTAAAGGAAGAAAAATTCCTAATGCGTTATATAAAGGAGGAAAATATTTGTCTAATACCATTTCTAAAATTTGGACTAAAGCAGCAATAACACCTATATATGAAATCAAACCCAGAAAGGTTAAATCAACATCAGGAAATCCAGCCCAGGCCAAGGCACCTGGCTTTAAAAGGTAAGTTAAAATAATGTTATTAGCAGGGACAGTTATAGATTGTACTATCATAACAGAAATACCAAGACCTATTGCAGTTGATATTTTTTTAGATACAGCAATAAAAGTACACATTCCTAAAAAAAACGATAAAGCTAAATTTTCAACAAATATTGCTTTTACTGCTAATGAAATTAAAGCTTCCATTAATGGGCCTCTAAAGATTGTATTTTAAATTCACGCGCTTCAACCTGGGATTTTTTCCATGTTCTAACTCCCCATATTAAAAAACCAATAATAAAAAAGGCTGATGGTGGTAATAATAACAAACCGTTGGGCACATACCATCCTCCATTGTTAACAGGGTCTAAAATTGTTATTCCAAACAAAGTCCCTGAACCAAAAAGTTCACGAACAACGCCCACACACATTAAAAGCAAACTGTAACCTAGACCATTACCCACACCATCTACAAAAGAGTCAAACGGCTTGTTTTTCATCGCAAAAGCTTCAGCTCTTCCCATAACTATACAGTTAGTTATAATTAAACCAACAAAAACAGAGAGAGTTTTTGATATTTCATAGGCAAAAGCTTTAATAATTTGGTCAACTAAAATAACTAATGATGCTATTATAACCATTTGAACAATAATTCTAATAGAATTTGGAATATAATTTCTTAAAAAAGAAATAAACAGGGAAGAAAAACCTGTAACAGCTATCACAGCAAGAGACATTACAAACGCTACATTAAGAGAAGAAGTGACAGCAAGAGCAGAACAAATACCTAAAACTTGTAAAGTTATTGGATTATTGTCAACAAGAGGATCTACAAGTAATTGCTTTCTTGTTTGAGACATTATGCAGCTCCATTTTTAAGATTATTAAGAAACTTTTTAAAACCAGTTTCACCCATCCAAAATTTAACTAAATTATCCACACCATTGGATGTAAGGGTCGCACCAGCTAAAGCATCAATATGATGATTTTCGTCTTTTTTTGTTTTTGCCACTTGGATCATCAGATCACCATTTGCGTTAGTTAGTTTTTTTCCATTCCACTGAGCTTTCCACTTTGGGTTATCTACTTCAGCTCCAAGTCCTGGAGTTTCTGCATGTTGGTAAAATTGAAGACCAAAAATATCATTACAATTTTTTTCAAGCGCAATAAAACCATATAATGTTGACCAAAGGCCATAACCATGGATTGGAAGAATTACTTTGTCTAAGGAACCATCTGTATTTTTTAATAAATAAATAGTAGCAAAATTTGTTCTTCTTCCAATAGAAGCAGGATCATCTTTTAAAGGAGTACTAAGCAAAGGATCTTGCGCAGCTTTTTTGTCATCAAAAGATAAAGGATCAAATTTATCTGTAAATTTACCGGTATTAAGGTCTACCACAGCTGGCTGGAATGAAGAAAATGTCTTTTGGACATCTATTCCTTCATAATATACACCTGCAACCTGCAATATATTTTTTTGTTTATCTATAGCCTTATTAACCTCTTGAATTGACTTAAGGTTTACAGCAGCAAAAGACACAACCATAGAACATACAAAACAAAGAGTTGTCGCAACGATAACTGTTTTCGTAATACTATCGACAGGCATTTGTTTAAATTTTTTAAAAAAATTGTTTGAATCAGACATTAACCCTTGCCCTTCGTTTAATATTAGCCATTACAACAAAATGATCTATTAATGGAGCAAAAATATTACCAAATAATATTGCTAGCATCATACCTTCAGGAAATGCAGGGTTTAGAACTCTTATCATAACAACCATAAACCCAATCAAGGCTCCATAGATATACCTTCCAAGATTGGTATGACTTGCTGACACTGGTTCTGTTACCATAAAAACCAGACCAAATGCATAACTACCAATCACAAGATGCCAGTACCATGGCATGCTGAACATTGGGTTAGTTTCAGACCCAATCCAATTAAGGAAAGAAGAAAACATTATCATTCCAATAAGACATCCAACTATCATCCTGTAATTAGCAATTTTTGTTAACAAAAGAAAACATAAACCAATAGCACATGCTAACGTTGAAGTTTCTCCTAAGGATCCTTGAATTGTTCCTAAAAAAGCATCCATCCAGGTTATTCCATAATTACTTAAACTTTCGTAACCCTCAAGTGCAGCAATTCCAAGAGAAGTGGCACCAGAAAACCCGTCAACAGGTGTCCAAATAGAATCACCAGACATGTAAGCGGGGTAAGCAAAATAAAGAAAGGCACGACCTGTTAGAGCAGGGTTAAGGAAATTTTTTCCAGTACCTCCAAAGACTTCTTTACCTACAACAACACCAAATGCAATGCCTAAAGCTACTTGCCACAATGGTGTGGAGGCAGGTAAAGTTAATGCAAAAAGCATTGAAGACACTAAAAAACCCTCATTTACTTCATGTCCCCTGATAGTTGCAAATGTAACTTCACATATACCACCAGCAACCAGAGTGGTGATATAAATAGGTAAAAAGTAAAGCAGGCCATGGGAAACGTTTGATATAATACTACTTGGATCTATCCCAATACCGATAAATTGTAGTAGAGAAATTCTCCAGCCTGATATTTCATTTAGGTTTAAAGAAGATAATGCTGTATTAGTTTGAAGCCCTGTATTGTAAAGGGCCCACATTACACATGGTATTGTTGAAATAACCACGTAAGTCATAACCCTTTTCATATCAACAAAACTACGAGCGTGAGGAGCTACTTTAGTTACGGTATTACTTGTAAAAAATATAGTTTCTATCATTTCAAAAATAGGGTAATATTTTTCGTACTTACCGCCTTTCTGAAAGTTTGGTTCAATAGAATTAAAATAATTCCTAAGCGACATTAATTAACCTTCTTTCTCTATTTTTATTAAGCTATCTCTGAGGGCTGTTCCATATTCATATTTGGCAGGACAGGCAAATGTACACAAAGCCAAATCTTCTTCATCTAATTCTAAAGCTCCCAAGGATTGAGCAACATCAGTATCCATTACTAAAAGGGCTCTTAATAATTGAGTTGGCAAGTAATCTTGGGGCATTAAAGTTTCAAAAACACCTGTTGGCACCATTGCCCTTCGACCACCATTAAGGTTTGAGGTAAGATTGAATAATTTAAAAAAACTAAATGCTGAAAAAAGAACTGGCATAACAGAAAATTTATTAGGCTGTGGTTTTATCCAACCAAAAAAATGTTTTTCTTTATCTTCTTTTATAATTGTTATTTGACGTGAATATTTTCCTAGAAAAGCAGTATCATCATAAGCGTGAAAACCAGACAATATAGAGCCAGAAATTATTCTGCAATCTTCTGATTTATCATATTCACCCTCAAGTATATCATCCAATGATGCGCCTAAAACTGTATTAACTAATCTAGGCTCCTTTGCAAGAGGACCAGAGATTGCAATAGTTCTCTTTATGTCTAAATGACCTGTTAAGAAAAGTTTTCCAATTGCTATTACATCTTGATAACCAATTGACCAAACGATTTTTTCTGAATTAGGTGGATCCAAAAAATGTATATGTGTGCCAGCAAGACCAGCTGGGTGAGGACCTGAAAACTCATGATTTTGAAATCCATCAACTATAATTTCACTATTTTCTTTGGTGCATAAAAACAGTTTGCCATCAGATAAAATAGAAATATTCTTTAAACCCTCTTTGAACGCCTTAATGTCATTTTTTATTATCAATTCTGCATCAGCAGATAAGGGCTCAGTATCCATAGCAGTAACAAAAATTGATGAAGGTTTACTTTGTGGTGAAGGAACTTTAGAATAAGGTCTAGTAAGAAAAGAAGTCCATAAACCACTTTCGAACAAACATCTTTTAATATATTCTATTTTGTTTTTTTCCTTTGCGTGTAAATCGACTATATTTATCCCTTTTTCATCAATATCTTCAATTTCTATGACAACGCTTAATAAAATTCTTTTGTGACCTCTGTTTATCTCTTTAACAAAACCTTTACAGGGAGAAACATAAAAAATTTCTGGATAATCTTTATGACAAAATAGAGGGGTGCCTCTATTAACTTTATCACCCACATTTACTAGCATTTTAGGCTTTAAGCCATTATAATCTTTACCTAACAATGCCACAGTTTTAGGGGATTTTATGTCATGTACAACTTGCTTTGGAATTCCTAGAACAGGAATATTCAAACCTTTCTTTAGCTTAAATTTAGACATTTAAAGTTATTTTTACCCTTTGTTAAATTAAATTAAGGTTTGATTGAGCTTAGCTAAAATGAATTCTTTTTTTGTATATAATATATATAAAAAAAAACAAGCGTATATAAAGGTTTTTTTTATTTTTTTTTTATATTCCTATTAATTAATAAAAAAGTTAAAAAAAAGATTAATAGATAATCATAATTAGAATTATTAATGATTTTGAGAGAAAATTTAAAACATGAAAATTATACCTTCCCTAATTAGTTTTATTACATTTTTATTACTTTTATCTTGCTCAGAAGGTAAAAAGTATAATGCTGAAATAAAAGGTAATACTATGGGCACTTACTATATAATTAATATAGTAGATATACCTCCAAGACTTAACCTAGAATTTATAGAAAAAGAAATTAAAAAAACTCTTTTACAAGCAAACTCTATTTTATCTAATTGGGACGAAAAATCTGAGATTTCTCTTCTGAATAATAACCAGAGAATAGGTGCTTTTAAAATTTCAAACGAACTTAAAGAAGTTTTAAAAAATGCAAATATTATAAACCTTAAGAGTGAAGGTTATTTTGACATAACTCTTGATCCTTTAATAGAATTATGGGGATTTGGGTATAAAAAAGAAAAATTAGAAAAAATACCTGCTGATCACGAAATCAATAAAACACTATTGTTAATCAATCAAAAAAAATTTGTGAATATTGATGAAGATAAAAATGAGATCTATAAAAAAAATAAATTTTTAAAATTAAATTTATCAGCAATTGGTAAGGGTTATGGGATAGACTTAATAGGAAGGAAGTTAGATGCCTTAGGCTTGAATAATTATTTAATTAATATCGGAGGAGATTTACTTACAAAAGGGTACAATAAAAAAAAACAAGATTGGATTATAGGTGTTGAAAATCCGAAACTAGAAGAAAAAATGATTAAAGAAATTGTTAATGTTACTAATAAAGGAATTGCATCCTCAGGTGATTACAAAAATTTTTTTATGAGTAATGGAAAGAGATATTCCCATATAATAAATCCCAAAACTGGGAAACCGATTTCTCACAGAACAAAATCAGTAACAGTTATATCGCATAATGCTACATATGCAGACGGATGGGCAACAGCCTTATTAGCAATGGGTAGAGAAAAAGGTCTAATATTAGCAGAAAAAGAAAAATTAGCCGTTCTATTTATAGATGAAATTGACAAAAAATTAATTAAATTTAAAAGCTCAGAATTTAAAAAATTAAATTGAGAAAAATTTGTGTTTTTATTGTGTTTAGTATAATTAAATTAAATGGAATTATTTTTTATTACATTTGTGTTTTTAATTATAATCATAACCATTATGTCTTTAGGGGTTATGTTAATGGGAAAAAAAATTAAAGGAAGTTGTGGGGGGCTCAACGCAATATCAGGTTCTGATAAATGTTCTATATGTAATAAAGATATAGACCCCAATAATCCTCTTGTTAATCAATTAAGCTGCAAAAGAAATTAAATTTCCTTTAGACAATTAATTTAATAAAATAATCATAAAAAATGAAATAGCTGAAATGGATCCATATATCCATGACTTAAGTACCCATTTGTGATTTTGTTTTTTCCAATTATCTCGAAAAGCTTTACCTGAAAAAATCATAATTATGATTAAAATCAAAGCTTCATAGGAATTGTAAGAATAAATATTTAACATAAATATCTAATTATTATTATTTTTATCAAAGTCAATTTTCTTTTTTTTGAGTTTCAAAGATATAAATACCAATAAAAATTAAAACTAAAGAAATTAGATGATAGATTCTAAAAAATTCTCCTAAAAAAAATACAGCTAAAAGAGAACTAAATATTGGAACTAAATTTGTATACAAGCCAGATCTGGCGGGACCTATTTGCTCCACACCTTTCATGAAAAAAATTTGAGCTAAAAATGATGGGAAAATTACTATTACAGCTAAGATTAAAATTCCCTTTGTACCAGGTAAAATCAAATTTTCACTATATACTTCATATACTAAACCAGGAATTGACCCTAAAAAAGCTATGTAAGAAAAAAAGGTTAATAGAGGAAGAGCACCTATTGTAGGTTTTTTTCTCAATCCTACTGCATATACAGCGTAAAGGGTACAAGCAAAAACCATTACAACATCACCCTTATTAATTTGAAAAGTCATCAAAGTTTTAAAGTCACCAGAACTAACCACAACCAAAACGGCAAAAAAAGTAATAAATACGCCTAAAATTTGAATAAGATTTACTTTATCTTTTAACCAAAACCTTGCAATTATGATTATAAATGCAGGCATCGTTCCTTGAACAAGTCCTAAATTGATAGCAATGGTATCATGAGCTGCAATATAGTAAGTAGAATTAAAACCCGTAAAACCAAATAATCCCATGATTGTTAACCATTTTAATCTTTTGTTTAAAATGGACCATGCGTTGATCAATTCTTTTCTACAAATTATGGTCAGAATGATTGAAACAAAAAACCATCTCGTGCTTACAATCAGTAATGGTGATACTTCTCCAACAGCAGCTCTGCCAGCAATAGTATTAAATGCCCAAAAAAGCGAGGTGAGCATTAATAAAAAATGTGCATTAGTTAAAATTTTCATAAAATAAAATTAATTAGAGACCTTGATATAAATATTGAATAAGATAGGATAAATTGTTATTTAAAATGTATATGTAATTTTTTCTTTATATTCAAATTTATAATTTTCGGGAGATGATATGTCAGAAACTCAATACATTGCTGCTAAAACGATAGACGAAGCAGTAAATGCTCATAGTAAAGCCAACGGGTCAGCTAGATTTCTAGCTGGAGGCACGGACTTATTAGTACAAATCAAAAGTGGAATTAAAAAACCTAACTTAGTTATTGATGTTAAAAAAATCGTTGAGCTTAATAGCATTGAAGAAATTTCTGAAAATGAGTTCATTATAGGAGCCTCTGTTTCTGGAGCTAATTTAAATAGAAACAAAAAATTTGCTTCTCTTTGGCCTGGTGTTCTTGAAGCCTTTAGATTAATTGGTTCAGAACAAATTCAAGGAAGAGCTTCATTAGGTGGTAATTTGTGTAATGGTTCACCAGCTGGTGATAGCGTGCCAGCTTTGATTGCTGCAGGTTGTAAAGCCATTATAGCAGGACCAGAAGGTAGAAAAGAATTGCCTATTGAAGAATTTCACACAGGTCCTGGAAAAACAATTTTAAAAAATGGTGAAATGTTAGTTAGTCTCAAATTCCCTAAAAGAGAAACTAATTCTTCTGATGCCTATTTAAGGATGACACCTAGAACAGAAATGGATATAGCTGTAGTTGGCTGCGGTGTTAATATCACAATGAATAATAACAAATGCACTTCAGCTAGAGTTTCCCTTGGGGCTGTAGCACCAACGCCTCTCCTTATAAAAAATGCATCTGAAATTATGGTCGGAACTGATCTAAATTCAGAAATATTAGACAAAGTATCCAGGTTATGTATGGATGCATGCAACCCAATTAACGATAAAAGAGGCACAATTGAGTACAGAACAAAAGTAGCTGGAGTATTATTTAAAAGAGCCACATTAATTGCAATTGATAGAATTAAAGGAAATTAAAAAAATGGGAAAAATTCAAGTTTCAACTAAAATTAATAATGAAACCGTGGAGTATTTGTGTGAACCACATGATACAATGCTTAACGTTTTAAGAAATGAATTAGAATTAACAGGATCCAAAGAAAGTTGTGGGTCTGGTGATTGCGGTTCATGTAGTATAATTCTTGATGGCGAACTCGTTTGTTCTTGTTTAATGCTTGCTGCTGAAGCAGAAGGAAGCCAAATAGAAACTATAGAGGGAATGTCTGAGGGTGGAAAGCTTCATGCATTACAACAAAAATTTTTAGAAAAAGCCGCATTGCAATGTGGCATTTGTACACCTGGTTTCTTAATGGCCTCCAAAGCTCTTTTAGACCAAAACCCATCACCTACAGAAACAGAAGTAAGATTTTGGTTAGCAGGAAATTTATGTAGATGCACTGGTTATGATAAAATTGTTAAAGCCGTTTTAGAGGTGGCAGATGAAATGAAGGAGAGAGTATAATGAACGAATTAAGTAATAAATGGATCGGCAAAAATACTGTTAGACCAGATGGTGCAGAAAAAGTTACTGGACGTGCACAGTATTCTGCAGACACAACAATGCCTGGAATGATTTGGGGACATGTTTTAAGAAGCCCTCACCCACATGCTAAAATTAAATCAATCAATACTAAAAAAGCCGAGGCTCTAGAAGGTGTTAAGGCAGTAATTACTTCAAAAGATATCGTTGATTTTCCTCTTGATAAACCCGTCATATTAGGAATACAAGATATGCGTTGGATGTGTAGAAATGTAATGGCTAGGGATAAAGTTCTTTTTCATGGACATCCATTAGCTGCTGTTGCAGCAACAACAGAAGCTATTGCTCAAAAAGCATGTGATTTAATAGAAGTTGAGTATGAAGTTTTACCCTGGGCTATAGATATTGATGATGCCATAAAGCCAGATGCTCCAATTTTACATGATCATATAAGGTTTAATGACAAACCCTCTAATATTGCTGGTACTTTAGAACACAAAAAAGGAAATATAGAAGAAGGTTTTGCTCAGGCAGACGTAATTATAGAAAGAGAATTTAAAACGGAACCAGTACACCAGGGATATCTCGAAACACATTCCTGTTTAGTAAGTGTTGCTGCTGATGGAAGGGCAACAATATGGAGCTCTAGTCAAGGACAATTTATGGTTAGAGCAATGACTTCTTTTCTTACAGGCATTCCTCAAAGTAATATTAGGGCAATACCTGCTGAAATTGGTGGAGGTTTTGGAGGGAAGACAATCGTATATCTTGAACCTCTTGCTACTGTTTTATCTCAAAAAACAGGTAGACCCGTTAAAATTGTTATGAACAGAGAAGATACTATGAGAGCCTCAGGACCTACATCTGGTTCAAAAAGTAAAATAAAAATTGGAGCCACAAAAGATGGCAAAATAGTTGCTGCTCAAGGAACATATTATCTGCAAGCAGGTGCTTTTCCCGGATCTCCTATCAGAGGAGCTGTTGGTTGCTCTTTAGCACCTTATGACATACCAAATGCACATACATTTGGATATGACGTAGTTTCTAACAGATGTAAAGTAGCAGCATACAGAGCTCCTGGAGCACCTATTGGCGCTTACGGGGTTGAGTGTGTTTTGGATGAAATTGCAGAGGCATTAAAAATGTGTCCACTTCAATTCCGAAAATTAAATGCAGCTAAAGAAGGTACAGTTGCTGTTCATGGACCAACATATCCTAAAATGGGTTATTTAGAAACTTTGGAAGCTGCTATAAACCACCCACACTACAAAGCACCATTAGGAAAAAATCAAGGTAGAGGTGTAGCTAGTGGATTTTGGTTTAATGCTGGAGGTGAATCTAGTGCTCAATTAAATATTACGGAAGATGGTAATGTTGTTGTTACTACCGGTCATCCAGATATAGGTGGCTCAAGAGCTTCAATTGCGAATATCACCGCAGAACTTTTAGGAATTCATCATGATAGAGTATCTGTGCTAATAGGTGATACAGCAACTATTGGGTATAGTAACCTTACCGGAGGAAGCAGAGTATTATTTGCCTCAGCTATGGTAGTTACAGAATCAGCAAAAATTGTAATCAAACAACTCAAACAAAGAGCTGCCAAAATTTGGGGTATAGATGAAGAAGCAATTGAGTGGGAAAACGGTGAAGCAAGACCAGCTGGTGATAATGCTGGTAAATTTGATCCTCTTACTCTCGCTGAACTAGCAGACAAGGCCACAGCTACTGGTGGCCCTATTGGAGCTGGATATCAGGTCAATACAGAAGGAGCTGAAGGTGGGTTTGCAACTCATATATGCGATGTAGAAGTTGATGTTGATCTTGGAATTGTTAGAGTTAAGAGATATACTTCAATTCAAGACGTTGGAAAGGCAATACACCCAGATTATGTTGAAGGTCAACTTCAAGGTGGATGCGCACAGGGTATTGGTTGGGCACTTAGTGAAGAATACATTTATAATAAAAATGGTCACTTAGATAATACTGGTTTTTTAGACTACAGAATGCCTGTATGTTCAGACTTACCAATGTTAGATACTGTTTTAATAGAAATACCTAATCCTAAACATCCTCAAGGTGTAAGAGGTGTGGGAGAAGTTCCTCTAGTTCCCCCATTAGCGGCCATTTCTAATGCGGTTTATCAAGCACTAGGTAAGAGATCGTATAGCTTGCCAATGTCACCTCCCAAAGTCTTAAAGATAATAGAGGGATAATAAACTAGAGTAGTAGCTTTATTAATTGATTTTTATATTCAACAAATAAAGCTACACTCCTTTAAAAATTTTTAGACATACACAAAACATTATATATTTTAATTTAATCTATACATTATCGATTAATATTAAAATCATACGTGTATAAGTTCATCTTTTTATGAAAAAAAACTTAAAATCAATATATGTTAGAATTTATTCGAATAGTAAAAATTTTGCAGATTGATATAAAATTATATGAGTATTAGAAAAGGGTTTTAAAGTCATGAATATAGGTATCATTGGACTTGGCTCAATGGGCTTAAACTTGGCTAAAAATTTTATAACAAAAAATTATAAAGTTCATGCCTTTGAAAAAAATGAAAATATCATTCAAAATATAAAAAGTGAAAACATTGACGGCTTATCACTTAATCTTTCTTTAGAAAAAATGATATCTGAAATGTCCTCTCCAAGAATTATAATGCTTAGTCTGCCAGCCAATAATATTGATGAATGCATAAACGAATTAATTACTTATTTAAAACCTAACGATATAATTGCAGATTTAGGTAACTCTCTTTATCTGAAGTCTATAGAAAGGTATAACTCATTAAAAAATCAAGAAATAAGTTTTTTAGGTATTGGTGTTTCAGGTGGTCCTAGAGGAGCAAAAAATGGTCCCGCAATAATGGCTGGAGGTTGTGAAAAAGCATGGAATAACGTAAAGCATATTTTTGAAGATATAGCTGCTAAAAATAATAATAAAAGTGCTTGTTGTTTTTTTGGAAGTCCAGGTGCAGGTCACTTTGTCAAACTAGTGCATAACGGCATTGAATACGCATTAATGGAGGGGTTAGCTGAGATAAGTAATATATTAAAGCTATCTTACGGAATGAATAATGAGGAACAAACAGAAATATTCAATGATATATTATTAACTGAAACCTCATCTTTCCTTTTAAAAATTACTTCAGAAATATTGAATGCTAAAAATTACAAAAATAAATATTATTTAGATGAAGTTGAAAGCAAGATAGAACAAAACGGCACTGGTATATGGACTATAAATGCCGCCTTAGAACTCGGTGTTAGTATACCATCTATATACGAATCTGTATCGACTAGGTCTATATCAAACAATTTTACTAATGATAATATTGCTAATAAAAACCATTTGATAAAAAAACAAGTAATTTCAGTTTGCGAACTGGAACAAGTAATATTTTTTAATTTTGCTTGCTCGCTTTATCAGGGGCTTAACTTAATAAAAGAATCAAATAAATGGGAGTTTTTTAATTTCAAAATAGAAGATGTTTTTCAAGCTTGGAGTGCCGGTTGTATTTTACAAGGTGATTATCTTAACAAAATTTCTAAAATTTATAAAAAAAATGGAAATCTAAATTTCAATTTTTTATTTGATATAATTTCAGAAAAATGTTCTGGGAACTTACTTTCAATTAGAAATTTTAATATAAAATCAATAGAACTTGCTGTTCCCTGCCCTGTATTGTCGTCTAACATTGCTTATTATGATTTAATTTTTTCTAAACATAAGATTGGTGAAACAATACAATTACAGAGAAGTTTCTTTGGACTTCACCCTTTAAAAGATAAAGAAGGACGTGAAATAAATCCATACTGGACTAAATTATGAACCCTAATTACCTAACTTACTTATTTATGGGCGTTGCTGGTTCCGGTAAAACTACGATAGCTAAGAAGTTTTCAAAAAAAATTAATGCATTTGTAATAGAAGGTGATGATTTCCATAGTAGCGAAAATATAAACAAAATGAGCTCTGGTATTCCGTTAAATGATGAGGATCGTTATGAATGGCTAGTGAAAATAAAAGATGAAATTCAAAGCAGACAAAAAACTCAGAATGTTGTTGTTGCATGTTCTGCTCTAAAAAAAAAATATAGGCTTATACTCGAAGTTGATAATTATAAATTGGTATATTTAAAAATAAGTAAAGCGACAGCCCGGAAAAGAATTAGAAGTAGACTTAATCATTTTATGCCAGATAGTTTAATAGATAGTCAATTTGCAATTTTAGAAGAACCAATCAATGGATTAACTTTAAATGAGAATTTAAGTCCTAATGAAATGATTAAAGAACTTACATCCCATTTTCAAAAAGAAATATTATGAAGTCAAATAAAATAGTTATTGATTATAAAACTTTACCAGATAATTTTAAATTTGAAGATCAATTTGAAAATATATATAACCAAATGGAGTTCTCAAATCAAAATATTCTTATAAATGGTAAAGCCGGAACCGGTAAGACTACTTTGCTTGAATATTTTCGAATAAATTCAAAAAAAAATTTTGTGATACTTGCTTCTACTGGAATATCTGCAATTAATGCCAAAGGGAAAACCATTCATTCTTTTTTTTTATTCCCTCCAAGAATATTAATTAACGAAAAAATAAAAAAATTAAGAACTAAAATTATTCAAAAAGTTCAAACTATTTTAATTGATGAATGCTCTATGATTAGATCAGATGTTCTAGATGCAATAGACCAATCACTGAAACTTAATAGAAATAATGATAAGCCTTTTGGTGGTATACAAGTCATCCTTTTAGGAGACATTTATCAACTTCCGCCGGTAATTAGAGAAAATGAAAAAAATATTTTTGATAAATTTTATCCCAATGGACATTACTTTTTTAATGCAAATTGCTTTCATGAAAGTCAATTTAAAACCTATGAACTTTCAAAAGTATACAGACAAAAAGACAAATTTTTTATAAATATCTTAAACAAAATAAGGATTGGAAGTATCGAAAGCTCTGATCTTGCTTTTCTAAACAAAAAAGTATTAGACAAAAGTTATAATAATCTTCCAGAAACAATAATATTATCACCAACTAATAGAAAAGTAGATTTAATTAACAGAATGAACCTAGATAATATAAATAGCCAGATGTTTTCATACAAATCATTACAAACAGGTGATTTTAACGAAAAACCAGCTGATGAAACTCTTCAATTAAAAGTTGGCGCTCAGGTAATGCTTATAAAAAACGATGTTAAATCACCTAAAAGATGGGTTAACGGTTCAATTGGAATTGTTACTGATCTAACATCTGATAGCATTCACTTAAAAATAAAAAGTAAAATTTATAAAATTACTCAAGATACATGGGAGAAGTTTGATTATCTTATTAAAGATGATAAAGTGACTCATGAAGTAGTTGCAACATTCACTCAATATCCTATTAAACTAGCCTGGGCTATAACAATTCATAAAAGCCAGGGGCAAACTTTTGATAAAGTGATTATCGACCTGGACACAGGATCATTTGCCTATGGTCAAACTTATGTTGCTCTAAGTAGAGCTACGTCTCTAGAGGGGCTTTTTTTGACTAGACCCATTAAAGTATCAGACATAATTTTTGATAATAAGTTAAGGCATTCTTTTATTAATTAATTTTAAATTTTTTCGTTCCCGAAAAGCAATCAAAATTCCAGAAATTGATATAAAAAACATACCAATTAAATTTATTAAGCTAGGCCAAACATCAAAAAAAATTTTCCCCCAAATAGTTGCAAATATGAGGTATGAATAGTCCATTGGAGCAAGCCAGCTACTCTCAGCGGTTTGGTAGGCTTTAGCTAGCAATATGTTCCCACTTACATTCAATATTGAGCAAGAAAAGCAAAAGGCAAAAATAATCAATGTTAACTCAGGCCAGCCTATAAAAACAAATGGTGAAGTTTCTCTAAAAAGAGTATTTTGAAAAAAAAGCTCAAAAAATATTACTCCCAGGGAAGCTGAAAAAAAAAACATTATTCCAACAGCGAACGTAAGAGACATAACAGATTCTTGTCTACAATATTTTCTTATTAATACAATATTGCATGCAAAGAAAAAACCGGCCATAATTGGTAAGATTTGCAAAAGCGTAAAATTTTCTGACCATGGTTCTAAAATTAATATAGCCCCGAAGCTTCCTAAAAAAAGAGCAAAGGTTCTCCAAACACCAATTCTTTCTCCGAGAAAAACAATAGCCAAACATGACACAAAAATTGGAAATGTATATAAACCTGCAGCCATTTGAGCAAAACTTAATTTAGGAGATGCTGCAAAAAAACAAAACATGCATGTAGTCATCATAAGAGCTCGAAAGTATACTGGCTTCCATTTTATTGGCATAAGTATAGAAATTCCATTTGTAAGTCTTGCAATTAGAAATAGTAGTAGAATATTACCTATGGACCTTATAAATTGAAGTTGCCAGAAGCTAGTTTCACTTGACATGTATTTTATTAAACTATCTTGCAATGAAAGAATTATAACACCAATTATCAACATTGTTAGCGATGAAATAGGGTTGTCCTTTGTCTGAGGATTTAAAAAATTAAATTTCACAATTTAAGAACCATTAAAGTCTTGGAAAAAAAGATTTCTTATATAATTCATCTATTTTGTCTTTGTAAAAAGAAATAATCACTTGCCTTTTCATCTTTAAAGTTGGCGTTAATTGATTGTTTTCAATAGAAAAAGGTTCATATGAAAGAAAAAATTTTCTAATTTTTTTAGTCTGAGATAGTTTTTTGTTAACATCATTAATAATATTTTGAAAATCATTTCTTAGATAATCCTTTTTGTCTAATTTAGAATTTATTAAAGTTTCATTTGGAATAATTATAGCTATCAAGAAGGGTTTGTTTTGTCCATAAACCATCGCCTGCTCGATTTCGTCGTAAGATAATAACAAGTTTTCAATAGGAACTGGGGCAATATTCTCTCCCCCAGAGTTAACAATCATTTCATTTATTCTACCTGAAATTTTTAAGTATCCATCTTTATCAATTTCTCCTAAATCGCCAGTGTGGAGCCAGCCATCAATTATTACACTATTTGTACTTTGAGTATCCTTCCAATAACCTTTCATAATAGATTTACCTCTAACAATGATTTCTTTTTTTTTAGATAGTTTAACCTCAAGCCCTTTTATAGCTAACCCAACTGTATCAATTTTTATACTATTGATTGGGTTACATGAAATTAGAGGAGAGCATTCAGTTTGCCCATAACCTTGTAGTATATTTATTCCTAGAGACTGAAAGAATAGACCAATATTTTTATTTAAGGCAGCACCACCTGAAATAAATGCTTGGAGGTTACCACCAAATTTTTTTTGAAATTTTTTTCTTACAATATGTTCTAAAAAATAATCTTGAATTTTTTCTTTTAAACTTAGATCAAAATTGTTAAATCTCTTAGATCCAAGTTCTATTGCTTTAAAAAAAATATTTTGAGTAATTTTATTTTTATTAAAAAGTTGACTATTTATTTTTTTATACAAAACTTCATAAAGCCTAGGAACAGCTGTCATTAAAGTAGGTTTTACAGTTAACAAATCGTTAACTATTTGATCACGATTTGTATTAAAATAAATTTCTGCGCCAATATAAATAGGCAAGAAAAAACCAGCAGTATGTTCATATGCATGAGAAAGTGGAATTATAGATAAAAATTTATGATTTTTAACTTTTATTTCTTTTATAAACTCATTGGCACCTAAAATATTTGATAAAATTGATTCATGAGTAAGCATAACTCCCTTAGGCTTACTACTGGTACCTGACGTATATATAATACAAGCAACATCGTCTTTTTTTATTTTATCTATATTTTGTATTATAAAAGCTTGTTTATAATTATTTCCTGATCCAATTTTTAACAATTCTTTAAAAGTATAAAATTTATTTTTAAATTTTAACTTTTCTGTGTCTTTTATTTCTTCTATCGATATTACATATCTTATATTTTCTAATTTTGGTAATATTTTTTCTATATTTGATATAAGCTTAGAATTAATAAAAATTATTGAAGTGTCTGAGTGTGATAATAGATATAACAATTCTTCCTCGTTACTTGTAGTATAACCAGGAACGGTTATGGCACCTAAAGAGATAGTAGCTAAATCTATAACACACCATTTGTAACTATTATCAGCTATGATGGATACTTTATCATTTTTTCTTACACCTATTTGATGTAAGGCATAACTTAATCTTTGAACGAGCTCAGAAGTTTTTTTCCAGGAAAGATGCTCCCAATTACCATTTTTTTTATAACCAAATAAAGTTTTATCTTGAAGAGATAAAGAATTTTTAAAAAAAATTTGTGGTAAGCTGTTCATTATAAAAACCATATATATTCTTTATAAATATAAGGCATAATTAAATAATATTTAATTTTTTTATTTACTTTATTATTTTATTTTTAAAATAGAAAAGTTATACATTGAACTATAATAGAGAGTGAAAACAATTATTTCTAAGATTTGTATAGCTTTAATCTTTGTTTTTGTTTTAATATCGGGAATATTAATGTCAAAAAAATCGATTGAGTTTAAAAGTGATTTTGATCCAAAATTAATTGGGTTAGATATTGATGAATATCTAAAAAAATCAGAAGAACAAATTACTGATATTAAAGAAGATGTTATAAAAAAAGTTATTTGGGTTAATAGGCCAAATCAAAAAACCCCTATTTCAATAGTGTACTTACATGGATTTACTGCTACCTCAGAGGAACTTCGCCCTCTTCCAGATATGATTGCAAAAGATATAAAGGCAAATCTTTTTTTTACAAGATTGACAGGTCATGGAAGAAATTCAGAAGCTATGGAATTGTGTTCTATTAAAAATTGGATAAATGATTTACACGAAGCAATTGAAATTGGCGCAAGAATTGGAGAAAAAATAATAATACTATCTTCATCTACTGGTGGAACAATAAGTGTAACATCTGCACTAGATGAAAAACTTTCGAAAAACATTATGGGATACATATTTGTATCTCCTAATTTTGGAATAAATCATAGGCTTGCAAGCATTATTACGTGGCCATTTTCTGAATACTGGTTAAAATTAATACTTGGGAAGACAATTAAACACTATCCTAGAAATGACCTTAACAAAAAATATTGGACAATGACATATCCCACGAATGCTCTAATTCCTATGGCAAAATTAGTTAATGAAGTTAATGATAGAGATTTTAGTGATATTGAAAAACCTGCACTCTTTTATTTTTCGTTGGAAGATAAAGTTGTTAATCCACTGAAAACAAAACAATTTATATCTGGTTGGGGTGGAAAAAATACCACTAAAATTATTAAACTTACAGGTAATGATGATAAATTTTCACACGTATTAGCTGGCTCTATAATTTCTCCTAATCAGACTCAACATGCGCGAAAAACAATGGTTAATTGGATTAAAAATTTAAATTAAATCTTAATTAAACAATTTATTTGAAAATAGTATTAAAGAATAATGAAGGTTAATTAATAAATTTTCGTTTTTGTCTTTTATATAACCAAAAGTATATTCAAACTTAACTTTATTATTTGCAAACATACTTCCAATATTAATTACATTTTTATCCTAAGATACTTGAGTTTTAATATTTTCCAATTTAGATGTATCAATTTTTTTTGAATATTTTTTATGATTAAGCACTAATATTTTTAAAAATTAAACTTTAATATTAATTTACAGATTTGATTAGGAAGGATTTATGTATTCAAAGTTAATGTTTCAAGAAATATAATGGTGATCCCTACGAGATTCGAATCGGTAATTTACTGCATCTATGATTAACTCATCTTCGCTAATCAAAGCTCACCTTATCTTTGTATAATATAAGATAATATTAGTCAAGCTCAGATAGTCTAAGATGTGTCACCAAATTGTCACCAAAGTGACATTTATTCTCGTACGAGTAGATTTTGTCACCTTGTTTATATGTGGTGAAACGTCATAATCGGATATATATTTTAATTGCGATTTAAGAGACATACTGAAGCGAAAATGAAATCATATATACTTCTAATATTATCAACAGTGATAAGTTAAGTCGGTAATACATTTTTTCATTAATTATCTTAAATTCAAAGCTGAATCAATTGTAGGAAATTTATTGATTATGTTTCAGAAATGATTCAGTTACACCGATGCCAGCAGCATCATAGGCATCATAAATTTCGTCTGCTCCAGAAGATTTTAATAAATCTGGGTTACCCTGAGATCTTGTGGGTACTATTATTCTTCCTTTAAAACCATATTTTCTAGCCTGTTTTACCGACCAATTTTGAGCATGAAATTCAGGCAATGCTAGAATAATAGTTGTTAATTTACCAAACCTTAATTTAGACCAAAAACCAGGGTCTTCTGCATCAGCAAATGACACTCTTTTTCCCTGTTTAAGAAGATCTAAAGAAAGGTCAGTGTCTGCATCGAAACCAACCACTTTAATATCATTTTTAGATAAATTCTCAAATATTGCATTGCCAATGCGCCCCATACCTACAATCATTACTTGAGCTTCACCACAAGTATGAGGTTGTTCATCTGGATGATGTTTTTCTCTTTCAAAATTTACTAGATATTTTTCTAATATTACATAAATTTCATGAATATATTTATTTAAAATAGACCCAATGATAAAACTTAAACTGACAGAACAAACTAAAACTGCAAATAAGTTATTATCAACAATTCCAATTTTAAGCCAGTGCGCTAATAAAATTAAAGAAAATTCAGAATATGTTAAAAGTGAAATTGAAATTAGGAAGGAGGAATAAGCTCTTAAATTCACAAAAATTAATAAGAAGAAAAGTACAACTAATTTTATAATTAGAAATATGATTATTAGTAATGACTCCGAGACAATTTCAAAACTTAAATTCAATTTCATTCCCAATGAAATAAAAAAAGCCAATAATAAAATCTCTCTTAAACTCCAAATTTTTTCAGCTAAATTTTGTGATCTTTTATAATTAGAAAGTAACATTCCTAAAATAAGGGCTCCTATTTCTCCAGTTAAACCTAACTTTTCAAAAAGATAACCTCCTAATAATAAAGCAATTAGTACTGAGGCTAACAATTCTAATTCTTCACTTGTTTCTAATTTAATTAAAAACTTTTTTAAAACAGGGATAATCAAAGGGATAAAAAGTAGGTATAGTGTATTAAATGATAAATTATTACTGCTAGTATACAGTAACAAAGTTAATGCTAAAATATCTTGAAATATGAGTATTAAGATAGAAATTCTACCATGAAATGAATTAATTTCTTGTCTATCTTCTAATGATTTAGATGCAATAATTGTACTTGAAAATGTTAAAGCTATACATAATAAAACCTTAACTTCTAAATTAACGTTTAAGTTTATTAAAAAGAAATAAACAAAACTTACTACTGCAGCATGAATAAAAAAAACCTTTAAAAAGGTGAAATTTAAAAAAGCAGAAGGTTTAACTTTGAGCCCAATAGAAAAAAGTAATAACTCAACACCAATTTTTGAAGGAAAATCTAGTAAACCATTTACATCTGCAAAATTAAAATATTTGAATAAAAAACCAGAGAAGATAAAACCAATTAAAATTGGTAAAGATAAAAACTTAAAAATTTGACCACAAATTAATGCGCCACTCATCCAAAATAAAAATAATTCCATTTAAGTTTTATATAAAAATAAAAAAATAATTAAATTATAACAAAAAAATAGAAAGTTATTTTGTCATAAAGCTAAATTAGAGCTTAATTATTAGGCATTATTTTTAAAAATTAGAACGGATTATGATGTAATATAAATTTTTGATTTATAATCATATTTTGTTGAAATGTATTTATTAAAAACTATTCTCATGACCTACAAAATTAAAAATATTGATGAAGCTTTTATTAGTCATAATTCAGTTAGAACCAATTATAGAAAGTATTATAATTGGTTTAACAATCAAAATTATTCTAATTTAACAAAAAAAAAATCGGATGCTTTTAAATTTTTTAAAGATACTGGAATTACATTTAAGGTTTATTCTGAGAACAATGATAACGAAAATCTGATACCATTTGATATTATACCAAGAATAATAAATAGAAGAGAATGGGATAAAGTTGTTAAGGGTATAACTCAAAGAGTTATTGCGATTAACTTATTTCTTAATGATATATATTCAAATCAAGAAATTATTAATTCAGGCATAATTCCCATTAGTTTATTAAAAAATAATTCTGCATTTTTTCCTGAAATGATGGGGCTTACTCCCCCCAATAAAATATTTAATCATATATCTGGAATTGACTTAATAAAAACTGAGAAAAATAATTTTTATGTTTTAGAAGATAATGTGAGAGTTCCATCTGGAGTTTCTTATATGATTGAAAATAGAGATATAATGATGAAATTGTTTCCTGATTTATTTTCCAAATACGCTGTAACTGATAATAGAGATTACCCTAATAAATTATCCAAAATTTTAAAAAAATGTTCACCTTTGAAGCGAAAAAAAGAACCTAATATAGCTATTCTTACACCAGGCGTTCACAATTCTGCTTTTTTTGAGCATGCTTTCTTAGCTGATCAATTAGGTGCAGAATTGGTTGAGAGTAAAGATTTAAGAGTTCTTGATAAATTTTTAAAAATGAAAACCATTGGAGGATGGGAAAAAATTGATATTTTGTACAGAAGAGTGGATGACGGGTATTTAGATCCCCTAACATTCAAAGAAGATAGTTTTCTGGGTGTGCCTGGTTTAATGGAAGTCTATAGAAACAAGAATATCACAATTGCAAATGCTCCAGGAACTGGGATTGCTGATGATAAAGCTATATATTCTTATATTCCAGAAATAATAAATTTTTACCTTGGTGAAAAAGCTATATTAAAAAATGTTAAAACTTTTAAATGCAGTAACCGAAATGATTTAAAATACGTATTAGATTTTATCGGTGATTTAGTTATAAAGGAAGTACATGGATCTGGGGGATACGGCATGTTAATTGGTCCATTATCCAATAAAAGTGAAATTTCTGAATTTAAAAATAAAATTTTAAAAAACCCAAATAATTATATCGCACAACCAACACTATCTTTGTCTACTTGCCCAATCTTTACCAAAAAAGGGTTATCCCCGAGACATGTTGATTTGAGACCATTTGCTTTATTATCAAATGACGGTGTATCTGTAACGAATGGCGGTCTTACAAGAGTGGCATTAAAAAAAGATTCTTTAGTAGTTAATTCCAGCCAAGGCGGTGGTACTAAAGATACTTGGGTATTAGGTGAATAGTGTTAGGAAGTACTGCAGATTCTTTATTTTGGATGTTTAGATATATTGAAAGGGCTGAGAATACTCTTTGTTTAATAGAAAGTGGTTTTCAACTTCATCTCATTTCTTCAAAAAATTTAAAAAACGAGTGGGATGCAATTCTTAAAACTAGTTCGATTAGGCAATTTTTTGTAAAAAATAATACACAACTTGATAGTCTGACAATTATAAACTTTATGTTTAAAGATGAAAAAAACTCTAATAATATTTATCAGTTAATCTCAAAAGCAAGAGAAAACGCAAGAAGATCTAGAGTTGCTATCACTCTTGAAGTTTGGGAGTCGGTCAATACTTGCTGGCTTTACTTAAATGAACAGACTAAAAAAAATGTGACTGAGAATAAAGTCCAAACTCTTATAAAAAATATTAGAGAAAAAATTGCCCTTATTTATGGTTTTTTACAGAAAACTATGTTGAAAGACGAAATCATGAGTTTTTGTAGTTTAGGAACATATATCGAAAAGTTTAATAATACGGCAAGAATATTGAATACAAGACAATATTTACTTGTTGAAGAAAAGTTATATGGATTAGAAAATTACAATAATTTTCAATTAGAGATGATTTTAAGATCTATTTCATCTTACAGATCCTTTATGTGGAAAAATCAAAATACAATAAACTCTAAAAAAGTATCAAATTTTCTAATATCGGACAAAGATATGCCAAGGTCATTAATCTTTTCTATTCAAGAAACTCTAAGATGTATAAAAGTCATACAAAATAGGAATATTTATAAGAGTAAATGCTATAAAACAGCCCAACAAATTCAAAAAAAAATAAAATCAAGAAAAATGTTTTCTAATAATTATTCATTTTTAAATGATCTAATAGAATTAAATATGAAATTAGCTAATCAAATAGAGGAAGAATTTAATTTTCACTAAAAATTATGATTTTAAAAATTCAGCAAAAAATAAATTATGATATTAATGGTACAGTTAATTTTGGCTATAATAAGTTAATACTAACTCCACAGAATGACTACAATCAAATAATTAAATTTTGGGATATTAGTATTGAAGGAGGTAAGAAAGAACTTAGTTCATCTGATCATTTTGGTAACTTGGTAGATTTAGTAAGCATAGAAAGCAATTCCACAAAAATTAAATATGATATTGTTGGAGAGATTGAAACCAAAAATACAAGCGGAATTACTAAAACTTCTAAACAGGACTTACCACTTTGGTGTTATACTTCTGATACTAAACTTACGAAGCCAGGCAATCATATATTAAACTTTTATAAAAAAAATCCTATAGATTTCAGTAATATAATTAAAAGTCTTCATGCCCTATCTAATAAGATTAGATCAAGTATAAAATATAAAAGTGGAACAACTGATTATAAAACCAACGCTGAAGAGGCATTCATGAATAAAGTAGGCGTTTGTCAAGATCACACTCATATATTTTTATCTATCCTGCGATTAAACAACTTACCATGCAAGTATGTGAGTGGTTTTTTTCTACCAAAAAATAAAAATCAAAATCTTGCTATGCACGCCTGGGCTGAGGTTTTTGTTGAAGATTTAGGATGGATAGGTTTTGATATATCCAACGGTGTTTCCCCGGATGATAGTTACGTAGTTATAGCAAAAGGTTTTGATTATAATAACATTGCACCAGTTAGAGGTGTTATTAATGGTGTATTTGTTGAAAATCAAAATTTAGAATTAAGTATTGAAAAATTGGATCAATAAGTTGGACAAAAAATGACTTACTGTGTTGGATTAAAATTAAATCGTGGCTTAGTGTTCATATCAGATACCTTAACTAATGCTGGTATTGACAATATAAATACTAATAAAAAAATGTTTAATTGGCACAAAAAGAATGAAAAATGCATTGTCTTACTTACATCTGGAAATCTAGCTACATCTCAAGCTACTATAAATCTAATAAATGAAGGTATTGAAGACTTTGAAAATAATGAAAATAACATTCTAAAAGCAAATTCAATGTTTCAAGTGGCAAGAATTATAGGAAAAATTTTAAGAAATATTGCAAGTGAATACGCATCTGATGGACAAGCTGGTGAAAATCCTTATTCATCTACGTTTATACTTGGCGGGCAATTTAAGGGACAAAGCCATAAGTTGTTTTTAATTTATCCAGAGGGTAATTTTATTGAAGCATCAGAAGATCAACCTTTTTTTCAAATTGGCGAGACTAAATATGGAAAACCTATTTTAGTACGAGCATTGGAACAAGATGCAACTTTTGGAGATTCCATAAAACTTTTATTGGTATCTTTTGATAGTACTATGAAAGCTAATGTTTCTGTTGGAATGCCAATAGATATTTGCACTATTAAAAAAGACCAATATAGAGTTAACAAACAAATTAGAATAGAAAAGAATGACCCATATTTTCAGGAAATTTCTAACGGTTGGGGGGAGTCTCTCAAAAAAAGTATTAAAGAACTTCCATCATTTAATTTTTAGACATTATCGTAATTTAATTTTTACTTTTAATGTTTCATTCTAGAGTTTTGTCAACGACACTTTTACCTCCAATATTTATTGTTTGAGGATTAATTTCCATAAATTAATTAATTGTATAATGCATATTCTCGTAGGAATTTGTCACCAAAATGTCGCCGTAGACAAATATAACTGAAAAAAATCAATAAAATCAATGGGTAAAATGGTGATCCCTACGAGATTCGAACTCGTATTGCCGCCGTGAAAGTCCGTAAAAATACGGTTTATACGACCCATGAATGGCGGAATAAAGCCATATAGGGGAAAGTGATTCCATGTGTTCCCACATGGAACCTGGAACAAATCTGGAACAGATTGTATTCAAAATAATTCTAAGTTTTTTGTATTAAAGAATTTTGAAGCATAACCCCAACTACAAGCATTTTTGGAATAACAACTGTAACTAGGTTGTGGATAGGAATATTAATATCAACTTTATTATTAGGATTTGTTTTGATATTGATGTCATTCAGCAAAGGTTCAATCATAATTTCAGTTCTTTTATTTAAAAATGATATGTTATTTTTAAACAAGCTTTTATCTAAACCAGAAAACATTCCCCATATCAAAGACAAAAAAGAAGGCCACCTTGATAGTTCAACATATAGACCAGGCGGAAATGGAATATATTCATTAGTATTTATAAACATTTCTGATAGAGAATTGATAGATGCAAAGGTTTCTTTACTAATTAAGTGAGAAACATCATTTTGTGTTATTTTGCTTTCAAGCAAAATATTATCTTTTAAAAAAATATTTTGGTCATAAGCTTTTAGAAAAGATGACAAACCAATAAGGTTTTTTGAATTTCCAGTATTATATTTTTCAATAATTTTAATAATCTCTATTTTTTCTTCTTTTTTTATACCTATGGATTTAAGAATGTGATCTGGAATTTTAGGTAATTTCTGAATTTGAATGCTATCTATTATTTGAGGTTGCACTTTTTCAAGTTTACCAGACATATATAATGTTTTTGAAGAATCCCAAACCCATTCTAAGCTTCCATCAATAGTTGCAAGATACCGCCATATTGTATTAACCACTTTAAGATTTAATGATTTTCTTAAATCAGAGTAAATCAAGGCTATATTGCCCTGAGCATCTTCTTCTTTGATTTCATACATTAATACAAATCCTAAATATTTCTTAAAACATTTTAAGTATCTAGACTTTTTCTATATCAGTAAAGAAAAGAGATACAAAAATAGCTTTTGATAGCTAAAGTGTTTCCCCCTAGTTATTGCCGTCATAAAATGCCCTAAAATTCTAATTCTATGCCCTATAATTAGCGTAAAAAGGTATATTAAAAAAAGTAGTTTCTTTATAACCAAATAAACCTTTAACAAAGGCTAAAATAAAATAGCAAAAAAAGATGCAAAAATCTCTTGTAGGTAATTGATATATATATATATAGGAAAATTAAGTGGTGATCCCTACGAGATTCGAACTCGTATTGCCGCCGTGAAAGGGCGGTGTCCTAACCATTAGACGAAGGGACCACTGGATTAAGTTATTAACTATAATTTTATTAAAAATCAAGTAACATCTGAATAAATAATATCATCTAACATTAATTCCACAGAATTACTATTGTTCCATGTATCTATAGATAAGCTACCTAAGAAATTGAAAACTTTATTTTCGTAGTCATTAAACACTATATTTAAAGAACTATTTAGAAGATTAAATTTTTTAACTTTTAGTTTTTTTGATGATCCGTCATTTATATAAAAAGAAGCATGCTCATTATTAATACCAAACCTTCTGAACGATGAAATCTTACCATTAGGTATAATAAATTTAGGTTCTTCCATTTCCGAGCCCCAAGGGCCTAATGTTTGAAGCCAATTTGCTAATTCATAAGTGCAAGCTGAAATTGGTATAACCGAAGTAGCAATATAAGAAATTCTAGGAATACCAAAGTTCAAAATTTCATTTACTTTTTGATTTATATAATCATTAAAACTACCAATCTCTGATTTTTTAATTGTAAAGCCCGCAGCCATGTCATGCCCTCCACCAGAACTAATTAGCTTTTGATTAAAGGCTTCTAAAATTATTTTTCCAAGAGGCACTCCAAAAATAGACCTTCCTGATCCCTTTCCTATCCCACTTCTATTAAGAGATATTATACATACTGGTCTGTTGTATAATTCTTTCATTCTTCCTGCTACTATTCCAGTAACACCTTCGTGAAAATCATCTCCACTTACAATAATAGCACTAGGAAGTTCCTTAGAAGTTTTTATAATTTTTTCTATTTTTCCTATAACTTTTTTTTCTAGTTCAGCAGTTAAAATTCTCCTTTTTTTATTCAAATCATCTAATTTAGTGGCAAGTTCAAAAGCCTTATATTCATTTTTTTCTTTTAATAGACTTACACCTAAGTTACTGTTTCCTATCCTGCCCCCAGCATTAATTCTTGGTCCTAAAGAAAATCCTAATGATTGGGTGTTAGGCTTAGTATTTAATTTACTAATATCCGATAAAGCCTTAAGTCCTGGGTTACCTCTTTGCGTCATTATTGATAAGCCCTGTTTAACAAAAGCTCTGTTTAAACCTTTTAGAGGGACCACATCGCATACGGTTCCAAGTGCAACAAGA
This sequence comes from Alphaproteobacteria bacterium, assembly GCA_016777645.1. Taxonomy (GTDB): domain Bacteria; phylum Pseudomonadota; class Alphaproteobacteria; order Puniceispirillales; family Marisalimonadaceae; genus Marisalimonas. The sequence continues at coordinate 31,729 of JADHRC010000003.1, forward strand.
TCTAAAAATTGCATTAGGTTTGGTTCTCTTTTTTTTAAAAAAAAACCTTTGTTTCTTAATTCTCTGTTCAATCCGATTAAAAAAATAAAAACCACACCAGCTGCGCATAAATCTTCAAAACCTTCTTTCGTGTCACTTCTTTTGGGGTTAATAATTGCATATGCAGGTGGTAAAGTTATATCAGGGATGTGGTGATCTATTACTATGAGATCAAGTTTTATATTAGACATTGCTTTTAATGGCTCGAAGGATGAAATACCACAGTCAACAGTAATAATTAACTCCGTCCCTTTTTTGTAAAGAGATTTTAATGCTTCCTCATTTGGTCCATACCCTTCTAAAAATCTATCTGGAATATGTATAAAAGTTTTACAACCACACTGCTCAAGAAAACTAGAAATCATTGCTGCAGAAGTAGCCCCATCAACGTCATAATCGCCCAATATACCTACAGGTCTTGAATTTATTATTTCATCAGCTAATCTTTTTACTCCTTTTTCTAAATCTTTGAAAAGGAACGGTTCAGGTAATAAGTTTTTAAGTTTTGGTGAAAAAAAATTTTCAAAATCACTCAAATTAATCCCTTTAAACATTAAATAAGGAGATATGAATTCAGGTATTTGATATCTTTGATGTAAATAATCAGAAAATCTTTTAGTAAATTCATCCGAATAAATTAGATTCCAATCCGCATTATTAAATGAAGGTTTTATATTAAACAGTTTTGTTCTAGGCAATTTAAAGTCTATGTTACAAAAATTAAGAATAAATACTTAAGCAAACAGGTTCATTTATAACGCCATCTAAATCTTGAATTTCAATTAAAGCTTGATTTAAAATATTGTTATCGGCCTCATGCGTAATAATAATTAAATCAGCAGTTTTATCCCTTTGATTAGCCTTTTGAATGAAACTTTCAATAGATAAATTGTACAATTTAAATATAGAGGTTAAATCTGAGAGCACACCAGATTTATCTACAACATTAAGTCTAAGATAAAACTTAAATTTTTCTTTGTAAATACTTGTATTAAAATTGTTTTCAATCTCTGATGAAGTTCTACCAAAAGGGTATAAATTGGTCTTGTTTGCACAATCAATTATATCAGCAAGAACAGCCGAAGCTGTAGGCTCGCCTCCGGCACCAGGGCCTGTAATCATAACTGATCCAGCTAAATTAGATTTAACCTGAACAGCATTTGTTACCCCAGAAACACTTGCAAGCCCATAATCCTTTGGTATGAGCCATGGCTCAACTGAGCAAAACAATTCATCTATACCATCTCTATTTTTTAGTAACTGGGAATTACCCAATAATTTAATTTTAAAACCAAGTTGATCACAATTTGTTATGTCAGTTAAAGTAATATTTCTAATACCTTTAATAGAAAGATCTTTTATATTCGGCATTTTACCATAAGCAAGGCCAGATAATATAATAATTTTATGAGCAGCATCAATTCCGTCAATATCAAATGAGGGATCCGCTTCTGCATATCCCTTTGCTTGCGCCTCTTCTAAAATCTCATGAAAATCTTTTTTTTCTTTTTCCATCTCATATAAGATGTAATTACAAGTCCCGTTTAATATACCTGTAAGCTTGTTAATTTTATTTACAATTAAACCCTCTCTAATGAGTTTCAAAATAGGAATACCGCCGGCTACTGATGCCTCAAAAGAGAAAAATAAATTATTCTTTTCAGCTAAGACTGCTAATTCTTTTCCATATTTAGCTATCAACGCCTTATTAGCTGTTATTACACCCTTATTGTTTTCCAAGGCTTTATAACATAATTCCTTTGCAACCCCTTCATCACCTCCTATCAACTCAACGATAACATCAATTTCTGGAACAACAACCATATCTAGAGGGTTATCAAAAAATTTAATATTTTCTAAGTTAACTTTTCTAGACTTGTTTTTTGATTTTGCTGAGACCGCAATTATCTCAATATGGAAAAGATCTTTTTGAACGTTCAAACCATTTAGTATCTGGTAAGCCACCTCTTGTCCAACGTTTCCTAATCCTGCAATTCCTATTTTAATTGAGTTCATTATTTAATCCTTTTAAAATGAATAAGATAGTTATAGGACAAAAAAATAATAAAAAAAAGGCGTGCAAAGCACACCCTTTAAAAATTTTAAATTTTTTATTATTACCTTTTAGAAAATTGAAAACTTTTTCTAGCCTTAGCCCTACCATATTTTTTACGCTCGACAACTCTTGAATCTCTAGTAAGCATGCCGGCAGCTTTAAGTGGCTTCCTTAAATCAGGTTCAAAAAGGCTCAAAGCCCTGCTCAACCCATGCCTTACGGCCCCTGCTTGACCTGAAAGTCCACCACCTTTAACTGTTGCAACCACATCAAATTGATCTTTTCTTTCAGCAATGTCAAAAACAAAATTTAATTGCATTTGTAATACCGGCCTAGCAAAATAATTAATCATATCTTTTCCATTGATTAAAATTTTACCAGTTCCTCTTTTGACCCAAACTCGTGCGGTAGATTCTTTTCTTCTACCTGTAGCATATGACCTTCCAAGAGAATCAATTTTGGGTTCACTTTGAACACTTTGCTCTTCAATTGCATTTAATTTAGATAAATCGCTTAAATTATTAATTTCTTTGTTTTCTTCAGTCATTTTTTAAAACCCTTAACTATTTTTTCTATTCATAGACTTAACATCTAGAATTTTAGGTGATTGTGCTTCATGAGGATGAGTGTTTCCAGCATACACGTATAACTGCCTCATCACCTGACGTCCTAAAGGGCCACGAGGAACCATTCTTTCAACAGCCTTTTTAATCACCCTGTCAGGAAATCTTCCATCAAGAATTTTATCAGCTTTTCTTTCTTTCAAGCCACCAGGGTATCCAGTATGCCAATAATAGGTCTTTTGAGACCTCTTATTGCCAGTCAAAACTACTTTCTCGCAATTTATAACAATAATATTGTCACCACAGGCCATATGGGGAGTAAAACCAACTTTATGCTTACCTCTAAGTCTATTAGCAATAATAACTGCTAAACGTCCCAATACTAAACCATCTGCATCAACAACAAACCAGTCTTTACTAATATCTTTTGGTTTAGCTGAAAAAGTACCTTTTAAAGCCATATTAATTCCTTTGAGTAAAAAATAATAAAATAAAAAAAAACTGAATAACTATTAACTATATAAAGAAAAATAGTCAACATTATTATTAATTAAATTTATTATTAATTTCAAAGACTTATATTGTTGAGTGCTATAATACCACATCATAGTAAGGCGTTAAGAAAATAATGGTATATTATAAAAAATATTGTAATCAAAATGAATATAAGATTAATTATGTATAAAATATATTTTAATTCGGATTGTTTTATGAACTCTAATGATAATTTCAAAAATATTTTAAAAATAGTTACAGATGGTAAAGAGCTTAGTTACGAAGAAAGTAAGGAAGCTTTTGAAATTATTATGTCTGGAAATGCAACTGATGCACAAATTTCATCTTTTTTAACAGCCATTAAAATGCAAGGAATTAATCCAAAGGTTATAGCATCAGGTGCTGAAATTTTACGTGCCAAATGCATAAACATCTCTTCATTAGAAAATACCATTGATGTTGTTGGAACAGGTGGAGATAATTTGGGTACATTAAATATATCCACGGCTGTATCATTTGTGATAGCTGGTGCAGGAGTTTCTATTGCAAAACATGGTAATTATGCCGCCAGCTCAAAATCTGGAGCAGCTAACGTTTTGAAAGCATTATCTGTAAATATTGAATGTGATATAAGTACTGTACAACAATGCTTGGATAAAATTGGAATTTGCTTTTTATTAGCCCCTAAACACCATATAGCAATGAAATATGTAGGAAAAATAAGACAAGAAATAGGAATAAGAACAATTTTTAATTTGCTTGGCCCTTTATCAAATCCTGCGTTCGTAAAAAAACAGTTACTTGGTGTATATGATAAATCACTTATTTTACCCTTTGCAGAGTCTCTTAAAACTTTAGGATCAACAAACGCCTGGGTTGTTCATGGTAACGAAGGTTTAGATGAAGTCTCTATTACAGGCGAAACATATTGTGCCGAATTAAAAGACGGATTAATAAAAGAATTCTCAATTCATCCATCAGATATAGACTTACCATGCGCCAACATTAGTGAAATTATAGGTGGTGAACCAGAAGAAAATGCAAAGGAAATTTTAGCATTATTTGATGGCAAAAAAAATGCTTTCAGAAACGTAGTTTTATTAAATTCTGCATCAGCCTTAGTGGTATCAGGAAATGCAAAAAACTTAGAAGAAGGTGCTGTAATAGCTTCTAGATCATTAGACGAAGGTTATGCGATGACTAAGTTAAAACAATTAATTGAATTAACAAACTTATAAAGCACATTATTAATTATGACTACAAAATTAGAAGAAATTATTAATTACAAAAAAGAAGAATTTTCTTACAGAAAATCATTAATAAGTGAAAATGAACTGAATTTATTAATTGATAAACAAGACAAACCAAGAGGCTTTATAAAAAACCTTAATAATATTGAAAAGATTAATCTAATTGCCGAAATCAAAAAAGCTTCTCCTAG
>JADHRC010000069.1 GCA_016777645.1 Alphaproteobacteria bacterium
ATTTCATGGTGAAAGCAAATGGATATAAAGACCTTGTGACTCATGCATTTATTGATGGAGATAAATATCTTGAAAGTGACACAGTCTTTGCTGTCAAAAAAAGCTTAATTTGGAAATTAGAAGAGGGGATTGATGAAGAAAACAATAGTAAATGTTTTTATCTAAACTTCGATATTGTAATGGAAAGCATAAAAAAAGGTGCTTAAAAGCACCTTTTTATTAAGTAATAAAATTGAGTTTAAAGTCTTGAAGCAACATTTTCCCAATTAACAAGATTGTCTACAAAATTTTTCAAGTATACAGGTCTTTTGTTTCTAAAATCAATGTAATATGAATGTTCCCAAACGTCACATCCCAATAATGCTGTTTGCCCAAAACAAACTGGATTAACGCCATTTTCTGTTTTAGTTACTTTTAGGCTTCCATCTTTATCTTTAACTAACCAGCACCAACCTGAACCAAATTGAGTAGCTCCTGCATTACAGAAATCTTCTTTAAATTTATCTACACTTCCAAAAGAGTCTGATATGGCATTTTCTAATTCTGATGGCATAGAGGACTTTGAGGGCCCCATCATTTGCCAAAATTGCTCATGGTTCCAGTGTTGAGAAACGTTGTTGAAAATACCATTCTGAGCTACGCTGTTGGGGTTGTAATTGCCTACAATAATTTCTTCTAAGCTCTTATTTTCCCACTCAGTCCCTTTAAGTAAATTGTTACCGTTATCTACATATGCTTTGTGATGAATATCATGGTGATATTCCATTGTTTCTTTACTCATGCCATGCTCTGCAAGTGCGTCTATAGCGTATGGCAATTCTGACAATACTAAACTCATAAAATTCTCCTGATTTGTTTTATATAGAAATAATTATAAAAGTTAGTTTTACAAGTAATTAATTATAAAACATTGATTTTGATTATGATAAATTCTAATTTGATTTCAATCATTATAAATTGTAAAGCTTTTAAAAATTATTAGGGGAATAAGATGACACAAAGAGTAATAGAATTAACAGATTTTGGTGCTGCTGAAAATATGAGACTCATAGAGGCAGACATTCCAACACCAGGCCCTGGCCAAATAGTAGTTAAAAATGATGCAATTGGTTTAAATTATTTAGACACTTATTTTAGAAGTGGCTTATATCCATGGCCTAATCAAGAGAAAATTAAAGTTCCTGGTTCAGAAGGTGTGGGTCACGTTTATTCTGTAGGCGAAGGTGTTGATTTTTTAAAAGAAGGTGACAAAGTATCCTACGTAACACCTGTTGGTGCTTATGCTGAATATGCTCTAATAAACGCTGCACACGCTGTTGAGTTAAAAGTCAAAGTCAATGATCATGAAGTAGTTGCTAGTACTCTTAAGGGTCTTACAACCCATTACTTACTTCATTTAACATTTAAATTAGAGAGTGGTATGACAGCTTTAGTACATGCTGCTGCTGGTGGTGTTGGTCAATTAATGGGTCAATGGGGTAGTGAAATTGGTGCTACTATGATTGGTACGGTTGGTGGACCAGAAAAAGCTGAAGCTGCAAAAAAAGCAGGATACCACCATGTGATTGATTATAACGACAAGGATTTTGTCGCTGAAGTTATGAATATAACCAATAACCAAAAATGTGATGTTGTTTATGACAGTGTTGCAAAATCTGTTTTTCCTGGATCAATGGACTGTTTAAAGCCTAGAGGTTTATGGGCCCTTTTTGGTCAGGCTTCAGGACCTATTGTTGATTTTAATTTAGGTCTTCTTTCAGCAAAAGGATCATTGTTTGTGACACGTCCAACTTTATTTACTTATATTTCAAATAGAGATGAGTATAATGATGCATCTTTTCAGCTTTACAGTAGAATAGCTGATGGTCGTTTAAAGGTTGCCATTCATGATAAAATGCCACTTGAGAAAATTGTGGAGGCTCATAACTTACTTGAGGGCAGAAAAACCAAAGGTGGTTTAGTAATAACGCTTTAATAAGAGGATTAGATAATGATAGATTTATATACTTGGCACACACCTAATGGAAGAAAAGTTTCAATAATGCTTGAAGAAATTGGTATGGATTATAACGTTCATTCAATAAATATAGCAAAAGATGAACAATTTCAGCCACATTTTTTAGAAGTGTCTCCTAATAACAGAATTCCAGCAATAGTTGATAAAGATAATAATAATTATTCACTATTTGAGTCAGGCGCTATTCTTATGTATTTAGCTGAGAAGAGTGGAAAATTAATTAATAAGTCCAATTCAGATGAATATTTTAGAACTATTGAATGGTTGATGTGGCAAATGGGTGGTGTAGGGCCTATGTTTGGTCAAGTCCATCACTTTGTTAAATATAATAAAGGTAAATCAGCTTACGCTGAAGAGAGATATTCTAAAGAAGCTAGAAGGTTATACGGCGTAATGGACAAGCGTCTTGGGCAACATCAATATATTTCAGGTAGTGAATATAGTATAGCTGATATATCAATATGGCCGTGGACTGCTAGATTTGATTGGCAAGAAATAGATCTTAATGATTTTCCAAATGTTGTAAGATGGTATAAAGAATTGGCAGATAGACCAGCCGTCCAAAAGGGTTGGCTTGTTCCACAAAATGACCAATTAATCCCTTCACCTTAATCAAGTTTTGTTTTGACTATTAAGTTATCTATAGCTGGCCTTGGTTGGTGGGGCAAGGTAATGATTGAAAGATTAACTATCTCTGACAAGTTGGAGATAGTTAGTTTGATTGATCCTTTCCCAGATGAAGAGTCACAAAAAATAGCCAAAAATCATAATCTTGAAATTTATAAAGATTTTGATGAAGCTTTAAGTTTAAGCAAATCTGACGCTATCATTCTTTGTACTCCTAATTCCTTTCATATGGAACAAACTATAAAGGCTTCAAAACTTGGAATTCATGTTTTTTGTGAAAAACCATTGTCATTGAAGTCAATTGAAGTCAAAAAAATGATAGATGCTTGTAATGAGAATGGATTGATTCTCGGCGTTGGTCATGAAAGGAGATTTGAAAAAGGGTGGATGAGGTTAAAAGACATTGTAACTTCTAATAAGTTAGGAAGTATAATGTACGCAGAAGGACATTTTAGTCATGATAAGCTAGCAGGTTTACCCTCTGATAATTGGAGAGCTGATCCTAAGTTTGCTCCTGCTGCTGGCATGACTGGTATGGGTGTTCATTTAACAGATTTAATGATTTGGTTATTTGGTCCCGTAGAAAGAGTTTTTGCGACAACTGCTAAACGTGCATTAGATTTTAAAACTGGTGATGTTGTTACAGCAAGCCTTCAACATCATTCAGGTCTTAGCACTCAAATTACAGCAATATTAAAAACAACTCATTACCAAAGAGTTACTATTTGGGGAGAAAACGGTTGGGTTGAGTTGGTTGATAGCTCTCACCCAGACACACCAGGGCCTTCTTATATGAAAACGGTCATGAATGATGGCACAGTCGAAGAAGAAAACTTTGAATGGACCGATACAGTTTCTGCAAATATTCATAATTTCATTGATAGTATTAATGGCGAAAGAGAATATCTTTTCACTGACGTTGAAAAGTTTCAAAATATTTCTGTTTTAGAGGCTATTTATCAATCCAGCCTATCAAAGCAAAATGAAAAAGTTAAAAGTTTTAATTAAACTTCACATCTACTAAATTTAGTTTTTCAATTGATAGGCTGTTTAATAAGAGTAAGATGGAGGTGACTAACAAGCATGTTGTTAATCCTCCATATTCATAGGTAAGGCCCGATAATAAAGTTCCAACTAATCTACCAAAGGCGTTAGACATATAATAAAATCCAACATCAAGGGTAACTCTATCTTTGTTTGTGTAATTTAAAATTAAAAAAGAATGAATAGAAGAGTTTATTGCAAAAACAAACCCAAATACAAAAAGAAGAAACATAACATTATAAACACTATATTCTTTTAAATAATAATTAAGCGCTACTAAAAGAATAGGTATTAAACATAACAAACCTGCCCAGATTTTGGTTTGTGTACTAAATAATTTATCTTTCATTAAAATTTTTGGGGTAATAGTTTGGACAAATCCGTAAAAAATAGTCCATGCAGCCATAAATGATCCAATAATATAAAAAGCCTTTTTATTACCTTCTAATGACCCATCAGATAATGCAGAATATAAAAAGATTGGTAAGCCAACTACAAACCATGTATCCCTGGAACTAAAGAGGAAAACTCTTCCTAAACTGAGGTAATTGATATTTTTATTTTTTGAAAAAATATCTGTAAACTTCGATTTTTTATTAACGGAGCCAATATCTGTATTTAGGCTTAATAATATTACAATAAATATTGTTGAGAGTAATATGGCCATTATAACTAACGAGATATAAAAACTCGTGTAAGACAAGAGAAGGGCACCAAATAAAAAGCCAATTCCTTTAACAGCATTTTTGGAGCCAGTTAATAAAGAAACCCATTTGAATAATTTTGAGTTTTGATCTGGAGATAACAATTTTACTGAGCTTTTAGCACTCATTTTTGTTAAATCTTTAGCTATGCCAGATAATCCTTGTGTAAACATAACAAAAATAACTAAATGATGTATGGCCCAACTTTGATTGACTTGAGACAAAATCAGCAAGGATATTATTTGAATAATTATACCTGCAAATAATGTTTTATTTAGCCCAAACTTTTTTGCTATCCAACCTGCAGTTAGATTGGTAATCATGCCTAAAAATTCATATAATAGAAACAAATAAGCTAATTGTAAGGGCGTGAACCCTAAAATATGAAAATGGAGAAGCACTATCATTCTTAATGCGCCATCGGTAAGCATGAAAAACCAATAAGCAAGAGTGATTAAAAGGAAAGAAATTTGATTATTTTCAAGGTTGATCATGCTTAAATATTTTTTACTACCATGCCAACTATATCGACCAGTCTATTTGCATATCCCCATTCATTATCATACCATGCATAGACTTTAACTTGTGTTTCATTTACCACCATTGTGGACAAGCTATCAATAACACAGCTTCTGGGATCATTAACAAAATCGGAAGAAACTAATGGTCGTTCTTCATAACCCAAAATACCTTTTAGTTCATTTCCACTGGCAGATTTGAGTAGACTATTAATTTGCTCTCTATTTGTTGAAGATTTCATCTCGAAAACACAATCAGTTAAAGAGCTATTTAAGATGGGAACTCTAACGGCATGTCCATTTAATCTCCCCTTTAACTCAGGATAAATTAATGAAATAGCTTTTGCTGATCCAGTAGTCGTGGGTATTAAGTTATTAATTGCAGATCTACCTCTTCTAAGGTCTTTGTGGGGTATGTCAACTAAAGTCTGGCTATTTGTTAAATTATGAATTGTTGTTATAGATCCGTGATTTATACCAATATTCTCATGTAAAACTTTAATTACAGGTGCTATACAATTTGTGGTGCAGCTTGCTGCTGTTACTATATTATGTATTTCTGGATTATATATATTATGGTTTACACCGTAGGCAATATTGACAATATCATTATCATTGATTGGTGCAGAAACAATTACTTTTTTTACCCCTTTGTTAAAATATTTATTGATTACTAGTGAATTTTTATGAGAGCCGGTACAATCTATCATTACATCAATATCGTCTAAAATCATATCGTCAATTTGTTTGTGAAATGATGTATTGATTTCATTTTGGTTAATAAAAATTCTATTATTTTCTAACTTAAATTCTGCGTCCCATTTTCCGTGGACGCTGTCAAATTCAAGGCTATGCATTAATGATGACGGAGAACCATTAAGCTCACTTAGATGTATTAAGTTAAAGTTCTTTGAAATTAGAAGTCTGGAAACAAGTTTTCCAATTCTACCAATTCCATTTATACCAATTTTAACCATTTAAAACCTTTAAATTGTAAATATATTTTATTACTTTGTATGTATGATATATAATTATTACATATTTGTTAACTGCAGGTAATTAACTTATCTATGAAAAAGTCATTAATTCCATCTAATATTAGTAATTTAAGTCAACTCTTAGAGGATGGACTTGTTTTATGTAATAAGGCAGGTTCTGTTTTATATTTTAATAATCTTGCCAAACAATATTTGGGAAACATTTTAAATGAAAAAAAGATTTATGAACTAATTCCTACGGAAGAATTGAAAGACCTTGATAAAAGTCACGAAAAGGGCATTTTTAACGATCAATTTAATTTTCAAACTGAAGATGTTTTAAAACGTTCATTGATCATTAAGGTTAAAAAGATAGAAGATAACTTGTATGGGGTACTTCTTTTAGATATGACCCTCCAAAGGAACCTTGAAAAAGTCAGGCGTGACTTTGTAGCTAATGTAAGCCATGAATTAAGGTCACCTTTAACTAGCTTGGTTGGTTTCATTGAAACCATGTTGAATGGGCAAGTTAATGATGCAGAAACCCAACAAAAATTTCTTTATATTATGGATGAAGAAGCGAAAAGAATGACGCGGCTTATAGATGATATTTTATCTTTATCAAAGGTTGAAACAGAAGAACATATTTCTCCCAATACCAGTATTTCTATTTTAAATCCAATTCAATACGTTATGTCTTCTATCAAAGAGAGGGGATTGTCTAATAATCACAATTTAATTTTTGAAGATACAAGATTAAACATCAATGATCCTTGTTTTGTAATAGGTAATATCGACGAAATAAATCAAGTTTTTGTCAATTTATTAGAAAATGCTATCAAATATAGTTATAAGGAAACAGACATAGTTGTTAGAATTGAGCAATATAACCCAAAAGAAGTAGTCATTAGAGTTATAAATAAAGGTGACGTTATTCCTGAAAAATATTTAGACAGGTTAACTGAGAGGTTTTTTAGAGTAGATAAAGCGAGGTCTAGAGAGTTAGGCGGGACTGGTTTAGGTTTGGCTATTGTAAAGCACATTCTAATAAGACACAGGGCAGTCTTAAACATTACTAGCAAGCACGATGGTGTTACGACATTTTCTATTATTTTTCCTTTGTCTCCCAAATAACAAAACACTTGCAATAAATTTGTAACAAAAGTCTACTTTAATTTAAAATTAATTCATTCATTTTTAAAATTTACCGATAATTATTGAATTACCAGCTTTCTTTTGTAATAAAATTGTAACATATCTGAAATATTAAAGTAATGTGATTAATTGATAAAGGTCGAAATCAAACCTTTATTATGGAGTTATTATGAAAAAAACTTTAATTATGGCTACCGTTGTTTCTGGGTTAGTAATATCTAGTGCAGCTCAAGCTAGAGATACCCTTAGTTTAGCTGGGTCATCTACTGTGTTACCATTTGCTAGAATTATTGCTGAGCAATTAGGTAAAAACCCCAATTTTAAAACACCAGTTGTAGAATCAGGTGGTTCTTCTGTTGGTAAAAAAGGTGTATGTGACGGTATTGGTACTGAATTCATAGATATCGGTAATGCCTCTTCGAGAATGAAAGTTAAAGAACTAGAGTATTGTGAAAAGAATGGCGTTAAATTAACCGAAATTAAAGTTGGTTATGACGGTATCGTTGTTGCTAATTCAAAAAAAGGTAGTCCATTAAACATTTCTAAAGCTCATCTTGGTATGGCTTTAACTGCAAAAATTCCTGCTTGTTATGAAGGTTCAGATAGAAACTTTAATTGTGGTCAGTGGATTGATAACCCTTTTAAAAAATGGTCTGATATAGACGCTAGTTTGCCTGATGCAGAAATCAGAGTTTATGGCCCGCCAACAACTTCTGGTACAAGAGCAAGTTATGCAGAAATGGTTAACGAAAAAGGATACTGTGGTAAAGATGGAATTGCTAACGCTGGTCTTAAAGCCGCAGGTCAAAAAGCAAAAATGTGTAGAGCTATGAGAACTGATGGTGCCTTTATTGAAGCAGGAGAACAGGATAACCTTATCGTTCAAAAGCTTAATGAAGATACAACAGCTTATGGTATTTTCGGGTTTTCATATCTAGATCAAAACACAGATACATTGCAAGGTGCAGTTATTAGCAAGACAGCTCCTACTTTTGAAAATATAGCTGGTGACAACTACTCTGTTTCTAGAGCTCTATATTACTATGTTAAGCATCAACACATTGGCGTAGTTCCTGGCGTAAAGGAATACATGGCTGAATGGACTAAGCATTGGGGTGATGATGGAGCTTTATCAGACGCTGGCATGATACCAATGCC
>JADHRC010000070.1 GCA_016777645.1 Alphaproteobacteria bacterium
CGCCAAGTAAAGGCATTACTTCTGCAGAAGAAGCAAAGGTAAATGAAGGAACAATTACACCATCTCCTGGTTTTAACTTAAGACCTAAAAGAGCAAGTAATAGAGCATCTGTACCGCTGGAACAGCAAAGAACATATTTTGCATCAGTAAATCTACCGAGTTCATTCTCAAGCTCTTTTACTTCAGGGCCAAGTATATATTGACCATGATCTAAAACTTTTTTAATTCGCTCATCAATTTTAGAACGAATTTGTCTTTGTTGAGTTTTCAAATCAATAAATGGTATCATTAAAAATCTAATCTCGTTTCAATTTATTTTCTATCATTTCCATGACAGTTTGAACATTAATTGCCTCGTTGTGATCTGTTAAAGGATTTTTTCTGTAATGTATACAGTTAATAAACTCTTCTAACTCTGTTTTAAGAGGTTCATTTTGCTCAACGTAAATATTTTGTAATGGAAAAGAAGTAATTGTGTTATCAGGATTTATAAAAGATGGATTATAAGAGAGTTTGTTAGACCAATTTTCAGTATCGTTAAATATCAAAGAACCTTTTTTGCCTACAACTGAAAATCTATGTTCTTTGTATGGACACATCCAATCACAATTAATTAATGCAGTCCTTCCTTTTTCAAAAGATAGTTTGACTGAAATGGCATCTGGTCCTGTATTAGAATTATGGTGAATAGATTGCACCTCAAGATCTATAGGAGTGCTTTGCATAATAGATAAGATCATAGAAATATCATGCGCAGCCAAGTCATATGTTACAGATTCGTCTGAGCGAACAGAACCTAAAGCAAGACGGTGGGCTCTTATATTAATAATATTACCTAATGTATTATCATTAATAAGACTTTTCATTTTTATAAAGGCATTATGGTAATTTAAAAGGTGACCAACCATTAATATTTTTTTTCTATCAACTGCTAATCTTGATAGGTCCTTGGCATCAGATAATGAAAGACAAAAAGGTTTTTCTATCAACACATCTTTGTCATTTATGAGTGCCTCTGTAGCTAAACTTATATGCGTAACTGCTGAAGATGCTATAACAACAGCATCTATTTTTTTATTCGAAAGAATTTTGTCAATTGACAATATTGGTAAGTTATAAGTTTTACTAAATTTTTGTGAAATTTCCTTATTTGTATCATAAACGCATGTTAAGTTACCCATTTCAAATAAGTTTCTTGCAATATTTTTTCCCCAACTGCCACAACCTATTAATGCAATTTTATATTTCTGATACATATTATATAATTATACTGTGGATTATTATTGGTCAATTGTTGTATTTTGTAATACTTTGTTGAAAAATTCTGTAGATGATACCATATAAATCCGTAAAATTGAGGTAATGTTAATATGGAAATTCAAAGTGATGAAGGCTTTCAATCAATGAGCAATATTAAGGATATTAATTCTAATAATTTTATGAGTGATGTTATTGAGGCTTCTAGAGATATACCAATTATAGTTGATTTTTGGGCGCCATGGTGTGAGCCATGTAAGCAATTGACCCCTTTATTAGAAAAGGCTGCATTTCAATACAAAGATAAGATAGTTTTAGCAAAAATTAACATAGATGAAAATCAGGAAATTGCCGCTCAATTACGAATCCAATCAATTCCTACAATTTATACATTTTATCAAGGCAAAGTTGTAGATGGTTTTCAAGGTGCAAAATCTAATAGTGAAATTTTAGAATATGTAAAAAAGTCAGCAGGGTTTTCTGGTCCAGGTGAAGAAGTTGAAAATTTAATAGATATGGCTAAAATAGCAATTGATCAGCGAAACTGGAACGACTTAGGTGAATTGGCTCAAAATATTTTATCTTATGATCCCAAAAGTGAAGAGGGCTTTTCCTTTCTAATAAAATCTCTTATAGGATTAAACAAGTTCTCCGAAGTAAGGGAAATAGATGCGGCTTTAGACACAGAAATTAAAAACTCAAAAATAGTATCAGAAATTTTAAAAACAGTTGATATTGCAGAAAAAGCTTTTAAAGCGAAAGAGAATTTAGAAGACTTAAAAAAGAAACTAAACAAAGACCCTGAAAATTTAGATTATTTATTTGATATGGCGATTGCTTTATTTGGCAACGGAGAGATAGAGGCTTCTTTTAATATGCTTTTACAATCAATAAAAATTGATAAAGAATGGAAAGATCAATCTGCAAGGAAGCAATTACTAGATTTTTTTGCGTCTGTTGGATTTGATGCAAAAGAGACTGTTAACGCAAGAAGGAAGTTGGCAACATTATTATTTTAAATAAATAATTAAAGCACATCTATTTTAGAAATAAATAAATCAATGATCAATTTACAAGAAATAATACCTATTTTCCCTCTTGAGGGTGTTGTGATTTTTCCAAACACTTATTTACCGTTAAATATTTTTGAGCCTCGTTACTTAAAAATGATAGAATATGCCATCTCAGAAGAAAATCGACTTATTGGAATGGTGCAACCAAAGCAACCTCAAGATAAAAACAATGATGTTGAGCTATATAAAGTTGGGTGTGCTGGAAAAATTATTAAGTTTGAGGAAACCGAAGATTCTAGGTATTTGATAACTCTAAAAGGAGTTAGTAGATTTAATATACTTTCAGATACAACGAATAGTGATAATTATAGGGAAGCAAAGGTAAATTGGGAAGATTACAAAGAGGATCTTGATAAAAAAAGTTCTAATGAAAATTTTGATAGTTTAAAAAAAGTTTTAAAAGATTATTTTAAAATTAAAAAAATGAGAGTAAATACAGAAATTATAGATGCATGTAATGATTATAATTTTGTTGATCAATTAACAATGATTTGTCCATTAAATTTTCAAGAAAAACAATTGTTATTAGAAACAAAATTGATTGCTAAAAGAAACACTTTATTAAAATCAATTATTGATAGTTACTTAACCGAAGTAAATATTTCTGATACCATTAAGCATTAAATAATTAATTAGTAGAAAAGATAGTTTATAATGAGTGCTTGGCCCATAACTATAAAAAAAATAGAAAGTGGGAAAAGTTTATTTATAAAGTTTGATGACAACTCTGAATTTAAAATTTCAGCAGAGCTCCTTAGAGTTGAATGTCCTTCAGCTGATGTGCAGAATCATGGTGGTCCAAAAATCATTGTAAAAAATAAAAATAATGTTCTTATTAACTCAATTGAACAGGTAGGTAATTATGCTATCAGAATAATTTTTTCCGATGATCACAGTTCTGGAATTTTTAGCTGGGATCTATTATATGATTATGGGGAAAATCAAAAAATTTATCTAGATAGATATTATAAGTCTATCAATTTAAATTGAAGCAAACACCTTAAAAATATTTTTTAAATTACTTTTATTTAAATTTTCCATACCTTTATTTAATATTTTTTTTGTTTTAGCAGAACGTGAAGTAAAACCATAAAACAGAAAATCAGTAAATGCAGTCATAGATAATGTTTGAGGCAATCTATCTTTCTTATAAAAATCTATTATGGCTTGATCGCCTAAATCATTTCCAAATTCAGAACTTTTTTGGATTGCTTTTATTACTGACACACAGTCTCTAAGGGCTAAGTTTAAACCTTGTCCCGCAAGAGGATGTATAGAATGTGCAGCATCCCCGATTAAAATTGTTCTTTCTGCCGTTGGGTTAATAACTAAATTTAAATTAAGATCCCAAGTAGATAATTTATTTTTGATACCATTAATACTTTTTATGGGTTTAAATGACAGGTCAGATTCAAGAAAAAATTCATTCAGGTTTTTACATACATATTCTTCTAGATTATTTTTATAAATTAAATTTTGTAAATTATTTTTTTCAATACTTTGAACAAAGTTAATTATATTATCATTTTCAAATGGGAGAATTCCAATAGGCCCTAATTCAGTAAAGGCTTGTAAAGCGGTTCCATTATGTTTTCTTGATTGTTTAAGAAAACCAGAAATAGCAATATGTTTCGTATTTTTGTTAATCGTATTAATTGATAATAATTTTCTGATGTAAGAATTTTTACCATCTGCTGATAAGAGTAAATGTGTCTTTATGTTTTTTTTATTATTAAGGTACAAAGTCCTTTCAAAATTGTTTGTTGTTGTATTAGTGATGACACTATCATAATGGATTATATCATTTAACTGTTCGTTAATTGCATTTAAAACAACCTCATTTTTTATAATTATTCCTAGAGGGTTTGTAACATCAGAGCTGTCCCAAATTAGTGGCAATGATCCTCTAGCTCCAAAAACACTAATCTGTCTAACATTTGTATAATCATCTTGTTTCAAACTTTTTAATAGCCCAGAATTTTTTAGTAAATCTATACTTTTCGAGTTGTAAAGGGTTGTTCTTAAATCACTAAGTTTTTTTTCCTTTGGTTTAATCCAAGCAATTTCACCTTTTTCAAATAGACCTGAATTTTTTAATAACAATGTCATTATGGCGCCAGTTAGCCCGCCGCCCACAACACAAATTTTATGAAAACATTCTTTGTATTCTGTTTGTTTGTTCTTAAATGGTTTCATGCTAATCTTTGCGTATATTTTGAGCTATTAGTTTTAATGTTAAAGAATATATTATAGAAGTAACTAAATATTAAATTATTTATAGGTTTAAAATGGTCAATCCAGAATATAATGTTTTAAAAGACTGGATGTTTGGAAAATTAAATACACTTTTAGAAGGTTTAGATCCTAATCCAGAGTATTCTACTTTAAAGATGTCAATTGGAGAACCAACACTTCAAATCCCAAATTTTGTAAAAGATATTTTAGAATCTAGTTATTTAGAATGGGGTAAATATCCTCCAAGTATAGCAATTACTAGCTATGGAAATAGTATTATTCAATATATAGAAAAAAGATTTCCAGGAGCTAAAAATATAGTTGAATTAGACAAAAATATTGTACCAGTTCCAGGAACAAGGGAACCACTACATTTGATTGGTTTATTAGCAAAAAACCTTAAAGAGGGAAAAACTGTATCCATAGTTACAAACCCCTTTTATCATGCTTGGAGAGCGGGTAGTATATCTAGTGGCTCAGATATTTATTGGGTAAATGCACTTCCAGAAAATAATTATTTCCCTGATATTTTTAATATACCTGAAAATATTTTAAGATCCTCTGTTATTATGTATATTTGTTCTCCTTCAAATCCTCAGGGAGGTGTGGCGGATATTGATTATCTAACAAAAGCAATTTCATTAGCAAGAAAATACAATTTTATTTTAGCAATTGATGAATGTTATTGTGATATTTTTAGGTTAAATAAACCCAAACCTCCTGGAGGGTTGGAAGCTGCTGCCATTCTAGGAAAAAATTTAGACAATTTGGTAGTATTTAATTCTTTATCTAAAAGAAGTAATATAAGCGGTATGAGAGCAGGATTCATAGCAGGAGATGAAAAAATAATCGAAAGTTATAAACTACTAGTATCTAATGGTGCTTCTCCTGTACCTATTCCAGTTCAAAGGGTTGCCGCAGCTTTATATGATGATGATGAACATAATTTTCAGGCATGTATGCACTACGATAAAAACTTTGAGATAGCAGAAAAATATTTAAAACCTTTTGATTGCAATTTTAAAGTTCCAGAAGGAGGGTTTTTTTTGTGGTTAAATGTTAAAGATGACGAGCAGGCTACAAAAATTTTATGGAATAAATTTTCGGTAAGAGTAATGCCAGGTAGTTTTATGGGCAGAGAAGTCAACGGCTTAAATCCAGGGAAGAATTATTTAAGAATTTCTTTAGTTGATAGTAGAGAAGTTATTGAAGAAACAATGAAAAGAATTAGTTTGTTTTTAAAAAATCACAACGATTATTAAAAAAATTTATGGTAAAAAAATATAGAAATGTCAGAAAATAATTTTTTAAATATTTTTTTAAAAAAAAGTTCATCTATTTTTCTTTTTTTTATCTCAATTTCAGCTTTCTTAATATTATTTACTTTTAACCCTAATGATCCAGGATGGGGTGTTGTTTCCAATAAAATACCAACTAATTTTTATGGAGAAATTGGAGCATGGATATCAGGGTTGGTTATAAGAGAATTTGGTATTATTCCTGGTTTTTTATTATCTTCTATTATTTTTACTTGGTCATTAAAATTGTTTAATAATTCAAAAATTAATTATATCAAATTTAAAATATCAAGTTTATTTTTGATGGTAATTTTAGGATCATTAGGAGACGCTTATCTTGAAAAAATGATTAGTAATTTAACTAATTATCAATATCCTTTGATTTTTCAAAACGGTTTGTCCGATTGGTTGTTAACACTTTCTTCTGAAAATATCTCAATTTTACTTAACATCAGTAGTCAAAATAGCAACTTAATTTTAGGAATTAGTTCACTTATAATTACATCAATCTTATTTTTATGGATATCTTCTTTGGGTCCTGAAGAAACAAGGTTCTTCAAATTTTTAATGGGCCCAATATTTAAACCATTAATTTGGCTTTCTACTATATTTTATAATTTGTTTTTTGTTGTTCAAAAAACTAATGAACAAGAAAAAAGTGATAACGTTTTTTTTAAACGTTTGCAGGATTTTAAAAATCAATATTTAAGAATTAATAATAATTCTATTAAAAGGAAAGCTCCAAAAATCAGGAAGAATCCAATTCTAATCAAAAATGATAGAATTGATAATAATGATAAACAATTAAACAATAATAAAAGCTCTTTGCAAAATGATTTACCATTAGGATCAGAAAGTGGTTTTATCTTACCTCCAATAAAATTATTACAAAATTTAAGAGAAGATATTAAGCCACCTAGCAAGGAAACTTTAGACCTTAATGCGAAAGTTCTTGAAGGTGTTTTGTCAGATTATTCAATAAATGGAAATATAGATTCTGTTAGATATGGACCAGTAGTAACTAGGTACGACCTTCAACCTGCCCCAGGTTTAAGAAGCCAAAGAGTAATTTCTCTAGCAGATGATATAGCAAGATCTATGTCTGTTGAGGCCGTCAGGGTAGCCATGGTTCCTGGACAAAATGTGATTGGTATAGAATTGCCTAATAAAGTCAGAGAAACTGTTGTTCTAAGAAATATTTTAGAACATCCAGAATTTCTAGATTCAAAGTTAAGTTTACCAGTATGTTTAGGAAAGAATATTGCAGGGTTTCCTATAGTTGTTGATCTGGCTAAAATGCCACATTTACTTGTTGCTGGCACAACTGGTTCTGGAAAATCAGTTGGCATAAACGCAATGATTTTATCACTATTATATAAACATACTCCAGAAACTTGCAGACTCATAATGATTGATCCTAAAATGTTAGAGCTTTCAGTTTATGATGGCATTCCTCATTTACTTACACCTGTAGTAACTGATCCTAAAAAGGCTATAGTTGCCTTGAAATGGGCAGTAAGAGAGATGGAATCAAGATATATGTCAATGAGTAAATTAGGTGTTAGAAATATCGATAGCTATAACGAGAGGTTGAATGAAGCAAGAAGAAAAGGTGAGATATTATCAAAGAGTACACAAGTGGGTTTTGACCCTGATACTGGTCAACCAATATTTGAAGAACAGCAAATTAGTTTGACACCATTACCCTTTATAGTAGTTATAATAGATGAAGTGGCAGACTTGATGCTTGTTGCAGGTAAAGATATAGAAGCCGCTGTTCAAAGGTTAGCCCAAATGGCAAGAGCTGCTGGAATACATGTTGTTATGGCTACTCAAAGACCTTCAGTAGACGTAATTACGGGCACTATAAAAGCTAACTTTCCTACAAGAATTTCTTTTCAGGTAACTAGTAAGATAGATAGTAGGACGATTTTGGGTGAACAAGGTGCAGAACAACTTCTTGGGAGAGGTGATATGCTCTATATGGCTGGAGGTGGTAAAGTAACTAGAGTCCATGGCCCTTTTGTAGAAGACACAGAAGTAGAAAAAGTTACAAAATTTTTATCAGATCAGTCAGTTCCTGAGTATGATGAAACGATAACTGAAGAGCCCGAAAATTTAAATGACTATTCTATGAATGGCTTAATAAATAATAATCAGAACGATGAATTATATGACCAAGCTGTAGCTTTGGTAGCTCGAGAAAAAAGAGCAAGCACTTCCTTTATCCAGAGACATTTTAAAATAGGTTATAATAGAGCTGCCACTATTATTGAAAAAATGGAAGAGAACAA
>JADHRC010000071.1 GCA_016777645.1 Alphaproteobacteria bacterium
ACTATTCTTGACCAATAATTTTCAATGAAATTATTGATTTTACCCTTTTTTGATTCTGCATCATTTTGATGTTCTACTTCTTCTGCACAGCATATCTCCAAGACTTTCAAAAGATCAAAAGAAATGGAATGTTTATATAAATATTCTATTTGCTCTTGATAATGCTGCTCAACGAAAGTTTCTACCGACTGTATAGTAACACAAAAAAATGTATAGCCCAATAATGCTGACACAAAACCCAAACTAAATCCTAAAAATCTCCATAATAGTAAAAGTTTACTTTTATTCTTATTTTTTAACAAATAGTTCATTATAATTAGATGGTTTTTTTCAGTTTTGTAATGTTCTTTTGACATTTTTTGAATATCTCTATTCCAAAAAACGCATTTAGCTCCAATATATATCCAAACAGCACCTGTTTCTCCAGCATGATTTGATCTCATCCAACCAATCATAGACTTTGGTATAGAGACATTCGATGCCTTATAATTCTCAATTAATTGTTTCATATTCATTGACGTGTTCACTAGGTAACTT
The DNA here is from genome assembly GCA_016777645.1 of Alphaproteobacteria bacterium. Taxonomy (GTDB): domain Bacteria; phylum Pseudomonadota; class Alphaproteobacteria; order Puniceispirillales; family Marisalimonadaceae; genus Marisalimonas. Next base: position 538 of record JADHRC010000071.1, read on the forward strand.
TTTTTGTCAGTTATAATCTTTTAGATCTATTAGTTATTATATTTTTACATTTATTCAATATGTAATCTAAAACATTTATTGCTTTTCTTTATATATATAAAATTGGCATGTTTAATGCACAAAATTATTATTCTTGGAGCGTATATATGGAAACACTTTCAATAATTTCTGTTATTTTTCAAATTGCTACTACGGCACCTAATATTGATAAATTGTTTCAAAAAAATGAAATTAATTCCTTTACTAGAACTGAAACAATTGAGATTTACAGAGCAAACATGAATAATCATTTGCCAGAAGAAAATATTTATTAAAAATTTGTTATATTTCTAATTAATTAATAATAATAATATCTGCTCTAATGTTACGCTTGACTAACGTTTATATATTGTAATAATTGATTCATTCATTTGATAAGTAGTTTGATTAGCTTCAACTTACAATTAATTTAAATGGGGAGAAGAATAATTTATTCTTAAAAATACTACTGTTTTTTACAGTATAACTTCCAGCTTTGGCTGGTTAATCATTATGGAGGAAATTAAATGATTAAATCTACTACGCTATTTAAGGTTGGGACGAGTTTAGCCGCTATAGTTTCTGCTATAGCCTTTACTGCTGCTCCAACTTTAGCTGCTGACAAGCCAGCAATTGAGGTTATAACTCATGCTGGTGCTGGAGGCGGTACAGATGTTAACTCAAGAATGATGATGCTTCGTTCAAGAAGAGAGTTAAAACAGGATATGGTTGTTGTAAATAAAAGAGGTGGTGGTGGAGCTGCTTCTATGAATTATTTTATGACAAGGCCTGCAGATGGTAACTCAATATTAACTTTTACGGTTGGTCACGCCATTACAATGGCAATGGGAAAAACTAACCTAAAAGTTGAGGACATGGCTCCTATTGCTAGAGGTACTAATGACCCTCAAATATTGATGGTTAATTGTAAAACTAGTCCATACAAAACACCAGAAGCTTTCGTGGAAGGAATGAAAAAAGGTGATAAAATTTCATATGGTGGAACTCATACAGGTACTATAGATCATATAACTGCATTTTTGTTCGCAAAAAGACTTGGTCAACCAATGCCTAAATATATTCCTTTTAAAGGTGGCGGAGAACTGGCAACTCAAGTTGTAGCGGGTGCAGTTGACGTGGGTATTTTAAATTTATCTGAAGCAGGTGGTCCAATTGATGCTGGTGATTTGTGTCCATTAGTAATACTTGGTGACAGCCCTATGGCTCCAATTCCTAAAGCGAAAACTGCCAAATCAATGGGAATAGATCTTGTTCTATCTACTACTAGAGGCTTCGTAACACACGCTGGAGTTGATAAAACAAGAGTTGATGAGCTAGAAAAAGGACTTGCTAAAGCTATGAAACATTCTATGTATCAGGCTTATTTAGCTAACTCAGGCTTAGATAATACCTCACCTCAAGCATCTGGTCCTTGGGGCGAACAAATCAAATTTATGGTTAAAGAGTTTGGTCCTGCATTAAAAGAAATGGGATTAATAAAATAAACCAATAATTTATTTAGATGCCCCTTCATGGGGCATCTGAAAGACTTATCATGAAAAAAAAATTATATATAATTCCTTTGTTTCTAACCTTGTTCTCATTGGTGGTAATTTATTTATCATTACAGTTAGAAACTTCACCTCAAATGATCGTTGGCGATAGTATGCAAGCTCGTTCATTTCCTATTTTTTTAATGATTTTAAATTTAATACTGATAGGAATATTATCTTATCAATTTTCAAAAACTTATCCTAAAGAAGTTAAGCTTGAGAAATTCCCTACTTGGTCAAGTATCTTGCTGTTCTTATTATTTTATATTTTAGTGACAATAAGTGGAGATCTATTTGTAGCTATCCCAGTTGTTATGTTTTTAATGGGCATGGTATGGGGACAAAAGAAATTATGGGTGGCACTTACAAATGCTATCGTGACACCTCTTTCAATTTTTCTTCTTTTTGACTATGTTCTACAAGTAAGATTTCCTAGAGGTTGGTTAACAAATATTTATTATGGTTAGGTTGTAATTTATGATTGAAGCATTATCAGCAATGGGTTCGGTATTTGTGGACCCCTACCTTTTAGGACTAATTTTTGCTACTACAATTTTAGGGGTAATAATTGGTGTTCTTCCTGGTCTTGGTGCTACAACTGGTGCTGCATTGTTACTGCCATTTACTCTAACAATGGAACCTGTACAAGCTATAGCTGTTTTGTCTACTATATATGTATCAGCAACATTTGCTGGTTCTATAACTGCTATTTTAATCAATACTCCAGGAACTTCGGCAGCAGCGGCAACTACATTTGATGGATATCCTTTGGCGCAAAAAGGAGAAGCCGGAAGAGCCCTTGGCGTCGCTGTGGTTTCAAGTACATTTGGAGGGGTGTTTTCTGTCATTGTTTTGTGTATAGCAGCCCCTCTCTTGGCTAGAGTTGCTTATGAATTTCGACCACCAGAATATTTTGCCCTAACAGTCTTTGGCTTGTCCATGCTTGCAAGTATCAGCGCTGGTGGCGCTGTTAAAAACCTTATTGGTGGTATTTTTGGTGTTTGGCTATCAACTATTGGTTCTGAAAGGGTAACTGCTATTGAAAGATTTATGTTTGGTAATTATGACCTATACGAAGGTCTATCTTTCGTTCCAGTATTTATTGGTCTATTTGCTATTTCAGAATTACTTGTACAATCAAAAATGGTTAATAAAGTAGTGAATGCAGTCTCTTTAAAAGCGGTAAAACTTCCAACAAAAGAAGACTATAAAAAAATATGGAAAACGATACTTAGATCTTCTGGCATTGGTACTTTTATAGGAATTCTTCCTGCAGAAGGCGCTACTGTTGCATCGATGATTGGGTATTCAGAAGCAAAAAGGTGGTCCAAAAATAGAGAGGAGTTTGGTAAAGGTTCTATTGAAGGAATTGCTGGTGCTGAAGCTGCCAACAACTCTGCAACAGGTGGGGCGATGGTTCCAACTATGGTTCTTGGAATACCAGGTAGTGGTACAACAGCAATAATTTTAGTTGGCCTAATGGTTCATGGATTGAGACCAGGAGCTTATTTATTTACTGAACAAGTTGAAAAAGTATATCAAATCTTTGGTTCTATGCTATTAGCAAACCTTATGTTTATGGTCATGGGACTCTATGCAGCTAGGCTGTTTGCAAGAGTTTCATTTGTTCCAATATCCATATTATGGCCTATTGTTTTTGGATTATCTGTAATAGGAGCATATGCTCTTTCTCAATCACTAGTTGATGTATGGATAGCTCTTATTTTTGGGGTTATTGGATTTTTTGCCAGAAGACATGGATTTGCTGTAGCGCCTATAGCTGTTGGATTAATCTTAGGAGAAATGGTAGAAACTAACCTACAACATTCTTTAAAAATGTATGACGGTCAATGGTGGATGATATTTGCTCAACCATTAGCTTTATTTTTCCTTGTGCTTGCATTTTTGGGACTTTGTGGCCCATATTTATATAGCCTAATTACAAGACAGAAAAACTAAAACTATTTAAATAACCACTCATTTTGATAGCGTTCCATATAAGGTTTAACGCTATAAGAGTAAGTATGGTATTTAAAACGACCTGAAAATATTTCTTTCCAAATTTTATTAAAACCTTTTTCCCAACCAAAGTTCCTATAAATCCGCTTATGATCATGCCTGTAATTAGAAAGAAATATTCTCCATAAGCAAAACCTACAAATCCAAAAATAACTACTTTTATCAAATGTTGGATTGTCATTAATGCTGAGTGAGTTGCTAAATGATTCACAGGTTCTAATTTCATGGTTTTTACCATTCCGGCTACCAATGTTCCTGAGGCACCAAAAAACATAGTAAAAAATCCTGAAAACATACCTCCAAATGTGATGTGTGATGCTCCAATTGCTGGAATTTTACCAAAAACAGACCATAAAATAAACATGGCCACAATTAATTGAAGTAACCAAGGGTCAATTTGAATAAAAAACGTGCCACCAAGAGAAGAGCCTAAAATTGTACCCAAAGTAAATGGTATTAAAACATCTTTTTTAATTTCTTTTATAAAAATAACCGTTCTACCAAAATTAGATCCAATTTGGACTATTCCATGAATAGGTAACAAAGCAAATGGGGGGAGTTTAAGTGCAAGCAAACCTATTAAAACAGCTCCTCCTCCAATACCAAAAGCGGCAGTTATAAAGGAAGTAACCATACTTACAAAAATTAAAAAATAAAAAGTAAACTCGGAAAGTTCTACTGGTATTACTGACATACTTAACCCTTAAGAGCATGAGGGGGTGGAGCAAAATAACGAGGCATTTCTCCAACTGAATGAACATTAACTTCTAAAAGAACCGGTCCAGAAAAACTTAATGACTCCTTTAGTTTCTTTTCCAATTCATTCGCATGATCAATTCTAGAATATCTCATTTTGACTACTTTTGCTAACTCTTCAAAATTTGGCCCTATAAGATCAGCATAAAATTTTCTTCCTCCATACATACTCTCTTGAATATGTTTTATCACTCCATATCCATGATCATTCATTACAAGAAAAACAACATCACAATTAGTTTCTGCAGCAGTCCATAAATCTGGAAGATTTAGCATAAAACCTCCATCACCACACATGGCAATAGTCTTGCTTTCCCTACTACCCATTGACGCTCCTATAGCAAGCGCCATTCCTGGTCCAATAGCAGCACCCACAGGATAAATATTTTGTTCTGGTTTGTTGATAAACATTGATCTATTACCCCACATACTATTGGAAATAGTAACATCTCTAACCCATATTCCATTTTCTGGAAGAACTTGTCTTATTATTTCTGGAAAATTTTTATATGCTCCAAGATTAGCCTTGTAATCATCTAGTATCTTACTTTTTAAGGATGAAATCTCACTTTCCCACTCTTTATCTAGAGTTAATTGTCCTGATAATCTATTAGCCAATTCACTAAGGACTTTCCTAGCGTCACCACAATGGAATAACTTAGTTTTATATGTTCTATTTTTGGCTTTAGGATCAATATCTATCTGAATAATATTTTCCGGAAGTTTTAAAGACATGTCTCTTGTTTCATGACCTCTCAATCTACTTCCTACAACTATCATTAAATCTATTGTTTTATAAAACTCTTCTATTATAGGTACAGCATTAAAAGCACCAAAGCTCATACTGTTACTTTCAGGTATTACTCCTCGACCCAACGTACTTGTAACTAACGCAAACCCCATATTTGTAAATTTTTCTACTTCTTCTCGAGCAAATTTACACCCATTACCTACCCAAAGCATTTTTCTTTTTGAATTTTTGATTATTGTCTCAATTTGATCCAAAGATGATAATTCTCCAACTGGCAAATCAATAGAAGGTATTTTTATCGTATCAAGATTTTCTGGTCTTTTTATAACTGTCCTTTGAATATCAATAGGTATTTCAATTGAGACAGGTCCAGTTGGCGGTGTTAGCGCTATCTTTACGGCCTCTAGTAAATTTGATAAAACATTGTCAACATTATCAATTCTTATAGCTTCTTTAGATATTGACTTTAACATACCTAGTTGATCAGAAACATCATGAACCGTTCCTTGATTTTTATCTAAGTTTTCTGTTGCTGTTTGGCCAGTAAAATGAAGAACTGAGGATCCAGAAAACCTTGCTTCAACAATTGCTCCTACTACATTGGCAGCCCCTGGACCAGTGCTTGTAAAAACTACACCAAGTCCATTTTGCGCTCTTGCATAACCATCTGCCATGTGACCAGCACCCATTTCTCCTCTTGCAGGGATCATTTTAATGTAATTACGTCTGCCAATTGCATCTAGCATAGGAATATTATGAACGGAAACAACTCCAAAGACATCTTTTACTCCCAAAATATGTAAAAATTCTGCTACTAAATCTCCTACATTATACTCAGCCATATGCTCCCCCTTTTGACTTAACATGTTAAAAATCTTATATTAATTTATTGTTTTATTAAAATTAAATTATGATTGTTTTCTTATGATAAAAAAAATAAATGCGAAACAAGTTAAAAATTGGGTTTCTGATAACAAGGAGATTTCATTTATTGATGTAAGAGAAATTGGACAGCATAGTAAAGGTCACCCATTTTTTTCTATCTCAATTCCTTACAGCATATTTGAAATTAGACTTTTAGAACTTGTTCCAAATAAACATGTCAGAATTGTTTTATTTGATAATAATAATGGCATTGCAATTTTAGCTGCAAAACATGCAAAATTAATGGGTTATAATAATATTTCTATTTTAGAGAATGGAATAGAAGGTTGGTTAAATGCCGGCTTTAAATTATTCGATGGTATTAATGTACCAAGTAAAAGTTTTGGTGAACTTGTTGAGCATAAATATAATACACCTTCTATTACTCCTAATAATTTATTTAAAAAACAACAACAAAAAGAAGATATAATTATTTTAGACGGGCGACCGTTAGATGAGTATAATAAGATGAGTATTCCAGGAAGTATTTGTTGTCCCAATGCAGAAATTCCATATAGAATATCTAGTTTTGTCAAAAATGATGATACTCAAATTATTGTAAATTGTGCTGGCAGGACACGATCTATAATAGGGGCTCAAGCTCTTATAAACTTTGGCATTAAAAATAAAGTTTATGCTCTGGAAAATGGTACTCAAGGATGGTTTTTATCCAACTTAAAGTTAGAGAATGGAAAAAAAAATTACTTAAACTTGGAACCCCGCCTAAAAGAAAAAAAGAAATTAAACTTAAAGATAAGAATTTTATTAAATGAAAATAAAATTGAAATAATAGATATTAAAAAGGTTAAAGATCTAATTGACAACAAAGGTAGATCTACATTTTTTTTCAATGTTACAACAGAAAATATATATAAAGACGATATAAGTTTCATAAAAAACGTTGCAGGTGGACAATTGGTCCAGGCAACAGACAATTTTATTGGAGTTTTAAAATCACAAATAATACTCATCGATGATGGCGATCTTGTTAGATCGGGAATAACTGCACTCTGGTTAAAAAAATTCAACTTTGATTGTTATGTACTTGATGTCAAACATGAGGAAATAATAAAACTAAAATTCAAAAATGATACAAAATATACTGATATCCCTGTTGAAAAAATAACTCTTGATGAGTTTAAAAGTATGAAAGATATTTTTATATTTGATGTAAGAAATAGTATTGAATTTTGTAAAGCAAGATTAAAAAAATCCATTTGGCTGAACAGAGCCAATTTAGATAATTATAATAATTTAACCAAAAAGAAAATTGTATTGGTTAATGATGATTTCAACAAAACGCAATTAATCTACAAAGATTTAAATAATAAATTTCCAGAAAAGACGATTGCCGTTTATTCTTGGAATGAAAAAGATTTTGATAGATTTCCTCAGTATTTTGATAAAGATGAAATTCAAATGAACAAAGATTTTATTGATTTCAATTTTCATACATATTTGCGTCACCAAGGCAATAGGGAGCATTCAATACAGTATTTGAAGTGGGAAACAAATTTATTAAATAAAATGGATAAAGATGAAAAAG
>JADHRC010000072.1 GCA_016777645.1 Alphaproteobacteria bacterium
AATATCTCAAAATTTTGCAAATGACATTTCTATAGAATTACCATCAACCTCACATATTTCTATAGTAGATTCATATGGTAATGCTCTATCCATGACATCAACAATTGAAAATGGCTTTGGCTCAAGGCTTATGACTAAAAGTGGATTTTTATTAAATAATCAACTTACCGACTTTTCTTTTAAAGCCTATGATAATAACAATAGAATAGTAAATAATATCCAGCCGGGCAAACGCCCTAGATCATCAATGGCCCCTACCATTATACTAAAGGATAACATACCAGTTTATGTGTTAGGTAGTCCAGGAGGGAGTAACATAATTGGATATGTAGTGAATGCTGTTATTTCTATGATTGACTGGAAAATGAACCCTCAAAAAGCAGCTTCTATGCCACACAGAATCAATAAATTTGGAACTTATTACCTAGAAAAAAATAGAAATTTAGAAAAACTTGGAAATTCATTAAAGGAAATGAATTATGAAGTTAAATTAACTAATTTTTTATCAGGACTTAACATAATTCATGTTAATGAAAAATTGTTTGGAGGGTCTGATCACAGAAGAGAAGGACTAGCCATCGGAAATTAATAAAGATTGAGTTCTATAAACTAAATAAACCCAACCTTTATACTTAAACTCTAAAGATTTATTAATTTATTCTAATCGAGTAATTAATACATATGATGGCCACCATTTATAGAAATTGTTGAGCCAGTAACAAACTGTGAATCTTCACGTGCTAGAAAAGCCACTGCTCTTGCTATTTCTTCAGGGTGTCCTAATCTTCCAACAGGAATGGTACTTATTATTTTGTCTAAAACATTTTGAGGAACAGCAGCAACCATTTCAGTATCAACATATCCAGGAGCAACTGTATTGGCTGTTATATTATACCTTGCACCTTCTTGCGCTATTGCCTTAGTCATACCTATAATTCCAGCCTTTGCAGCACAATAGTTAACCTGACCATATTGACCGGCCTGACCATTCACAGAAGAAATATTAATTATTCTACCAAATTTGTTTTTTAACATTTCATCCCATGAAACCTTGGTCATGTTGAAAACAGAGTTTAGGTTTACATTAATAACTTCCTGCCATTGCTCTACAGTCATTTTTTTAATTGTAGTGTCTCTAGTAATACCAGCATTATTAACTAGAATTGAAATTGTACCATATTCCTTAATAATATGATTTACGACTTTTTCACATTCATCAAAATTAGAAACATCCCATTTAATAGCTTCTATGTTAGTTTCTCTCGAAAATTTTTTAGCCTGCTCTTCATCAGACGCATAACCAGCAATTACAGTGGCGCCTGCTCTTTTCAAAATTTCGCAAATACCTCTTCCAATACCTCTAGTTCCACCTGAAACAAGTGCAACTTTGTCGTCTGAGAAGATAACTTCGTCTTTTTGACTAACACTCAAATTTGATAAATTTATATCGTCCACAATAATCTCCAAAAAATAATTACGTGAACATACATAGTATCAAATTAAAATAATACAACCGTAGAATATAAATTAAAACTAACTAGAAAAAAATGATTAATATTTAAGCATTTTGGGTGCGGTTAAATATATTTGACTAAAAAAGAGGCTTAAAATTTATTTATAAAGTCAATATATTTAGGTTTAATATCTTTGCGCCACGCTTTACCGCTAAATATACCATAATGACCCGCATTTTCATGAAGATAATTAAATTTTAATTCTTCTGGAAGATTTTTCAAGATATGTAAAGCTGCTAAACATTGTCCAGGCGCAGATATATCATCATTTTTACCTTCAATTACAAAAGTCGGAACACTTTTAATATCATTTAAATCTAAAAAATGACCGTCAAGGGTAAATTCATTCTGAGCTATTTCTCTTTTTTTGAAAATACGATCGACCGTTGACAAATAAAACTCTGCAGTCATATCCATAACTGCTAAATACTCATCATAGAATGTATTATGTCTATCAAATTCTGAGGCACAACCATTAATCTCCTTTATGATTTGCTCATTAAAAGCCTTTTGGTGATTAGAAAGATTCATTGATAAAAAAGACATTATTTGGATAATGCCTGGATATACCATTCTACCTACCCCTTTGTAATTCACCCCTACTGACATAGTCATAAGATTTTTAAGTCTGTCCATTTGTATTTTATTACCAAAATCAGTAACAGATGTTGGGTTTGCATTTGGGTCGATTGGCCCTCCAATAAGTGTTAATGATGAAGGCAAATATTTTTTATCTTTTGCAAGAAATGCCGTAGCTGCCAATGCTAAAGGAGCTGGCTGACATACAGCTAGTACGTGTAATTTAGGACTAAGTTCTTTAAAAAACTCAATTAAATATTTAGTAAAATCTTCAATATCAAATTTACCTTTTGAAAACGGTATATCTCTAGCATTTTTCCAATCAGTTACATAAACTTCACAATCAGGAAGTAAAGAAATTACCGTTTTCCTTACTAATGTAGCATAATGACCTGACATAGGGGCTACAATTAAAACTTTTTGTTTTTCTGGTTTAGGATTTGTACTTTCAAATTTTAGGAGGTTGCAAAATGGTAAGTTTAGAATTATTTTTTCATTTACGTGATATTCAGAATCCCCAGAAATATATGAAGAAATATTCCAATCAGGTTTCATTGAAATTCTAGAAAGTGCATGTTCAGTTACCTTTCCCCATGCTGCAAAAGCAGGTGGAACTGGTGAAGGTAACAAACCAAAAATAGGATTGCTCCAAAATGTTTTAGTGGTGGATGCAAACCACTGATAATAGTTTTTGTTAATTTCAAAAAGGTCGTATGATTGAGATGGTGATAACATTATTTCTCCTTTGAAAAATTAACGAGCTAATATAAAATAACATTATGTCGAAAAAAAATTAAAGGCAATCAAATTGATTAATGAAGAAAACAACGATAAAATTCCTGGTTTTGATGAACTAAAAAATAATTTAGAAAAAGTTGATATATTAACTAAGAGATTAGTATACATAATTGCTACTAAGTCAAAAAAACAACAGATAACACCCCCAAACCAAGATCTTTACTACAAAGCAGCTGCAAAATATTTTTCAGAAATACTATCAAACCCATCAAAATTAATAGAAAATCAAATTAAGTATTATAAATCATCTCTAGAAACTTGGTCTGATGTACAAAAATATTTTCTTAAACAAGAAACGTCCCCTGGTATTAAAAGTGATAGACGATTTAAAAGTGAGGCATGGGAAGAAAATCCTTATTTCAAAATGATAAAGCAACAATATTTGACCTCATCAGACATTATTCAAGAAACAATAACAGGCATTGACGGCCTTAATCATCACGAACAAAGACAAATCACTTTCTTTACAAAACAAATGCTTGAATTTTTTTCTCCTACAAATTTTCTTATGACAAACCCAGACGCCCTAAAAGAAGCTATGGATACTAAAGGTAAGTCTTTGGTAGATGGACTAGAAAACTTAGTTGAGGACCTAGAAAAAAATGATGGAGAACTTAATGTTTCGCTGACTGACGAGACGGCTTTTGAAATTGGCAATAATATAGCAAATTCTGAAGGATCAGTTATTTATCAGAACAAACTATATCAATTAATTTATTATAAACCAACTCAACAAGAGACACACGAAACCCCTATTTTGATTGTTCCTCCCTGGATTAATAAATTTTATATACTTGATTTAAAGCCCGAAAATAGCTTTATACAATTTTTGCTTAAAAAAGGAGTGCCTGTTTTTTTAATGTCCTGGGTTAACCCAGATAGTAGTCATTCTCATATAGGTTTTGAGGATTACTTAAAAGATGGATTGTTTGATGCAATAAATCAAACTAAAACGTTTTACTCCGTTAATATGATTAACACAATCGGTTATTGTATTGGTGGCACCCTCCTAGCCACTGGTTTAAGTTACCTTAACAATAAAAAACTAAATTTTGTCAAATCAGCATCTTTTTTTACAACTCTTACCGACTTTGATGACCCAGGAGATCTATCAATATTCATTTCAGATGAATATTTAACAACTATTAAAAACCAAGTTCAGGAAAAAGGTTATTTAGATGGTGATTTTTTATCTCAAACTTTCAGCTTTTTAAGATCAAACGACCTTATTTATGGACCCGCAGTAAAATCTTATTTGTTAGGAAAAAAACCACCTCCATTTGATTTGTTATACTGGAATAGTGACCCTACAAATTTACCCGGTAAAATGGCGTTGGAGTATCTTGAAAAATTTTATAAACACAACTTATTTGCAAAGGGACTACTTGAAATTTCGGGTGAAAATATAAAACTCGATCAAATAACACAACCTATAGCAGCTATTGGAACCTTTAATGATCACATAGCTCCTTGGCAATCTTCCTTTAACGGTTTGAGTAAAACTGCAGGAAAAAAAATGTTTATTTTAGCTGGTAGTGGACATATTGCTGGCATAATTAATCCAGATAATTCCAATAAATATGGGTATTGGGTTAACAACAAAAAATATAATAATGCTGAAGAATGGTTTAATCAATCTACTAATAAAAATGGTTCTTGGTGGAACGAATGGTATGACTGGAAAAAAGAGTTTCTTGGAGACAAGACTTCAAATAAAATTATTGAAATGGTCGAAATAGAACCAGCACCAGGAAGTTATGTAAAGAAAAAAAATAAATAATTTGCATTTGCAGCATTTTTCTATTGACATTTCTGCATTGCAGCATATATTAATCATGTAAATACTTATTATGGAGATATTTCATGTTTACTTTTGAAGAATATACTAAAAATATGGAGAAGTTTACTTCTCAAAATCCTTTCTTTTCAACAAGTTCTGTAGACAGTGTTCTAGAATTCAACTCAAAATTATCAAAAATAGCATTAGATACATTTAAGAAAAATGCTGAGTTAAGCCAAGAATGGTCAAAGGAAACTCTCAATGCTTTAGAAAATTTAACTAAGACACAAAAAAATCCTAGTGACTATTCTAAAGTTATCAATGACTTTATCACTCAACAAACACAATCTTCACCCAAGCATTTAGCTGAACTTGCTGAAATAGCAAAAAAAGCTCAATTAGACACAATTGATCTTTACATGACTGCAGGCAAAGAAATTAATGAAGAGATGACTAAAACTGCAAAAAAAACAGCTAATAAAACAGTTGTGACAACTTCAGAATAATTTATTATAATATGCTAATGAAGGTTATTAAACCTTCATTAGTCTTAAATATTTATAGGTTGTAATTTTTTGTCTCAAGATCATATTTTAATCACCCGTTACTCAAGTCGTCGTTTATATAATACAAATACAAGTGAATACGTTACTCTTGAGGAAATTTACTCTCTTATAAAAGAGGGAAAAAATATTAAAATTATTGACAAACAAACTCAAGAAGATCTTACAAAGCAATATCTCCTTCAAATTATTTCAGACATTGAGAATAAAGAAGGAAACGTTTTTCCAGAAAACATGTTAACTGATATAATTAAGAGTTATAGTAACGCTACTCAAAAAATTATGCCCGAAATGGTTGCTAAAACATTTGAGTTTTATAAAAATCAGCAAAATGAATTTCTCAAACATTTTAATGCAAAGGATGGTAATCCTTTTTTTGATGAAACAACCAGTGAAGTTGTAAAGGATTGGCAATCGAAACAGTATCAATTTATGAATAATTTTATGAACCCTTGGGCCAAAGCTAATGAAAAAGAAAAATCAGCTTTGAGTGATAAAGAAGAGATTGAGATTCTGAAAAAGCAAATGTCACAGCTTCAAGAAGAACTAAATAAAAAAAAATCAAAATAATTGCTAAAAACATATGTTGAGCGTGATTTTTTATAAGATCAGCCTAACAATAACTAATTTTTAAAACAAAATAGAATGAATATTTTTTATAAGATTTTTGGTAATTTTAAATTTTCTTTTATACCTCCATTAATGATTTATTTGGCTGCTGGATTTTCTGGTATTACAAATATTGTTGGCGTCTTTTTTGTAAAAGAATATCTAGATTTATCAGCAGTTTTTTTAGCAGGATTAGGTTTCTGGGCTGGTCTTCCCTGGGTTTTAAAAATGCCACTAGGACATTTAGTTGATATTTTATGGAAATTTAAATCTTATCTTGTGTTACTTGGTGCTATCGTTATGGCCTCAAGTAGCTTGATTATGTACGGGTTAATTCAACATAAACTAATCATGATAAGTATTTTGAATCCTGAAAGTTGGTTTGTGATTGCGACCTTGTTAGCCCCTATTGGCTATGTTTTACAGGATGTCGTTGCAGACGCTATGACAGTTGAAGCTGTTCCTAAAATAGATGATAATGGTAATGAAATAGAATTTAATAAACTAAAATCCATGAATGTGTCCATGCAACTTCTTGGGAGAGTTTCAATCATTTTCGGAACATTGCTAGTTTCTCTTATAAACCTTATTGTATTTACAGATTCTTCAGAAATGACAGAAATAGAAAAAGTTAAGGCTTATGGTAATATTTATTTATTTTCTTTAATTGTTCCAGTTATATCTATTTCCGGTATTTTTTTAGCGTATTTATTACAACAAAATAAATATAAATTACTTCTTGCCAAGGGAGTTGGAGCTAAAAAGGCTTCTCAAATGATTTTTAATGTTCCTGTAGCAACTAATCCAAATTTGTTAATAATAATTGGTTCAATAATTTTTGTTATTTTTACATTAACTATTGGAACTTCAAACATAGGTTTCTCTCAAGAAATAGTATTTATTGGCTCTTTTGCAATAATATTATTTTTACTTTTTAAGTTATCAAATGAATTAGATTTAAAAGCAAAAAAAATGCTGATAGGCACAGCAATCATTATATTTGCCTTTAGAGCGATGCCTGGTGTAGGTCAAGGAGGAACATGGTTTGAAATTGATGTTTTAAAATTCGACCAAGAATTTCTATCTTTACTTGGGTTAATTGCTTCTTTTCTTACTATTGTTGGTATTTTTGTTTTAAGGCCTCTAATGGAAAAATCTTCTATGAACAAGCTAATAATTATACTTTCTATAGCAGGTTCATTTTTTATATTACCCTCTATTGCGATGTTTTACGGTTTCCATGAATTCACCTCAAAAATTACAAATGGAATAATTGATGCTCGATTTATTGCAATTTTTAATACAGCACTTGAAAGTCCTTTAGGACAAGTTTCTATGATTCCTATACTTGCATGGATAGCACAGTCTGCTCCAAATCATTTAAAAGCCACATTCTTTGCGGTATTAGCTAGTTTTACTAACTTGGCTTTGTCTGCAAGTAATTTAGGAACTAAATACTTAAATCAAATTTATGTTATCACCAGAGAAGTTAAAACAAATCTTGGAGAGGTTAAAATACCAGCTGATTACTCAGAACTAGGAACATTACTAATTATTGTGTGTTTGTTAACTTTGATTGTACCAATTATGGTAACTTTTTTAATTAAAAGGTTAAAATTAATTTCTTATTAATCAGTTTACCATTTGAGGAACAAGAAAAAGTAAATATAGAACACTCAAAACACCAACAGAAGCAGATGCCGCAAAACCTATAAGAAGAGGTTTTATCCCTAAATTGAAGATACTTTTAATATTAGTTTGTAATCCAAGAGCTACCATTGCAAATAAAATTAAATAAATTGAAAGTTTTTTTGACTGAACTATAAACTCTTCCCAATAAAAAACTTCATTGGTGCCATCAAAAACAAAATCTCCCATAGTTCTAACAAGAGCCAAAATTATAAAAGCTAAAACAAAAAAAGGGAAAAAATTCTTAATTGACTTTTTTACATTTATATTTTCATCTTTCGTATAAAGATATGCTATTAAAGGAATAAGAACAACCAGGAATGAATTCCTAAGAAGCTTAGTAGTCATTGCAGAGTTTAGGGCTTCTT
>JADHRC010000073.1 GCA_016777645.1 Alphaproteobacteria bacterium
CTAAATTACTAGAAGAAAATAAAATTAAGACAGTACTTCATATTTTTTCAGATGGCAGAGATAGCTCTCCAAAACAATTAGGTACTTTAATTAAACAATTTGAACCTTTACTTCCAATATCTATCAAAATAGGGACGCTGATTGGAAGGTATTACGCTATGGATAGAGATAATAGATGGGAAAGAGTCAAAAAATCTTTTGATCTTATAGCTTACGGGAAATGTTCAAGAAAAGTATCAAATCTCTCTGAAGCCGTAAAACAAGCATATGGAAACAATGAAACCGATGAATTTATTTCACCGACAGTTATCGGCGATTATAAAGGAATGAATGAAGGCGACAGCCTCATGATGATTAACTTTAGATCTGATAGAGTAAGAGAAATATTGCTCCCCTTTATCGATCCTAATTTTAATAAGTTTACCAAAAATATTAATACACCAGTATTAGTAAATAATCTAGGCATGACCGATTATTCAACTGAAATTTCAAGATTCATGAAAAGTATTTTTATTAATGAGGAAATTGAAAACACACTAGGAGAGGTTATTTCAAAATCAAATTTGAAACAATTACGATTAGCAGAAACTGAGAAATATCCTCATGTAACATTTTTTTTTAATGGAGGAAAGGAAACTATTTACCCCGGCGAAACAAGGATAATGGTGCCTTCTCCTAAAGTTGCCACTTATGATTTAAAACCTGAGATGTCTGCTAGAAAAGTTGAAAATGAATTAATAAAAGCAATTAAAAAAGAAGAGTATGACCTAATTATTGTTAACTTCGCCAATCCTGACATGGTCGGACATACAGGTGATTTAAAAGCAACTATAAATGCAGTCGAAACAGTTGATAAGTGCGTAGGAAATATTAAATCAGTTTTGGATAAATTTAATGGAATAATGTTGCTTACTGCCGATCATGGAAATAGTGAAACCATGATTGATATTGAAACCAAATTGCCTCATACATCACACACTTGTAATAAAGTTCCTCTTATTCTTATTTCTTCAGAAAATAATTATGTCCTAAAAGATGGAAAACTTGCCGATATTGCACCTACAATCCTCGAACTTATGTCAATAGAATTACCTAATTCTATGAATGGGTTATCATTATTAAAAAGATAATTTTTATATAGTTACTACTTTGATAATCTTCTATAGTTATCTTAAGATAAGTAAATTAAGAAATTAGGATTAACAAAAAATGTTAAAATTGATGTTCAATAAGAATAAAAGATTTTTTATAATTTTATTATTTGTTTTCAACTTTCTTTTTTTTTCAACTAATTTAGTCAAAGGTGATAATAACCGACAAGAAACTTATAAACAACTTAACCTTTTTGGAGATGTCTTTCAAAGAGTTCAAGAGCAGTATGTAGATGGAGTTTCTGATAAAGAATTAATAGAATCTGCAATTTCAGGGATGCTTCAATCTCTGGATCCACATTCTTCGTATTTAAGTCCTGAATCATATAAAGACATGCAAGTAAAGACAAAGGGTACCTTTGGAGGATTGGGTATTGAAATAACAATGGAAGATGGCTTTGTTAAAGTTGTATCTCCTATAGATGATACACCAGCTGCTAATGCAGGAATGAAATCTGGTGATTTAATTATAGGTATTGACGGTGAATCGATTAAAGGACTTACAATAAATGAAGCCGTATCAAAACTTCGAGGCCCCGTAAATAGTAAAGTCACAATCACTGTGGTTCGAGACAAAGAAGATCCTTTTGAAATTGAAATCGTCAGAGACGTTATAAAGATTAGGTCTGTAAAACATGAGGTAATTAATGAGATTGGTTACGTTCGTTTAACAACTTTTTCTGATACCACAACCTCTGGAATGGAAAAGTCTATAAACGAGATAAGAAAAGAATTAGGTGACAAATTTCAAGGACTTATTCTTGACTTAAGGAATAATCCAGGAGGTCTATTAAATCAATCTATTTCGGTTGCTGATTCTTTTCTTGATCAAGGAGAAATCGTTTCTACACAGGGTCGAAAAGAAGACGACACCTCAAGAATATTTGCAAAAAAAGGTGACCTGATTGATGGGAAACCTCTAATAGTTTTAATTAATAGTGGATCTGCTTCTGCGAGTGAAATAGTTGCGGGTGCATTAAAAGATCACAGTAGAGCAATAATTGTTGGTACTAGAAGCTTTGGCAAAGGATCTGTCCAGTCCATAATCCCACTTCCTGGTAATGGAGCAATGAGACTAACTACAGCTAGATACTACACTCCAAGTGGTATTTCAATACAAGCTAAGGGTATAGAGCCTGACATTAAAGTGGAAGCTGGCATGACTGAGACAAAAAAAGAAGCAAATCAAAATAGAAGAGAGGAAAATCTTAGAGGAGCATTAGATAAAAAAGAACTTGAAAGTAACGAACAAAAAAATAAAAAATCTGATGCATCTCCGGTTGAAAAACTTTTACAAGACAATCAAATATCCAGAGCTGTTGATTTGATTAAAGGAATTCACCTTTTTAGTAATAAAAGTAAAAATACGTCAACTGCTTTAAAAGATAATTCAAATAAATTAAGAAAAAATAACTCAGCTAGAAATTAAAGATGCAAACACATAAAGTACCACTTTTAGAAAGACCTTACAGATCATGTGTTGGACTTATGGTTTTTAATAAAGAAGGGAAAGTATTTTGTGGTCAACGACTAGATAATAAAGCAGAAGCATGGCAATTACCTCAAGGCGGAATTGATGATGGAGAATTATCTATTGAAGCAGGCTTTAGAGAATTAAAAGAAGAAACCAGCATTGTTAATGTTGAATTTATTAGCGAGTATCCAGAATGGATATATTATGACATTCCTCTTCCGCTAGCAGACAATCTTTGGGAGGGAAAATATAGAGGTCAAAAACAAAGATGGCTTTTATTTCATTTCTTAGGAGAAGATAATGAAATAAATATTCATACAAAAAATCCTGAGTTCAAAAATTGGGTATGGTTGGACCCAATTAGTTTACCAGAAAAAGCCATTTTTTTTAAAAAAGAAGTTTATAAAAAAATAAATCAGGTCTTTATTCCCATACTTAATAATTTTAATGCAACTGAAACTTGAGAATAATGAAAAATATTAATTTTGAAAATGAATCTCTTATTAATAAAATTAATAAGATTTTAAATAAAATACAAAATAATCCTGAGAATTTTGAGAATATATTCACTGAACTGTTTGAAAAAGATTTTAGTAAACAATTGGATAAAATCAATCAACTGGAAAAAGGAATTTTAAAAGGCTTGATAATATCAGTAAAAGATCTATTCGATGTAAAGGGCTATGAAACAAAAGGTGGATCAAAATTTTTAGATAAAGGAATAGCCAAAAAGGACGCAAAATGTATTTCTTTAATTAGAAAAGCTGGAGGATTGCTAATTGGCCATACAAACATGACTGAATTAGCCTACTCTGGTTTAGGTATCAATCCACATTATGGAACACCTTCTAATCCCATCTATGACAAGGCAGTTCCAGGTGGTTCAACTTCAGGGGGGGCGGTTTCAATTGCACTTGAAGTGTCTGATATTACAATCGGCACTGATACTGGAGGCTCCACAAGAATACCTGCAGCTTTTACAGGTATAACTGGTTTTAAACCTACGCAAGATATTATCTCAAGAGATGGTGTTCTGGTTTTATCAACAAGTTTAGACAGTGTTGGTTTAATGGCAAAAGATATGAAACATTGCAAACTTGGGTTTGAAGCAATACGAACTAAATCAAAAACAAAAAGTTATAAAATTACAAAAAAGGATATTAATTTTATAATCCCAAAAAATTTTGGGTTTGAAAATATTGATGATGATATTAACTCAAGCTTTCAGTCAGCAAAGAAAAAAATTATAGATTCCGGCTATAGAGTATTAGAAACAGAAATTCCAATATTAGATATTTATAAAGAAATAGCTTTATGGCAATTCGCAGCAGTAGAATCTCAGGCAGAATACCATGAAGCATATAACAATAAGAGAGATTTAATTGATCCAAATGTTTCTAGACGTATGGATAGAGCTAATCAAGTTAAAGCAGTAGAATATGTGTTACTTTGTAAACAAAGAGAAAATATAATTCGCCAATTCAATAAATTTTTACAAAATAATTTTTTACTATTACCGACAGTTACTATCAAACCTCCATTAATTAAAGATTGTGAAAACGCAGAGTTTTACGACCAAGTTAATCTTATTTCTTTGAGAAACACATCATTAGCTAACTACATGAACGGGTGCAGTTTATCATTACCCTACTCAAATGATAAAATAACAATGGGGATAATGTTAAATGGAATTACTTATCAAGATGACCAGCTATTAGAAATAGGTTCTGATATAGAAAAAGTATTATCTAAATAAATTATTCTATATTTTCTAGAACAGCCGAAAGAAAAGATGAATTTTTTTCTGCCAAACTTGAAATATTAGGATCTGTATCATTTTGTTGAGCTTTCAAATCTAAAAGTTTTTCTTCTAAAATTTGTTTATTAACTTTATCAAGTTTTTCAGCTCTTTCAGCAAGTATGACAACTGAGTTTTCGTTTATTTCTACTATACCCCCATCTATCATTACTCGTGACGAAATTTTACTATCATTATAAATATTTACTATTCCCCTATCAAGAGTTGACATTACTTTAGAATGCCTTGGTAATGCACCAATTTGCCCATCAGCACCTGGAACAACTACCATTTCAACTGGTTCAGAAACGAGGACCATAGAAGGCGTTACGATTTCTAAGTTAGTTGTATCTGACATTTAAACCCCTCTAATATAAATAGATATTTATGCAGCATCTTTTGCTAATTTTTTGGATTTTTCGATTGCTTCTTCAATCGTGCCTACCATATAGAAAGCTGCTTCTGGTAAATCATCGTATTCTCCATCGGCAATAGCCTTAAAACCTTTAATTGTGTCTTCTAATGGCACTAACACACCTGGTGATCCAGTAAATACTTCTGCAACATGAAATGGTTGAGACAAAAATCTTTGTATTTTTCTAGCTCTATTAACAACTAATTTGTCATCTTCTGATAATTCGTCCATTCCTAAAATTGCTATGATGTCTTGAAGTGATTTATATTGTTGAAGTACCTCTTGAACTTTTCTTGCAACATTATAATGTTCATCACCCACTATTCTTGGATCCAACATCCTAGAAGTTGAATCAAGAGGGTCAACAGCTGGGTATATTCCAATCTCTGCAATTTGCCTAGATAGAACAGTTGTAGCATCTAAGTGAGCAAATGAAGTTGCAGGAGCTGGGTCTGTTAAATCATCAGCAGGAACATATATAGCTTGAACAGAGGTAATAGATCCTTTTGTAGTAGTAGTTATTCTTTCTTGTAAAGCCCCCATATCAGTTGCCAAGGTTGGTTGATATCCGACAGCAGATGGTATTCTTCCTAATAACGCAGAAACTTCTGATCCTGCCTGAGTAAATCTAAATATATTATCTACAAAGAAAAGAACATCCTGTCCTTCCTGATCTCTAAAATATTCAGCTAATGTTAAACCTGTTAAAGCAACTCTGGCCCTTGCTCCCGGAGGTTCGTTCATCTGTCCATAAACTAGAGCCGCTTTCGAACCAGGTCCATCAGGTACAATAACACCAGATTCAACCATTTCATGGAAAAGATCATTACCTTCTCTAGTTCTCTCACCAACGCCAGCAAAAACAGAATATCCACCATGAGCTTTAGCAACGTTGTTAATTAATTCCATGATTAATACTGTTTTACCAACACCTGCTCCACCAAAAAGACCAATTTTACCACCTTTTGCATATGGAGCTAAAAGATCAACTACCTTTATACCAGTAACTAAAATATCCGCTGAAGTAGACTGATCAACATATTCAGGAGCATCTCTATGTATTGGAAGAGTTGTTTTAGACTTAACTGGTTTACCATCATCTACCGGATCACCTACAACATTCAAAATTCTACCCAATGTTTCTGGACCAACAGGAACTGTAATAGGAGCACCAGTCTGAACAACCTCCATGCCCCTTACTAAACCGTCTGTGCTATCCATAGCAATGGTTCTAACTTCATTTTCTCCTAGATGCTGGGCAACCTCTAAAATTAATTTCTGTCCACCATTATCAACTTGTAAAGCATCTAAAATTAAGGGCAAATCGGAATCAAATTCAACGTCAACGACAGCTCCAATAACTTGTGATATCTTTCCATTTTGTTTGCCAGATAGTTTTTTGGCCATTATTTTCTCCATTTATTTTAAGATCAATTTATTATAATGCTTCTGCACCGGATATAATTTCTATTAGTTCTTTTGTAATAACTGCTTGCCTTGTTCTATTATATTGAAGTGTAAGATTATCTATCATATCACCTGCGTTTCTTGTAGCGTTATCCATTGCCGTCATTCTTGCAGCTAGTTCACTAGCAGTGCTTTCCATTTGAGAGCTAAATAATTGAGTTGCCAAATTACGAGGCAATAAATCATTTAAGATTTCTTCTTCACTTGGTTCAAATTCATATATAGAATTACTGTCATTAACTTCATCTTCATTTTTTTGAATGTCCGCTGGTATAAGAGACTTAAAAGTTACTTCTTGAGTAATAGCTGAAACAAACTTATTAAAAATAACTTTGCACATTCCAAATTCATCATTTTCAAATAGTGAAATTATTTTGTTAGCTAGAATTTCAGCGTCTGTATAATTTGGTTTAGCAGAATTCCCGTCAATTCTTTCAATGAATAAGTGGCCTAATTCTCTATTTAATGCATCGGCAGATTTCTTACCGACCATAAGTAACTTAACTTTAATTCCGTCTTGCTCTAATTTTTTAACTTCAGCTCTAACTGCTCTAGTAATTGAACCATTAAAGCCTCCACATAGACCTCTATCAGCTGAAAAAACAACTATTAGCTGCGTTTTATTGTCACTTTTTCCAGTTAAAAGATCTAACGAATTTCCAGAAGTTTTAGACGCAATTTTGGATACTACTTTATCCATTAACGATGTATAAGGTCGAGAAGCTAAAGCTTGCTCCTGAGCCTTTCTCAACTTTGCAGCAGCAACCATTTTCATTGCTGAAGTAATTTTTTGAGTAGATTTAACAGATCCAATTCGGTTTTTAAGGTCTTTTAAAGAAGGCATTTAACCCTTTCCTTACAATATAAAATAACAGTTAAACAAAACTTTTAACTAACTGATCTAAAACATCTTTTAAAGCTTGATCAGTTTCATCTGATATTGACTTATCTTTTCGAATTGATTCTAATATTTTGGAATCCTTCGAATTTAACTTTTGCAAAAGTGATTTTTCGAATTCACCAATTTTTTGGGTAGGTATTTTATCAAGATAACCTTTTACTCCAGCAAAAATTACAGCAACTTGCTCTTCTACTTCCATCGGAGAGTATTGAGCTTGCTTAAGTAGTTCTGTTAACCTTTCACCCCTGGATAGAAGTTGTCTAGTTGATGCATCCATATCTGAAGCGAATTGTGCGAAGGCAGCCATTTCCCTATATTGAGCAAGGTCAAGCTTAATGGTACCGGCAACTTGTTTCATAGCTTTAATTTGTGCAGCAGAGCCAACCCTTGAAACAGATAATCCAACGTTAACTGCAGGTCTAATTCCTTTATAAAAAAGTTCTGTTTCTAAAAAAATTTGACCATCAGTTATTGATATAACATTAGTAGGAATAAAGGCAGACACGTCACCGCCCTGCGTTTCGATTATGGGAAGGGCAGTTAGAGAACCTGAACCATTATCACTATTTAATTTAGCAGCTCTTTCCAATAATCGTGAGTGTAAATAGAAAACATCTCCAGGATATGCTTCTCTTCCAGGGGGCCTTCTTAAAAGTAATGACAT
>JADHRC010000074.1 GCA_016777645.1 Alphaproteobacteria bacterium
ATTACAATAACACCTTCTTGATCACCTACTATTAAATCGTTGGGCCAAACAGCAACATCACCACAGCCAATAGGGACATTAATATCAACTGCTTGATGTAAAGTTAGGTTTGTAGGTGATGAAGGCCTATGATGATAAGCGGGAAAATCTAAGATTTTTATTTCAGAAGAATCTCTAAAACCTCCATCTGTCACTACACCTGCACAACCTCTTACCATTAATCTTGTTAATAAAATAGCTCCTGCAGAAGCAGCTCTTGCATCCTTACGACTATCAAAAACTAAAACATGATCTTGGGGACATTTCTCAATTGCTACTCTTTGAGGATGTTCTGGATCTTTGAAAACATCAATAGTATTTAGATCTTCTCTTGCAGGGATATATCGAACTGTAAAAGCATATCCAACCATATTGGGTAGATTTGGGTTAAGTGGGGTAACCCCTTGTATAAATTGGTTTCTTAAGCCTCTCTTAAATAAAGCTGTTGAAATAGAGGCAACACTAGATTTTAAAAAAATATTTTTAATTTTTTGATTTAACATAATTATACTCTAATAAATGTCTGGTTCTTTTGCTGATTTTCCAAAATTGGTCTCTAAGAAATCAAAATCACAGCCCTCATTTGCTTGCCTGACATGCCGACTATACATCCACAGCCATCCCCTTCCAGCTTTTGGTGTTGGAGGTTTAATCGCCATTTTTCTTTCGGATAATGTCTTATCATCAACAAGCATATTAATTTTCCTTAAATTAACATCAACCTCGATAATATCTCCCGTTTTTAAAAGAGATAAAGGTCCACCCACAAAGCTCTCTGGAGCCACATGCAAAATACAAGCTCCGTAACTAGTACCACTCATTCTTGCATCAGATATCCTAACCATGTCTCGTACACCTTTTTTTAAAAGTTTTTTTGGTATTGGCATCATTCCCCATTCTGGCATTCCTGGACCTCCGACAGGACCGACGTTTCTCAATACAAGCACGTGATTTTCTGATATGTCAAAGTCATCAGTATCTATAATATCTTTCATTTCTTGATAGCTATCAAAAACAATTGCTGGCCCTTTATGTTTTAAAAATTTCTTATCACAGGCAGCCGGTTTTATAACACAACCATCTGGAGCTAAGTTTCCTTTTAAAACTGCCAAAGAACCTTCTTCGTATATTGGGTTATTTAAGTTTCTAATTATATCAGGGTTAATAGTTTCTTTTTTTGATATTATTTCTCTCAATTTAAGTCCTGAAACCGTTATTTCGTCCAAATTAAGTTTTTCAGCAAGAGAAAACATTAAAGACAAAATACCTCCAGCATAATAAAAATCCTCCATTAAATATTCTTTTCCAGAAGGCCTAATATTAGCGATTAATGGAATTTCCCTTCCCTTTTTATCTAGTTCATCCATAGTCAAATGAATGCCAGCTCTTCTTGCCATAGCTATTAAATGAATAATCGCATTAGTTGAACATCCCATAGCCATAGCAACAGTAACAGCATTATCAACAGATTTCTTAGTAATAATTTTTGACGGTTTGAGATCCTCCCAAACCATATCAACTATCCTTCTGCCAACATCTGAAGACATTCTAATATGATTAGAATCAGCCGCAGGTATAGAACTTGCTCCTGGTAAGCACAATCCAATAGCCTCTGCTATTGCAGTCATTGTACTTGCTGTCCCCATGGTCATACAATGACCATAAGATCTAGCTATACCAGATTCTACCTCTGCCCAATCATCTTCTGTGATATTACCTGCTCTTAGTTCGTCCCAGTATTTCCAACCATCAGAACCACTACCTAAATATTTACCTTTATAATTACCTCTCAACATAGGACCCGCAGGAAGGAAGATCATTGGTAAATCCAAACTGATTGCACCCATTGTTAGTGCGGGAGTTGTTTTATCACAACCTCCCATTAATACCACACCATCAATAGGATGTGATCTTATTAGTTCCTCAACCTCCATGGATAGCATGTTTCTGTACAGCATTGTTGTTGGTTTGACATACATTTCAGCAAGAGATATTGCTGGCAGTTCTATTGGGTAACCACCCGATTGATATACTCCTTTTTTAACATCCTCAACTCTTTGTTTAAAATGCATATGACAGGGTTGTATTTCTGACCAAGTATTAATTATTCCTATAACTGGTTTATTATCCCAGTCCTCTTTACTTAGACCCATTTGCATAGCCCTTGATCTATGACCAAAGGATCTAACATCATTTGGAGAAAACCACCTGGAACTTCTTAAATCTTTATAATTTTTATGCATAGAAAACTTTCAAAGTTTCTTTAAGAAATGTATTTTAGTTAAAATATATTGAAAAATATAATAAAAAATTTTTTTTTTTGGTAGGCCTGGAGGGACTTGAACCCCCAACCACTCCGTTATGAGCGGAGGGCTCTAACCAGTTGAGCTACAGGCCTATATAAAGATTTTACATTTTTGAACTTATACTAGGACATTCAAATGATGTAAAGTGGAAGTATTAAGATAAAATCTTAATTTTCTAAAAACGATCTTAATTTTCTGGATCTTGTTGGATGCTTCAATTTTCTCAGAGCTTTTGCTTCTATCTGTCTTATACGTTCTCTAGTGACACTAAATTGTTGTCCAACTTCTTCAAGAGTATGATCAGTATTCATTCCAATTCCAAATCTCATCCTAAGAACTCTTTCTTCTCTCGGAGTTAAGCTAGCTAATATTCTAGTTGTTGTTTCTCTTAAATTTGCATGAATAGCCGCTTCAAGTGGCTGAACCGCCATTTTATCTTCAATGAAATCACCTAAATGACTATCATCTTCATCTCCCACAGGTGTCTCTAAAGAAATAGGCTCTTTAGCTATTTTAAGAACTTTTCTTACTTTATCTAAAGGCATTGAAATTTTTTCGGATAACTCTTCAGGCGTCGGTTCCCTGCCAATTTCATGAAGCATTTGCCTTGATGATCTTACAAGTTTATTAATAGTTTCAATCATATGAACAGGGATTCTAATTGTTCTAGCCTGGTCTGCAATTGAACGTGTTATAGCCTGTCTTATCCACCAAGTAGCGTATGTTGAAAATTTATATCCCCTCCTATATTCAAATTTATCAACAGCCTTCATCAGGCCTATATTTCCTTCTTGAATAAGGTCTAAAAATTGAAGGCCTCTATTTGTATATTTTTTTGCTATAGATATAACTAGTCTGAGGTTAGCTTCAACCATTTCTTTTTTTGCTCTAGCCGCCTCTCTCTCACCCCTTTGTATTATCTGAATAAGTTTTTTATATTCTTGGACAGGCATACTTACATTATTAACAAAATCAAAAACCTGGTCACAAATACTTACTATTTCATCATTATTTTCATGGGTGAATTTTTGCCAGACTTTTGATTTGCCTGGATTTAAAGCCCAATGGTGATTAATTTCATTGCCTACCCAACTACTAATAAAATCTTTTCTTTTGATACCTGAATTTTCAGCCAATCTTAGCAAGGAGCCTTCTATATTAGTTATTTGTCTATTTAAACCATACATCTGATCGATTAATTCTTCTTGCCTATTATTATTTAGGTATATTTTCTCCATCTGTTCAATGAGAGTAATTCTTAATTCTGACAGCCTGTTTTCTGATCTTGGAATTAAGCTTTCTCCTTTTCTTAATCTGGCTATTCTTCTTTCGCTAAGAGTTAAAATTTCTTTAAAAGTTTTAGCTACTTCATCAATCATTCCCAAAATTTGATCTTTTATTTCTGCTTCCATTGCTACTAAAGAAAGATTAACATCATCTTCTTCAGTTTCATCTTCTGCATCTTCATCAACTTCATCTTCAACTTCTTCATCACTATTTTTTTGATCAGTTTTTTTGTTTACACTTTCTTTAGAAACAAATTTACTATTATTTTCCATGTCTGAATTTGTTATTTTTAAAACTGAGTCTAAACCCTCAAATTTTATTTTATCAATATTATCATTAATAATATCTGGCTCGTTAGCTCCCCCATTAATACGAGCATATGTCGTTTCTAAATCAATAATGTCTCTTAATAGCATAGTGCCATCATCAACTTCATCTCTCCATTTTAAGAAAGATCTCATTGCAAGGGGAGATTCGTAAATCCCTCCAATCATTAATTCTCTTCCTGCTTCTATCCTTTTAGCTATTGAAATTTCACCCTCTCTTGATAACAATTCAACAGAGCCCATTTCTTTTAAGTACATTCTTACAGGATCATCAGATCTAGCACCTTCATCATCACTAAGGTTGCCAGCAGTTTGATCCTCAGCTTCATCTAAAGACCCTTCTTCCTGCTGATCAACTATATTAAGACCCATATCAATAATTGCTGAGTGAATATCTTCAATTTGTTCTGAAGAATATTCACCTGGAGGAAGCGCAGAATTTAAATCATCTAAAGTAACAAAACCACTAACTTTACCTTTTTTAATTAGTGCCTTAATAGCTGAGTTATTTAAATCTAAAATTGGGCTATCGCTACTAATTTTTGTTTTTAATTTTTTATTCTCTGTATTTGCCAGCATTTATTATCTCATTTTAAAATTTAATTAGAAATACATATATTTTGTTATGAAAACAAAAACTATATTTTTTTTATATTGGCTAAGCTTAAAAGCTCCTCAAACACTTTACACCAAGATTCGGAGTCAGTTGACGTTTGTTTTAAATTTAACCTTGAAGAATAATTACTTTCCATAATTTTTTTGATTTGATTAGAGAAACCTGCCCTAATAATTCCGTCTAGTAATATTTCAGAACTTATAGACGATTGTTTATTTACTTGCAAAAGTATTAATTCTTTTAATTTATTTAACTCCTTATTTCCAAAATTTAGTAGAGTTATCTTCTCGTCATAATTTAAGCATAATTTAGGAGACATTAACATCATATAAATAATTGCTCCATTTTTTATTTCAACTCCAGTCTTAGGAAGAAATTTATTTTGGATTGAATATTGATAATCTTTTCTTTTTAAACCACCAATACTTTGGGATTGTCCCCTACTCATATTTCTAAAAATTTTGATCCTTTTTTCTATCTCATCTTTATATGCTACTTTTATATTTATATCTTCTATCTTATTTACCATGTTCCTCAAATAGCTCCAAAAAAGAGCTTTTGTTTCTGGTTCATTCTCTTTGATCATCTTTAAACCTTGTGACCAGATCATATCAAGACAGCTAAGCGCTTTATCTAAAAGCACCTCGAACTCATTTACGCCTTTTTGGTTTATAAAGTCTTCGGGATCTAGTGAGTTTGGAAGGAAAATAAATTTTAATTTTTTCCCAAATTTTAATTTTGGTAAATATTTCTCAAAAACTCGTATAGTCGCATTTTGTCCTGCAACATCTCCATCAAAAACTAAAAAAGCCTCATCAGCAATATTAAATATTTTATCTATTTGGCTTTCTGTTAAGGCTGTACCGAGGGATGCCACAGCTGGGTATCCATGTTTGTTCAGCGATATTACATCCATATAACCTTCGCAAACAATTAATCTTTTTTTATTCAAAAGTTTTTTGGCGTTTGTTAAACCAAACAATTGCCTTCCTTTTTGAAACAAATGTGTCTCAGGAGAATTTATATATTTGGGGTTCCCATCACTTAAAACTCTTCCACCAAATGCAATAACTTTACCCATGTTATCGAGTATTGGTATCATAATTCTTTGTTGAAAATAAAAAACTAATTCTTTTTTATAATTTCTTTTAGCTAAACCAATTTCGATTATTTCATCTAAGGAAAAACCTTCCTTAATTAAACATGAGATTAAATATTGATTAGATTTTAAGTTACCAGCATAACCAATCATAAAATCTCTTATAATTGCTTCATTAACACCTCTTAAATAAAGATAATTTCTAGCTTTTTCTCCAATAGGTGCATTTAAATTTTGGATATAAGAATCAGAAACACGTTTCAGAAGATTTATATTTTTTTTTATCTTTGGGTTTTCAACAAAATTATAACTTGTATGTTTCAAACCTGCTTCATCTGCTAATTTTTTTAAAGCCTCTGTAAAAGTCTTATTTTCCATTTCCATAACATAATCAAAAATATCACCATTTTTTCCACAACCAAAACAATGGTAAAAGCCTTTTTCATCAGAAATATTAAAAGAAGGTGTTTTTTCCTTATGGAATGGGCATAGAGCAACAAAGTTAGATTTATCACGACGTTTTAAAGATAAATTTTTTCCAATTACAAAAGAAAGTTTGATAGAATTTTTTATTTCTTCTTTTAAGTCCATTATATTTCAATAAAAAAAATTAATTATAAAATCAAATTTGTGAGAGTTTTTCTTTTATTAATTTACTCGCAACTCCAAAATCAATTCTTCCATCATATTGACCTTTAATTAAGTTAATTATTTTACCTATATCTTTAAGAGAATTTGCACCAGAGGACTTGATTGTTTCATTAATAATGATTTCAATTTCTTGAACAGATAATTGTTCGGGCAAAAAATTTGAAATAATTTCAATCTCATATTCTTCTTTTTTAGCCAAATCTTCTCTTTTGCCTTGCAAATAAATATCCATGGATGCTTTTCTTTGCTTGATCATGCTCTGAAGAACTGAAATTATATCTTCATTACTTATGTCAGGTTTTCCATTTCCTTTAGCAACAATATCCTTTTCTTTTATTGAAGCTTTTATTAATCTTAGTATGTTTAATAAACTAACATCTTTCTTTATCATTGCTTCTTTTAGTTTTTGCGTTATTTCTTCTCTAATACTCATTTTTTACCTTTTCACTTAATTCTAATATTAAATTTTTTTACTTTAAAAATTAAAAACTAAAATATTAATTTAATTATCTTAAATTTTATTGACGAATATTGTAATACATTCTAAGAACCTTCTTGATGAAAAATATAGTTATAATAAATTTTTTTAATCCCCAAACTATTATAAATTTCATATTTCAACTAATTTAAATTATTCAAAATCATTAGGGTATATAATGAAAGATGCAAATTTAAAAAACAAAATTTTAGAAAATGGTTATATACCTTTTAACATAAATTGTGTTGATGAAGAAATTATATCAGATAGCATATTAATTTTAGATGACGGATCCTACTTTTTAGGTAAATCATTTGGATCAAAAAAAACAAACATTGGTGAAATCTGCTTTAATACTTCAATGACAGGTTACCAAGAAATTATTACAGACCCTTCATATGCAGGTCAGATTGTAACTTTTACTTTTCCTCACATAGGAAATATTGGTACAAATAATTTAGACAACGAAGGCGAAACTAAATCGATTGCAGGTATTGTTGTCAGACAAGCTCCTACTCATCCATCAAATTGGAGATCTAAGAAAAAATTCAATGAATGGCTTGAAATAAACGATATTCCAGGAATATCAGGAATTGACACTCGAATGCTAACAAAAATTATTCGTAAGTATAAAAGTTGTAATGCGATAATATCTTATGATGAAAGAGGTAAATTTAATATTGAAGAATTAAAAAAGAAATTAAAAAAATTTCCCAAAATGGATGGATTAAATCTTTCTTCATTGGTAACAACGAATCAAACTTATAATTATAAAGATCTCCCACATGAATTAATTTCTCCAATTATAGAAATAAGCAACAAATTTGTACCAAGGATCGTTGTTATTGATTTTGGCGTAAAAATGAATATTCTCAGGCATCTTGTCAATCTAAATGCAGAGATAACAGTTCTCTCTGAAAATGCAAAAATAGAAGATATTATTAAAATTAATCCACATGGTATATTCCTCTCAAATGGACCTGGTGACCCATCTGCAACCGAAAAGAAATGTAGAAATTTACTTCAGTCAATTCTAAACTTAAAAATACC
>JADHRC010000075.1 GCA_016777645.1 Alphaproteobacteria bacterium
AGAACACTCAATTATTGTATAGTTTACATTTTTTAAATTCTTACTAACTCTCTTTAGACTTTTTGATATTTTAAATCTGGCAATATCAACTCTGTATGATTTACATGCACTGCAATTATCGCAAATTGGTCTATACATCCAATTTTCAACTCTTCTAAAACCATTAACAGCAAGTTCATTATAAATTTCATAATTATGAGTGAGGTCAGTTGCTATTCTTTTTTCAACTTTTCCATTTAGATAAGGGCAGGGTGTTGCTTTAGTAAGCAAGTATATAGGTTGTTCTAATATGCTTTTAGGTTTTATATCTATCATGTATATTAATACGGTATTTAATTTTATTATTTTATCAATTATTATCTTTCAGTAAATTTGCAATATAGGGTGCAAAATAAGTAATAA
This sequence comes from Alphaproteobacteria bacterium, assembly GCA_016777645.1. Taxonomy (GTDB): domain Bacteria; phylum Pseudomonadota; class Alphaproteobacteria; order Puniceispirillales; family Marisalimonadaceae; genus Marisalimonas. Next base: position 403 of record JADHRC010000075.1, read on the forward strand.
TGCCGTTGCAACCAGCTCTTTTAAAAGCCATTAGACTTTCAAAAACTATTTTTTCTTCATCAAACCAACCATTATTTATAGCACCTTTTATCATAGAGTACTCCCCAGATACCTGATAGGCGTATAACGGAATATTAAATTCTTGTTTTATTTTATGTATTATATCTAGATAAGGCATTCCTGGTTTTACAATAACCATATCAGCACCTTCATTAATATCCAATGCTACTTCTCTTATAGCTTCATCTGAGTTTGCTGGATCCATTTGATAGCTACTCTTAGATTTGTTGGATAAATTTATCGAAGATCCAACTGCATCTCTAAATGGACCATAAAATGCAGATGCATATTTTACAGCGTAAGACATTATTTGGACATTAACGAAGCCATTATCATCTAATTTGTCCCTAATGAAGCCAACTCTGCCGTCCATCATGTCACTGGGAGCTATTATATCACAACCTGCGTCAGCTTGAACCAGAGCTTGCTCGCAAAGAATTTTTAATGTTTTATCATTATCAATTTGATTGTTGAATATCACACCATCATGCCCATGATCAGTAAATGGATCCAAGGCTACATCACAAATAACACCTAAATTAGGGTTTGTTTTCTTTGAAATTTGAATTGCTTTGCAAATTAAATTGCCTTTATTTAGAGCTTCGCTGCCTTCTGAATTTTTTAAATGATTTTCTATTTTGGGGAAAAGCGCTATTGCTGGAATACCTAAAGCTGATACAATTTCAATTTCTTTTTGTAATAAATCTAAAGAAAATCTATAAATACCGGGCATAGATTTTATCTCTTCTTTTATGTTAGTCCCAAATGTAATAAATATAGGGTATATCAAATCATTTATAGATAAGTAGTTTTCTGAAACTAATTTTCTCGAAAAACTTGACATTCTGTTTCTTCGCATTCTAGTTCTAGGAAAGTTGCTTACAGAAAATTGTTTAATTAAATTTTGTTTCATTTTGAATTCCTAAAAATTATTACATAGGTTGTAAATTCTTATCTAATAAACTATCAATAAATAAAGTTAAATATATATTTTATAATCTTTTATAAGGAATAAATACAATGTTATTGTCCCGATTTTTTCTTCCAGTATTAAAAGAAAGTCCTAAAGATGCAGAAATAATTTCTCATAAATTAATGTTAAGGGCAGGAATGGTACAACAATCATCATCGGGTATTTATTCTTGGCTACCCCTAGGTAAAATTGTTTTGGATAAAATCACTGATATTTGTAGAAGAGAAATGATCTTAACGGGTGCAAATGAAATATTAATGCCTACTTTGCAATCAGCAGATATTTGGAAAGAATCTGGTAGGTATGAAGATTATGGAAAAGAAATGCTTCGTATTAAAGATAGAAATGATAGGGATCTATTGTATGGTCCAACCAATGAAGAGCTTGTTACAGAAATTTTTAGAACACATGTCAAAAGCTACAAAGAACTTTCTCTTAATTTATTTCATATTCAGTGGAAGTTTAGAGATGAAGTAAGGCCTAGGTTTGGTGTAATGAGAGGGCGAGAATTTTTAATGAAAGACGCTTATTCGTTTGATGTTGATTATGAATCTTCAATAAATTCTTATAATATAATGTTTATTTCCTACATGCAGTTATTTAAAAAAATGGGTCTTAAAGCTATTCCTATGAAGGCTGATACAGGGCCTATAGGAGGAGATTTAAGCCATGAATTCATAATCATAGCAGATACTGGCGAAAGTGAAGTTTATTTAGAAAAAGATTATTTTTCATTAGAAGACAATTTGAAACAAGTGGATTATAATCAAAATCTTCAAAAATATGTTGATAAATTTACTTCTTTTTACGCTGCAACTGAGGAAAAACATGATCATAATGATCCAAAAATTCAATCTTTAAACCTTGTCAAAACAAGAGGGATTGAAGTTGGTCATATATTTCATTTTGGTCAAAAATATTCTTCACCAATGAATGCAACAGTAAGTCACAATAATGGTGAAAACGTTCCTGTTTTTATGGGTTCATATGGCGTTGGATTATCTAGATTAGTTGGAGCTGTTATTGAAGCTAATCATGATGAAAATGGAATAGTTTGGCCTAAAGAGCTTGCCCCATGGGATTATAATATTATAAATTTAAAAAATGGCAATGTTGACTGTGACAAAACTTGTAGTGATTTATATAATCTTATTAAAAACTTGAACAAATCAGTTCTATATGATGATACAAATGAGAGAGCAGGGGCAAAACTTGCAAAGGCTGATTTGTTAGGTTTACCTTTCCAAATTATAGTGGGTCCTAATGGCGTTAAAGATAAATTATTTGATTTAAAAAATAGGAGAAGCTCAAAAATTGAAAGACTTTCTTATTCAGAATTATCAAATTTTATTAACGAAAATAGATAGGTAAAAATTGAGTTATTTTTTATTTAGTGAAACAGAAAGAACCATTGCTTTTAGGTATATAAGATCAAGAAGAGCAGAGGGTTTTATCTCTATTTCAGCTTGGTTTTCTCTTATTGGAATTATTCTAGGTGTTGCAACACTTATTGTTGTTATGTCAGTTATGAATGGTTTTAGAGCAGAGTTGGTTGATAGAATATTAGGTATCAATGGTCATCTTATAGTCTACAAAAAAAATGAACCTCTAATTTCTAACTACAATGAAATTGTCAATAAAATCTTAGACGTAACTGATGTTGTTGCAGTAACCCCTCATTTAGAAGGTCAGGCATTGGCTAAAACTAAAAACACAGTTACAGGTGTTATTGTGAGGGGGACTAAATGGTCGGATCTCGCAGCAAAAAAATTATTATGGAATTCGCTTGATGAGGCTGCCTTTAATAACTTTAAAAATAAAAATCAAATAATAATAGGTTATAGATTAGCTCAAAGGTTAAATGTTAAGATAGGAGAATATATTTCTTTAGTTTCACCTAATGGAATAGAGACAGCACTAGGATCCTTACCAGTAAGTCAAAATTTTATTGTGGGTGGTTATTTTGACATAGGAATGTATGAGTATGATAATAATTTTATCTTTATTCCTTGGGAGAAAGCAGAGAATTTTTTTTCATTAAGAGGTATAGCTCATGGAATTGAAATTTTTTTAAAAGATCAGAGTTTTACTTCAGTTGTCTATTCAAAACTTAAAAATAAATTAGGAAATAATTTAGTTATTATAGATTGGAAAAAAAGAAACTCATCATTTATGAATGCTCTCGCTGTAGAAAAAAATGTCATGTTTGTCATATTAACTCTTATTATAATTGTTGCAGCTTTTAATATAATTTCTTCAATGATAATGTTAGTTCAAACTAAAAAAGCTGATATTGCTCTCATGAGAACAATGGGAGCTTCTAAATATTTGATAATGAGAATTTTTCTTTTAACGGGTTCTGTGATAGGTTTTTTAGGAACTTTTCTAGGTGGAATAATAGGTGTTATTTTTTCTTATAATATTCAAGAAATCAGAGTTTTTCTTACACAAATTTTAGGCCAAGAATTATTTTCACCCGAAATTTATTTTTTATCAAAGTTGCCTTCAAAAATAAATTTTGAAGAAGTTTTTTTTGTTATAAGCATTTCAATTTTTCTTACATTATTGGCAAGTATATTTCCTGCATGGAAAGCCTCTAAAATATCTCCGGCTGAGGCATTAAGGTATGAATAATGTTTCTGAAAATGAGATTTTATCTTTAAGAAATATTTCACATATTTATGATCAGAAAAATCAAAAACTAAAGGTTCTTAGTAATATAAATTTTCAAATTGTTAAAGGTGAAATTGTTTCATTAATAGGACCAAGTGGAACTGGTAAATCAACATTATTAAACATAGCTGGCTTACTTGAAAGCCCTTCGATAGGCTCTGTGCAATTATGTGGTATAAATTGTAATAAACTTAATGAAGATGCTAAAGCTAACTTAAGAGGTTCTAAGATTGGATTTGTTTTTCAGTCACATCGATTGTTTCCTGAGTTTTCAGCAATTGAAAACGTTATGTTACCTCAATTAATTATGGGCACCTCTAAAAGTATAGCAGAAAAAAAATCTAGAGATTTATTAACAATGCTGGGATTAGAAAAACGTTTTACACATAGGCCATCAACACTCTCAGGTGGTGAATCTCAAAGAGTAGCTATTGCAAGAGCTGTTGCTAATTCACCAAGTTTAATATTGGCTGACGAACCAACGGGCAATTTAGACCCGGTAAGTGCACAAAACGTATTTGAGATATTGTATAAACTTGTAAAATCATTAAACATAAGTTGCTTAATAGCTACTCACAACCATGCTTTAGCAAAATCAATGGATAGAGGTATTTTTCTAGAAAATGGTAATATAAAAGAAAAGTAATTTTTTCAAATTGATTGATATGCAAAACTTATTCATTCACTTAAGAGTTCATTCTAACTATTCTCTAGCAGAAGGAATGTTGTCCTTTGATTATTTATCAAATTTTTGTGTTAATAATAATCAACCTGCCATAGCAATCACTGATACTTCAAATATGTTTGGAGTTTTAGAATTTTCTCAAAAAATGATCTCTGCCGGTGTGCAACCTATTATAGGTATTCAAGTGAACATATCTGAAAAAGAGGACTCTGATGAAAATATTGGTGAAGTAGTTTTGATTGCGAAAAATGGAGAAGGTTATAAAAATCTATTAATCCTTGCCAGTGACCTGTATCTAAGCAAAAAATTTGATAAATACGTCCCTTTTAATAAATTAGAAAAACATAATAAAGGATTAATGGTATTAACTGGTGGAGTGGAAAACGGATTTGTAGGTAGACCTGCATCTGAAAATAATCGAAATAAAGTTAAAGATCGTCTTTTAATGCTTAGTAAATTATTTAGAGATAATTTATATATTGAATTGCAAAGACATGGATTAAGCAATCAGGATATAGCAGAAGACATTTTATTAAATTTTGCAGATAAACTTAATTTACCACTAGTAGCAACAAATGATTGTTTTTTTGAAAATGAAAAAAAGTTTAATTCTTATCAAGTACTAACATGCATTGATAAGGGCTTAACTATTTCTTCAGAAAATAGGAGTTTAATAACCAAAGAACATTATCTAAAAGATACAGATCATATGATTTCTTTGTTTAAAGATATACCAGAGGCAATTGAAAACACAGTAAATATTGCAAAAAGATGTTCCTTTTTTGTTAAACCTCATGAACCAATTCTTCCCAAATATCCAGGTTTAAAAAATATGAATGAATATGAATACCTTTTTAAGATTGCTCAAGAAGGTATTGAAAAAAGATTTAACGAAGCAACTGAAAAATTTAAAGAAGATGAAAAACAATTTTATAAAAATAGGTTAAATAATGAACTTAAAATAATAAATGAAATGGGTTTTTCAGGATATTTTTTAATTGTTTATGATTTTATAAAATGGTCTAAAGACAACTTAATTCCTGTTGGACCTGGTAGAGGATCTGGTGCGGGTTCGATTGTAGCTTGGTCGCTTAAAATAACTGATTTAGACCCCATTAGGTGGGGCTTGTTATTTGAAAGGTTTTTGAATCCAGAGAGAATATCAATGCCTGATTTTGACATTGACTTCTGTCAAGATCGAAGAGAGGAAGTAATCAACTATGTCAGAAATAGATATGGACATGATAGGGTAGCCCAAATAATTACATTTGGAAGTTTGCAAGCAAAAGCGGCTATTCGTGATGTTGGCAGAGTTCTGGAGATGCCTTATGGCCAAGTTGATAGAATTGCTAAGTTGATACCATTTGTTCCGGCAAAACCTCCAACGATAAAAGAAGCAATCGAAAGTGAAGATGAATTAAAAAGAGAAATTTCTAATAATTCAGAAGTTAAGTCTCTTATTTCAACTGCAATAGACCTTGAAGGACTAAATAGGCATGCCTCAACACATGCTGCAGGATTGGTGATAGGTGATAGACCTCTTAATGAATTAGTTCCACTTTATAAATTTAATGAAGACGAAATGCCCGCCACTCAGTTTAATATGAAATTTGTTGAAAAGGCAGGTCTTGTAAAATTTGATTTTTTAGGTTTAAAAACACTTACAATTTTAGCAAAGGCTGAAAGTTTAATTAAAGAAAAAATACATAACTTTGATCTTAATAAAATTTCTTTAGAAGATAAAAATACATATGAAATGCTCTCAACTGGCTCTACAACAGGAATATTTCAATTAGAATCTGCTGGTATGAAAGATGTTTTGATGGGTCTAATGCCTGATAGATTTGAGGATATTATTGCCGTTGTTTCTTTATATAGGCCAGGTCCTATGGAAAATATACCAAGTTACATTAATAGAAAACACGGTAGAGAAAAAATTATTTATATGCATCCCCTTTTAGAGCCTGTTTTAGAAGAGACTTATGGAATTTTTATTTATCAAGAACAGGTTTTGAGAGCAGCGCAAATTTTAGCTGATTTCTCTTTAGGTAGTGCAGATATCTTAAGAAGAGCAATGGGTAAAAAAGATCAAAATGAAATGGATCAACAAAAAAAGTCTTTCATAGCAGGTGCAAAAAATAAAAATATTAAAGAAAATAAAGCTAATGAAATATTTGAACAAATTGCTGCTTTTGCTGGTTATGGTTTTAATAAATCACATGCCGCAGCATATGCTTTAATTGCTTATCAAACAGCGTGGATAAAATGTAATTTTCCTCATGAATTTTTTGCATCAATGATGACTGTTGAATATAATAATTCAGAAAAATTATCTATTTTTGTTGATGATTTAAAAAGACTTGGTATATCACTTCTTCCTCCTTGCATCAATAAAAGTGGAAATGAATTTTTAATTGAAACAGAAGGTAATAAATCATGTTTAAGGTACTCCTTATCTTCGTTGAAAAATGTTGGTAATGAAGCAATAAAAAAAATTGTAAGTATAAGAAATGATATAGGTTATTTTAAAAATTTAGATAGTTTTCTTTATGAAGTCCCATCCAACCTTATAACCAAAAAAACTTTGGAAAATTTAATTAAGTCTGGTTCATTAGATTCAATTGAAAGAAACAGGAATAAACTCTTTAGCTCTTTAGATATAATTTTAAGCTTTTCTCACTCAGTAGAAAAAGAAAAAATTTCTAATCAACAAAATTTATTTAGTGAAAATGATAGTAATGGCTTGTCAATAGCACTTCGTGAGACTGAAGATTGGGGTGTTCAAGAAAGATTGCATCACGAGTTTTCCTCTTTAGGTATGTATTTATCTGCTCATCCACTTGATAATTATAAAATGGTTTTAGATTATTTAAATATTACAAAAAATTTAGAAATAATTAAAAACCCTAGTAATTA
>JADHRC010000076.1 GCA_016777645.1 Alphaproteobacteria bacterium
TTTTGAAAAAGAATCCTGAACTTAAGTCTGTTGACTATGATCTAGTTTACTTATTTAAAAACTGGTTTAATAGAGGTTTTTTGATTTTAAGACCAATTAATTGGGAAACACCAGCACATATACTAGAAAAAATTATAGCCTATGAGGCTGTTCATCAAATCAACTCCTGGGATGAGTTGAGGGCGCGTTTAGCCCCAAAGGATAGAAAGTGTTTTGCTTTTTTTCATCCGGCAATGCAAGATGAACCAATTATTTTTGTTGAAGTTGCTCTCATGAAAGAAGTTCCAGGAAAAATCCAAGATATTCTCCTGGAACAAAGAGATACTCTTGAACCTGAGAATGCTAGTGTTGCAGTATTTTATTCAATATCTAATTGTCAAAAAGGACTCATGGGCATTTCTTTCGGCAATTTTTTAATTAAGCAGGTTGCCAATGATTTGAAACTTGAATTACCAAATCTAAGAAAATTTGTAACCTTATCGCCTGTTCCTGGATTAAGATCATGGATTAAAAATAAAGATCAGAGGTTTGATAAATTAATCGAAAATTTTAACAAGCCACAACAATTTTTAAAGGTAAAGCCGGAATTAATGAATTTCATTAGCAACTATTTTTTAAAATCCGATCGTTCAGATGGCTTGCCAAACGACCCCGTTGCAAGGTTTCATCTAGGAAATGGTGCTTCGTTAGAGCAGATCAATTTTTTAGCGGATACTTCAAAAAATGGTTTGAATTTTTCCGCAGGTCTTATGGTTAATTATCTCTATGACCTCAAGAAAGTGGAGGATAATCATGAAAAATTTATTGCAGAAAAGAAAATTAACATTTCAAAAAGTGCAAAAAAAGATTTATTAGAATATAATAATTTAAAATTTAAAAAATAAGGAAAACTAATGATTATTTTAAGATATTTGTCTATTATATTATCAATCATTTTACTTTCATCTCCTAGTTTTGCAAAAGAGACAAAATATACTTGTAAACCCAAAAGTGCTGCGGCTGTTCGATCAAATGGAATTCAAGTTTTTAAAATTACTGGCGAAGAAAAACCAGTTGAAATTACTATTCAAGACGGAGAAGGTTTAAAATCTGGTTATTTTTTAGTAAATAGATCAAAATATGAAATATTGGATTTAGGTACTGGCAAAGCATATGCCTTTGACAAAAACGAACCCTGGACACATATTCAAGACATTTTCTTTTTAGATAATAATGTTTTATCATTTATACTGGCTGCTAACGCATCTATAACAAGGTATTTATGTAACCAATTAAAATGATAATCATAAATACTCATTAGTTTTTTAGAAAAATGTCCTAAAACTAAAAGGTTAAAATGTATACACAAACACAACTTATGAAATTCTGTAAATCTGTTTTTGTTAAAATGGGCATGGATGAAGAAAAAGCTGCTGACACTTCAGATATTTTAATTGAAGCAGATATGATGGGACATTCTACACACGGTGTCAGACTATTACCGTTATATATAAAAGATGTTGAAATTGGCAATATGTCTATTAAAGGCAATGAAGAAATAGTTAAAGATACAGGAAGTTGTTTAACAATAGATGGTAAATATTTACCTGGAATATGGTTGACAAAAAAATCGCTTCGACTTGCAGCAGAGAGAGCTAAAATTTATGGTACTTCAACGGTTCTTATAAAAAATAGTCATCACAATGGTGCATTAGCTGCTTATATGCTTCCTATTGTTAATCAAGGTTTAGTTCCCATAATTAAAAGTTCTGTACCCTCATCTGCTACAGTTGCTCCTTATGGAGGTACTAAGCCTTTGCTCACACCTGACCCTATGGCTATTGCATACCCAACTAATAACGATCCAGTAATAATTGATATTAGCGCGTCTATTACTACTAATAATATGATTGCTGATAAAATTACTAAAAACGAACTATTTTCATTTAATTGTTTATTAACATCTGATGGTTTCCCAACTAATGATCCACTTGAGGTTCAAGAAAAAAATGGAACAGTTATGCCATTAGGAGGTTTAGAATATGGGCATAAGGGTTTTGGTCTTGCCCTTGGGATAGAGGCATTATCACAGGGTTTGTCTGGATCAGGAAGAAGCAAGAAACCTAAGTCTATGAATCTGTCTACCTTTATACAAGTCATCGATCCAGAAGCCTTTTCTGGCTTGGAGGCGTTTAAAGAAGAGATGAGTTTTCTTACAGAGCAATGTTTAAAAAATCCACCTGTAGACAAAAAAAATAAAGTCAGAATGCCTGGTCAAAACGCCCTAAATAAAAGAAAAAAATCTATTGAGGAAGGTGTTTACCTAAGTAAAGAGACAGTCCATACTTTGAAAGAGATTTCTAAAAAATTTGAACTATCTTTTTGAAATTTGTTTACCTACCTCTAGACTGGCTTATTTCACCAAGTAATTCTAGAAGGTTCTTAAGTCTATCTTCTCCGTAGCGTTTTTGGATAGCCTTATAAACCAAATCCATATCAGGCACCACTTTTTTGAGGGTAGTATCACCTAGTTTGGTTAATTTAAGGTTGATGCGGCGCCCATCATCAGGGTCAATAATCTTTTCAATAAATCCTTCTTTTTCAAGTTTGCTTATTATTCTTGATAGACTAGGAGCTAGAATGCAAGCATCAAATGCAACTTGTCCAGCATCACAGCATCCTTTTTCTCCTAAAACTCTTAACACTCTCCATTGCTGTTCCGTGAAGCCATGTTTGGTTAATACAGGTCGAATTGACACCATCATGGACTCTCTTGCTCTTAACATTGCAATAGGAACAGATTGGCTTGTTTCAGGAAAAGAATTATTATTATCTTTATTAATTTTTTGACCTCCCCCAAGGTATATAAATTATAAATAAGATTTATTTATATACTATACATGTATTTTTTTAAAAATATACTTTTGCAAATATTTTTTTATAACTTAATAATAAAAGATCATTATTTAGTTTATAGGTAAAAATTGATGAAAAACTTGGCAAAAGAAAAAATTTTAAAAAATGAATTATGTCTCGGGGTAGGACTTAGACAGACTAGAACTGTTGATATTGGGAAAATTATGGCCACTTGCGGTTATGATTGGTTGTTTATAGATATGGAACACAATAGTATGGATATTGACGTTGCTTCCCAAATCTCTGTTGCTGCTCAAGATGCAGGGATAACTCCAATTGTACGAGTGCCAGATTTTGCACATCATCATGCTACAAGAGTTTTAGATTGTGGAGCGATGGGAATTGTTTTTCCACATGTAGATGACGCTGAAACAGCAAAGAAACTTGTTTCGTATTGCCTTTACCCACCTAAAGGTCATAGATCAATGACAGGGGTTTTACCTCAATTAGATTTTAAACAAACACCTATAGCTGATGTTGCAAACGTTATTAATAAGAATATGTTGATTGTAATAATGTTGGAGAGTCCTGAAGCTATTGCAAATGTTGATAGCATAGCGGCTATAGATGGTATTGATGTAATATTAATTGGTACAAATGATTTATGTATGGAAATGGGCATTCCAGGTGATTACTCTAATTCAAAAGTAAAAGAAGCTTATGCTAAGGTGATAGAAACATGTAAAAAATATGGGAAAACACCAGGCATGGGAGGTGTTTATAATGAAGAGCTTATGTCTGAATATATAAAAATGGGAATGAAGTTCATATTGTCAGGTTCAGACCTTTCATTTATGATGCAATCAGCAACCCAAAGATCAAAAACCCTCAAATCTTTTATATAATAATTAATTACATTTTAAGGATCTCACAAATGAACCAAGTGCCATTGTTTTCGCCTTTTAAGATAAAATCTAAAACACTAAGAAATAGAATAGTTCTATCTCCAATGTGTCAGTATAAAGCTAAGGATGGCATGATAAGTGAGTGGCACTTGCAGCATTACTCAAGGTTTGCTTTTTCAGGACTAGGTGGTGCTTTTATTGAAGCAACTGGCGTGTCTCCTGAAGGTAGAATAGGTCACGGGTGTACAGGTATTTGGAGTGACAATCATATTGAGGGTTTGTCAAAAATCACTAAAACTTTTAAAGATTATAATTGTGTAAGTGGCATTCAGCTTGCTCATGCTGGAAGAAAAGCAAGTTTTCTAAGGCCTTGGGATGGAGCATCTCCTATAACTAATGAAGATACTATCGAACCGGCATGGCAAACTATAGGGCCTAGTGCTATTCCTATTAATGACAAATCTCCAGTCCCTAAAGAAATGACTAAAGAAGATATTAATAAAGTAAGAAATGAGTTTAAACTTGCTGCTCAAAGAGCAGACAAAGCAGGTTTTGATATGATAGAAATCCACGGCGCGCATGGTTATCTTTTGCATTCATTTTTTTCTCCTATTTCCAACCAAAGAAATGACGAATATGGTGGATCTTTTGAAAATAGGATTAGATTTGCATTGGAAATTATAGCTGATATTAAATCTGTTTGGCCAGACGATAAGCCAATTTTCTATAGACTTTCATCTATAGATGCTCCTGGTGAAGGAGCTACTTTAGAAGATAATGTCAGGTTAGCCATAGCACTAAAACAGTCTGGGATAGATGTTATTGATTGTTCTTCAGGTGGTATAACAGGCTCTCCGGTTCTCACTAAATCAAAAATTATTCCTGGCTTCCAAGTACCATACTCTGAAAAGATTAAGAAAGAAGCTGAAATAAGTTCTATGGCTGTAGGCGCAATTATTAATCCTGAACAAGCCAATGATATTATTATGAAAAATAGAGCAGATTTAGTAGCAATAGGTAGAGAGTTGCTTGCTGATACACAGTGGGTTTACAAAGCAGCAACTCATTTTGGTTTAGAAAACTCAAAAGATTATTTACCTGAAAGTTATTCGTTTTATCTATCTAGAAGAGATGAGTTTCTAGATAGGGATGCAAAGCCTGCATAAATTTATATTAGATTTTTAAATCATAAAAATCTACTGGCTTTAGTAATTTGTTCTCTTGGGCTTCTAAAGCACCAAGTTTAGCACTTTCTTGAGTATAATTAATCCAGTCTTCATCAGCCCACATCGCAGCTCTTTTCTTTTCTCTATCATCAGCATTTTTATATACCCAAACATGAGTGTATTCATTGGGATTACCAGTTTCTGTAGTGGCAAAAAGTAGTGGTTGCCCTAAATGTTTGGATTGTGCAGGTTTTCCTTTTTCACTATATAATTTTAAATGGGCCTTAATTGTTCCAGGCTTGCATTTATAAGTTCTAACGTCTAAAAGCATTTAAAATCCTTACTATAATTATGTTATTAGTTAATTTATCAACTATATTATAATAATTGTAAAATAAAATGATTCATTAATAAATTAGGTTTAACGCTTTGAATTTAGGTGAAAAAATTAATACAGAAGAGAGGCTTGTAATAGAAGCATCTAGAGTAAGTAGGTATTTAGGTTACCCAAGAAAAGTTCCAATTTGGAAAATACAATTTTCATTACCCAAAATATGTCATATTTTCCGAAACGAAGTCAATTCAGACATTGCATTAGAGATTGAAAGTATGTTTGGTAATTGTGTTGTTCCGGCTTTATCTAAAGAAGAAGCGGAAAGGAGATTGAAAGATTTAATTCCTTCATCAGTAATCAAAGGTAAAATTTTAAGATTATGAAAAAAATTTATGTTGATGCAGATGCATGTCCAGTTAAGGATGAAGTAACTAAAGTTGCTATTAGAAATAATATAATAACTTACATGGTATGTAATGGAGGTATTAGACCATCTAAGAGTTCATTAATAAAATTAGTAATAGTTTCTGAAGGCGCCGATGAGGCTGATAAATGGATATTTAATAATATTTTGCCTGATGATATTGTTGTTACCGCTGATATACCTTTAGCTGCAAAATGTTTAGATAAAAGTGCAAGAGTAATCAAACATAACGGTCATATTTTAACAGTTAATAATATTGGTAATATCTTAGCAACCAGAGATTTGATGGCTGATTTAAGATCGTCTGATCCATTTTTAAAAGGAAAAAACAAAATTTTTTCGAAAGAAGATAGGAGTAATTTTTTAAATTCTTTGCAAAGCTTGATATGATTTTGTTAAAAAATCTTTATTGATTTAAATGTTAATAAGAAAGTTGAATTTACTAATTTTTTTTTATTTGCTAAAAAACTTAATTTAGCATATATCATATACACTATCTTAGCCTAAGAAGGCAGTCAGCATTTCTGACTAATACGATCGACTTCCTTGCTCATTTAATGTTCAATCTAGTCTAGCGTGTTTTGATTGAACAACAATGCTTAAATAATAAGCTAATTACAAGGAGTTAAGTATGCCTAACGGTACAGTTAAATGGTTTAATCCAAATAAAGGTTTTGGCTTTATAGAGCCAGAAGGTGGATCTCAAGATGTTTTCGTACATATTTCTGCAGTTGAAGCTGCTGGTATGAATACATTAAATGATGGAGCCAAAATTAGTTTTGAACTAGAAACTGGTAAGAATGGTAAAGTAGCTGCAGTTAATCTACAATCTATTTAAAAAAAATTAATACATATATGAAAAGGGCCTTTGGCCCTTTTTTTTGTACTTATAGTTTTCAAAGTTTATTTAGTTTTTTTTCATTTTGTTTATTATGGAAAATATTGACGGGAGTGAAAAATATGAAAACCTTAAAATTATCAAAGTCAACTATGCAAAAAAGAGTTTCTAAGTATTTAAACTTAGAGCCTTTACCTATTCAAATTGATAAAACAGTTCCACAAGCTGGTAAAGATATTGTGTACGCAAGACAACTTCTTTCTGTAATTGGCTTAGATCCTAGTGAAGGTAAAACGCCAATTAATTCGGGTGCTCCTATAATTGGTGCTGGGGGTATAACCATGACCTTAGCAAAATGCCCTCCAGGTCAAGGCCCAGGTTTACATAATCATGTTGCTACTTTTGAAACTTTCACGGTTTTAGAAGGAAAATTTCTTATTAAATGGAACGATGATGGCTCAGAAGAATTGGTATTAGATAAATATGATACAATATCTATTCCTCCCGGTGTTTGTAGGTCTTTTAAAAACATTGCCGATGACGAAGGTCTATTGCAAGTTATTATTTCTGGAGGGGTCCACGATATGAATGATATAGCATTTACTCCTTATGCTGCAGAAAAAATGGAAAATATTGAACCAAACCTATCCAAGAAATTTGAAGAAATAGGCTTTAAGTTTAATGCAGGCTTATAATTTATTTAAGATAATGTGCCTACAAGAGGAATTGTAACTATTGATAATATTGTTGTAATTAGCAGGGCTCTTGTAATGGGATTTGGATTAACTCCATATTGAGTTGAAAAAATTAATGCCATTAGACCTACAGGAGCAGAAGCAACCATTATAGTTGTTTCAGATATAGAGAAATCAATTTTATTAAGATTCCATATTAAAATTATTGCAAGTATTGGGTGAAGGACAACCTTAAAAATAACAATCAAATATGATATTTTAATTTGTGTTTTTTCTAATCTTTGAGAAAGTATTATGCCTGCAGCAAAAAGAGCACAAGGTGCTGCTGAATCTGAAACAAACTCTAAAGATCTCGAAATTGTTATAGGTAATTTAATTTCAAAAAAAATGATTATTAAGCCTATAACAAATGCTAACAATGGAATGTTTGAAAATTGTTTAAGAAAAATGGTTTTTAAGCTTAATTTTTGAAATTTTATACAATCTAAAATTATT
>JADHRC010000077.1 GCA_016777645.1 Alphaproteobacteria bacterium
TGTACTATTTGGTCAATTTTTTCTTGGTTGCTCCAACCCATTTTAACCAAATCTGGGACAGGAATTCCAGCCACAGCTGAATATCTAGCCAGAGGGACCATTGTGTCACCATGTCCACCAAGAACAAAAGCCGTCACATCGCTTACCGAGACATTAAACTCCTCTGCCAAAAAATGTCTGAACCTAGCCGAGTCTAATACACCTGCCATACCAACAACCATATTTGTTGGAAGTCCAGAAGCTCTTTGCAAAACGCCTACCATTGCATCTAATGGGTTCGTAATACAAATAACGAATGCATCTGGACAATTTTCTTTAATACCTTGACCAACTTGTTTCATTACTTTGGTATTAATTTCAACCAGATCATCTCTACTCATACCTGGTTTCCTAGCTACACCAGCCGTAACTATGACTACGTCACTTCCTGAGAGACAATTATATTCATTTGAACCAGAGATTTTAGTATCAAAAGATTCTACTGGTCCTGACTGGGCAAGATCTAGAGCTTTTCCTTGAGGTATTCCCTCTGCAATATCGAACAAAGTCACATCAGCGAGCTCTTTAATAGCAGCTAAGTGAGCTAAAGTACCACCGATATTTCCAGATCCAATTAATGCTATTTTATTTCTCATTTGATATACCTATTATTAATTGAATGAAAATTAATGTTTTTTCTTATAAAAATTTAAAATTCTAATACTCTTTTAAGAGTAACCTTTTAGACCTTTTTTTAGAAGCTATCAAGGTAAGAATATATATAATATATGAGAATTTTATAATTGAGACATTTCAGTAATTCTAGAAATGGTTCTTTGAAATTCAAACTCCCACTCTTCACCTTGATAAACCTCTCTAAAATTTTTTTCAGCACTTGCTATTAAAAAACAATTTTTGTCATATAAAGCGTCAATTAACCAAATAAATCTTCGAGTTTCATTTCTTAATGTGTCATTTAAAATAGGTATATTATCTAAAATAATACCTTTATATCTCAATGCTAATTCTATATAATCAGAGGCAGCTAACGGCTTGTTACACAAATCATCAAAGTCAATTCTAGCTATACTTGCAGCAACTTCTGGGATAAATAATTTTCTTCCAGAAACTTCGATCGTTTCTGACCTTATTTCAAAACCAACACTCAAACTTTCGAAGATTTTATTTATTTTTTCATGATTAACCTTAGTAAGCGGATACAGCCACATTTTATTCCCGCTAAGAGATCTCTTCCTCCAATCGTTTCCATCAGGAATATGAACAATATCTGTTTTTAACTTTAAGTTTTCAATAAACGGTAAGATCCTATCCCTGTGTAATCCATTTTTATAAAGACCTTCTGGAGGTTGATTAGAAGTGGTAATAAGAATAGTCCCTTCCTTAAACATTACATCAAACAACCTAGATAAAATCATGGCATCAGCAATATCCTTTACTTCCATTTCATCAAAACAAAGAACTTTGGCAGATTTGGCTAGATCTTTTGCTACCAATAAAACACTATCTTTATGCTTTTCAACTTGGCTCTTTAAAAGTATTCTTTGATGAACTTCCTTCATAAAATCATGAAAATGAAGTCTTTTTTTATCTTTAATATTGATTTGTTGGAAAAACAGATCCATCATCATGGACTTGCCTCTTCCAACACCTCCATGAAGATATAGACCTTTGATATCTTTTAAATTTTTATTAGAAAATATCTTAAAAATAATTTTGTTATGACTTGGCGTATTAATTTTAGTTAAAAGACTATCAAAATATTTAGATACAAACAGTTGACCATCATCAAAATTTATGGATTTGGTCTTTGCTATTGATTCTAAACTTTTATTTTTAACTATTTTCAGATTATCTGACATGGGAAAGAAAAATAAGAGATTATTTTCGTTCGAGTTGTAATTTCTTAATTTCTCCAATTGCCTTAGCGGGATTTAATCCCTTAGGACAAGTTTTAGTACAATTCATTATTGTATGGCATCTATATAATTTGAAAGAATCTTCCAGGTCATCCAGTCTTTCATTTGTATTTTCGTCTCTACTATCAGCTATCCATCTGTACGCCTGAAGCAAGACGGCTGGCCCTAAGTATTTGTCTCCATTCCACCAATAAGAGGGGCATGAAGTTGAACATGAAAAACATAAAACACATTCCCATAAGCCATCAATTTTTTCTCTTTCACTTGGTGATTGTTTTCTAGATTTGCCTTCTTCTGGTTTTGTATTTGTTTGCAACCATGGCTTAATTGATGTCAATTGTTCATATGCTTTTGATAGATCAGGCACTAAATCTTTTACTACTTCCATATGAGGAAGAGGATAAATGTTTATTTCACCTTCAATATCATCAATAGACTTTAAACAAGCTAAAGTATTTGTTCCATCTATATTCATGGAACAGGATCCACAAATTCCTTCCCTACATGAACGTCTAAAAGTTAAACTCGAATCTATCTCTTGTTTAATTTTTATTAACGCATCTAACACCATTGGACCACATTTATCCAGGTCTATGGTATAACTATCAATTCTAGGGTTTTGATCATCATCTGGAGACCATCTGTAAACATTAACTTTTCTTGTGTTTTTTGAATCAGTTTCTAAAGGATAATCTATTCCTTTAACTATTTTAGAATGTTTTGGAAGGGCAAATTCAGCCACAAATATCTCCTTTAAACTAATATACTCTTGCAGCAGGTGGTACAGATGCCACCTCATTTGTTAATGTGTTAAGATGAACATCTCTATAGTCAAGTTTAGTTTTCATTTTATCGTTTAACCACATAATAGTATGCTTCATCCAATTTTTGTCATCTCTTTCTGGGAAATCCTCGTGAGAGTGTGCCCCTCTAGATTCTTTTCTTTGTTCAGCAGATTTAATTGTAACTATTGCTTGTTGCATTAAGTTTTCTAATTCTAATGCTTCTACCAAGTCAGTATTAAAAATCATAGATCTATCCTTAATGCCTATCCCATCAAGGCTAGTTGCAATTGTGTCAACCTTTTTAACACCCTCACTCATTGATGAATTAGATCTAAAAACAGCAGCATGTTTCTGCATAGCATTTTGCATGGAATTTCTAATTTCACCCACTGAAACATCACCCTTGGCATACCTCATTTTATCTAGCCTAGCCAAGATTTTATCTGTGACACTCTTAGGTAAAGGGGCATGTGAACTACCTTTTTCAACTGTTTTCAAAGCTCTTTGTGCTGCTGCTCTTCCAAAAACAACTATATCTAATAACGAGTTTGTTCCCAACCTATTTGCTCCATGAACAGAAACACAAGCAGCTTCACCAATTGCCATCAAACCAGAAACAACTGCATTTTGGTCGTTGCCTCTTCGCGTAACAACCTCACCATGATAATTTGTAGGAATGCCACCCATATTATAGTGTACAGTTGGTAAAACTGGGATTGGTTCTTTAGTTACATCAACACCACAAAATATTTTTGCTGTTTCACTGATACCAGGTAATCTCATATGAAGAGTAGCTGGATCTATATGCTCAAGATGCATAAAAATGTGATCTTTATTAGGACCAACTCCTCTACCTTCATTTATCTCAATAGTCATGGATCTAGACACAACATCTCTACTAGCTAAGTCTTTAGCCGTAGGAGCATATCTCTCCATAAATCTTTCACCTTCGGAATTTGTTAAATAACCACCTTCGCCTCTTGAGCCTTCAGTAATTAAAACTCCAGCGCCATATACTCCGGTTGGATGAAATTGTACAAATTCCATGTCTTGGAGTGGCAACCCAGCTCGCAGTACCATGGCATTTCCATCACCTGTACAGGTGTGAGCAGACGTACAAGAAAAATAAACCCTGCCATACCCACCTGTGGCTAGAACAGTTTGGTGACCTCTAAACCTATGAATTTTTCCGTCATCCATACATAATGCCAGAACCCCAACACAGGCTCCATTATCATCCATTAGTAAATCAAGTGCGATGTATTCAACAAAAAACTCTGCTTTGTGCTTTAAACATTGTTGATAAAGAGTGTGTAAAATTGCGTGCCCTGTTCTATCAGCGGCGGCACATGCTCTTCTGGCCATTTTCTTCCCATAGTCTAGAGTATGACCTCCAAAAGGGCGTTGATATACTTCACCATCTTCAGTTCTAGAAAAAGGAACACCAAAATTTTCTAATTCAGTTACTGATGGAATAGCTTCTTTACACATGTATTCTATAGCGTCTTGATCACCTAGCCAATCAGAACCTTTAATGGTATCATACATATGAAACTGCCAACTATCATTTTCACCCATATTATTTAGAGCTGCACCAATACCACCCTGAGCCGCAACTGTATGACTTCTAGTTGGAAAAACTTTAGTGATACAAGCTGTTTTGAGACCACCTGATACCATACCAAGTGTTGCTCTTAGACCAGCTCCACCAGCGCCAACAACAACCACATCGTGTTCATGATCAATAATTTCATATTCAGACATAAGATTTCTTTCTCTAAGATAAGTAAATTTTTAGGACACACAACAACGATAAAACGCCTAAAAGTATGGATAATAATTTTATAAGTATTATAGATGCTATTTTCAACCCCTCATTATGAACATAGTCTTCGATTACTACCTGCAAACCTAGTGAAGCATGAAAAAATAAAGTTATAAAAAGTAAAAATAAACCAGTAGTATTAAATGGACTTTGGAACCAAGCTATAGCTTCTTCATAGCTCCCTAATAGAGAAAAAAGTAGAGAAGGGATAAACCATAATAGAAGAGGTATCATACCAATAGCTGATATTCTTTGAAGTTTCCAGTGGCCTACACCGGGAGATTTAACAGAACTCATATTTTCAACCTTAGTATAGCTATATTGTGCAACTTTTTTATCCATATACTTACAAGCTCATATAAAAAAAACTAGCAACCACGTAATAATTGTCAGTGTTAAAGAGGCAATTATTACTAAGGTACCAGACATATAAGCTTGTTTTAAATCATAACCATAACCAGCATCCCAAAAAAGGTGCCTAATACCATTGCTAAAATGATAAAATAAACCAAAGGTAAATCCAAAAAGAATAAGCTTACCAAACCAATTATTAATTATTTTTAGGTATGATAAATAGGTTGCTTCTCCCAATGTCAATGCAATAACCCAAGAAACTAAAATTATACTTCCTATAGACAAAGCAACACCGGTGGCTCTATGCAGAATTGAAAGTATAGACGTTAACTGAGGCTTATAAATCTGAAGATGTGGTGATAGCGGTCTTTGTCTACTCATTTTGGTCTCATTTTTAACAATTTATTAATAAATGGACTATTAATATAGAAATTTCAATTATAAATTATAAAATAAACTTATTATTGATAAATAATAATTAAAATCGATATTCCTAGAAGAATAATACCAATTAATTCTGTTTTTTTAATTTTTTCTTTAAAGATAATCATTGATATTAAAATCGAAAAAATCAATTCAGTTTGGCCAACAGCCCTTACCTCTGCGGCTGTGGCTAGGCCAAAAGCAACAAACCATCCAAAAGTAGCCCCTGTCCCACATATACCAGCTGGCAAACTTGGCTTCCAATATTTAAATACTGCTAAAAAATCATTCTTTTTAAAAAAGAATAAATATAAACCTACAATTACTGTCTGGAAAATAATAGCAATAACAGAAATAAAAAGTGATTTGTCTAATAGAGGGGCCTCCACAGAAATTATAGACATTCTAAACGCCACAACAGATGCAGCTAGAAGGAGGCCAGATAGTAAACCTATTAAAGTGCCAAGAGAAGAAATTGATTTTAATAAGAGTGTTATAGTTTCATAAAAACTTTTGGCTTTCTTTGCATATGAAAGTAATAAAACTGATATAACACCAAGAACAATCCCAATTGTTATTGGCAATGAAAAATTTACACTCAATATTATTGTTTCTAGAAAAGCTATTAATATTACCTCAGTTTTAGAAAAAGCAATCCCAGCAGCAAAACTTTTATGAGAAAAAACTTTCATTAAAACATAAGTAAAAAGAACCTGGAAAATTGAGCCCAAAAAGCAGAGCATTACAGAATAAGATGATAAAGTTGGAATTGTGTTTCCAGGTATATTTATCCAAACAAACCATATAAGCGAAGTAAAGGGTAATGCATAGCAGAATCTTATATAGGCAGCGCCATAGTCACCTAATTTTGGTATCATATTTTTTTGAAAAGCGGACCTAGCTGTCTGACAAGCCGCAGCAAATATCGCAGATAAAATCCAAATAAATTCCATTAACTGTTAAATACAAAGTTTGTATTGTAAAACATTAAAGCTTACTTCCTTTAAGTTTTTTACCAGCAATGAGCTCAGCAATTTGAACAGTATTAAGGGCTGCCCCTTTACGTAGATTATCTGCAACACACCAAAAAACCATACCATTCTTGACTGAAGGATCTTTTCTAATTCTACTTATGTATACATCATCTTCGCCAGCAACCTCGTCTGGAGTTACGTAGCCCTCATCTGCTCTGTGGTCTATAACGGTAACACCATCAGCATCTCTTAAAACACTTCTAACTTTTTTTTCATCAATATCTTTTTTGCACTCAAAAAAAACAGACTCACTATGCCCAATGAAAACAGGCACTCTTACACAATGAGCAACTAATTCAATATTTGGATCTAGAATTTTTTTTGTTTCTACCCTCATTTTCCATTCTTCTTTTGTAAAACCGTCATCCATAAAAACATCAATATGAGGAATTACATTAAAAGCAATTTTTTTGGTGAATTGTTCTGGAGTAGCCTGATCATGAACAAAAATTCCTTTTGTTTGGTTAAAAAGCTCATCCATTGCTGGTTTTCCTGCACCAGAAACAGCTTGATATGTTGATACCAGAACCCTTGTAACCTGAAATTTATCGTGAATCGGTTTCAGTGCCACAACCAGTTGGATTGTCGAGCAATTAGGGTTAGCAATGATATTTTTTTTATTAAAACCATAAACTGCTTCAGGGTTTACTTCTGGAACAATTAAAGGGATATCGTTATCCATTCTGAAATATGAGGAGTTGTCTATTACAATACAACCCTTTTTCCCAGCAATGGGAGCAAATTTCTTTGCAGTTTCAGAGCCCGCTGAAAAAAGAGCTATATCTGCATTTTCAAAATCAAAATCATCAACAGACTTCACTTTTAAAACTTTTTCTTCACCAAAAGATACTTCTTTACCTATGGAAGATTTTGATGCAAGCGCATAAACATTATTAACTGGAAATTTTCTCTCGGCTAAGGTTTGGAGCATTTCTCTGCCAACTGCTCCTGTCGCACCTACTATAGCTACATTATATGACATCTAATTTGATAATTCCTCTAACTTTCTAATAACTAAATCCATCATATCTTTTGTTCCAGCTTTTTCTCTACCAGGAGCCATAATATCTGGTGTCCTTGGGCCACTTTCTAGTGCCTTGGATACAGCATTATCAATCAAGTCTGCTTCTTCTTTCATTTCAAAAGAATAACGAAGTAACATTGACAAACTTAATAATTCAGCCAATGGGTTTGCCAAACC
>JADHRC010000078.1 GCA_016777645.1 Alphaproteobacteria bacterium
TAGAACTAACTAAAAAAGGGAAAATACCACCTAGAAACATTCCACACAAAACCAGTGGATCATTAATAGCTAATACGAAACTTTCATCTCTCATTGAAATTTTCTCAATATATGCGCTTATCAAGGCTAAAGCTGCTAACGCAGCTGCACTAATAGCAAAGCCTTTTCCAATAGCCGCAGTTGTGTTTCCAACTTCATCCAATGAATCGGTAATCTGCCTTGTTTCTTTGCCCATTTCTGACATTTCGGCTATACCACCCGCATTATCGGCAACTGGACCATATGCATCTATAGCCATGGTTATTCCAACTGTACTTAACATGCCCACAGCAGCTATACCAACTCCATAAAGTCCAGCATAAATATTAGAAATAAAAATAATTGAGACTATTGTAAGTACCGGTATAGCAACTGATTGCATACCTGTTGCAAGACCCGAAATAAGAACTGTTGCAGAACCTGTTTCTCCATCTTTGGCTATTTTTTCTACAGGACTTCCTCCAGTATAATATTCAGTTACCAATCCAACGACTATTCCACCAACTGATCCAGTAAGAACGGCTATCCAAACACCAGATGAAACTCCCATTAAATTTATGAGAAAATAAGAGGCTATAACGAAAACAACCGCAGATCCAATAGTGCCATATCTTAGAGCAGTTTCTGCACTTTTTGAAGAAAAAGCCTTAACTGTTAATATTCCCAATAGAGAACAAATTATACCTAGAGATGCTAATGCTAGAGGCATATATTGTAACATATACTGGCTTCCACCCAATGAATTGACTGTAGCACTCGTCATTGATGCTGCTAGAGCAATACATGCAATCATTGATCCACAATAAGATTCAAAAATATCAGAACCCATACCTGCTACGTCACCCACATTATCACCGACATTGTCTGCAATAACTCCTGGATTTCTTGGGTCATCTTCTGGAATTCCTGCTTCAACTTTTCCTACAAGATCAGCACCTACATCAGCACTCTTGGTAAAAATACCACCACCAACTCTTGAAAATAAGGCAACAGAGGAAGCTCCCATTGCAAAACCCTCTATTGCGTGAATAGTATCGATATTACCCGCAAAGAAATAAAACAATATTCCGACACCAAACAAACCCATTGCCGCGACTGTCAAACCCATAATAGAACCACCAAAGAATGCAATGTTTAATGCTTCTGATGATCCCTTATCTCTAGCAGCTACTGCTGTTCTCACGTTGGCTTTTGTTGCAGAGTACATACCAATAAAACCAGCAGTACCAGAACATAGAGCACCTAATAAAAAAGATGCTGCCGTTTGCCAACCTAGAGAGAAATAAAGGGCCGCTATACAAACCAAACAGAAAATAGCTAATCTTTTATACTCTGCAGACATAAAAACCATAGCCCCAAGGTGAATTTCGTCACCAATCTCTTTAACTCTACCATCACCTTCAGGAGACGATTTGACTTTTAAATATACAAAGTAGGCAGATAACAATCCTAAAAGACCAAGAGCCACAGAAATGAGAGAATACGGCATAAAGAACCCCACATAGAAATTTTAAAAAACTAACTTTTAATTCTATAATTAAGATCTGTAAAGACTTATATTCCTAAAAATTATTTTTAATTTTTAGATATGCTTTATTTGAAATATTTTTGATTATGAAAATTAAATCTTTTTTCTTTAAAGCCACACAACCGGCTGTTTGCCTGTAGTCTGAAAAACTACAATGAATAAATATTGCACTTCCTTTTCCTTTAATGATAGGACAAGTATTATGAGAGGTTTCTATTACTAAATCGTAAGCCTGATCATCTCTCCATAATTTTTCAAAATTAATCTTTTTAACATAAGAGTTTTTTTTTACATTTATGTATTTATTGTAATGATGGCTTTTGGGATCATCACACCAACCACAATTTTTAGTGATTTTATTAATTTTAAATGTTTTGTTTTTTACAAGTGGTCTTAAAACTTTGTCACTTCTATAATATACGGATTTTAATCTCCATTTACCAATTGGTGTTGCCTTGTCGCCTTCTTGTTTTTTAGTATAAATTTTATAGCCCGCATTTCCAACCTGGCATTTAAATATTTTTTTGCCTACCCTTATGAAAAATTTTTTATTAATCTTTGTTAAAACCCAATTTTTGGCCATATTTCAATTAAATACCTTATTTATATTTAAATTTCTTAAATTTCTTAATTAAGTTATCATTCAATCTTATCAGAGGGTAATGTTAATGTCTGTATTAAATAGTTGGAAAGTATCCTTATTAATTTATAAAGACATTAGGGTAGTAAGATTATTAATTTTAGGGTTTTCTTCAGGATTGCCTATATTATTAATTTTTTCAACTCTATCACTTTGGCTAAAATCAGCAGGCATTGATAGAAGTACTATTACCTTGTTTAGTTGGGCAGGTCTTGCATATAGTTTTAAGTTTCTATGGGCACCAGTTATTGATAAAATCCCAATACCTATACTTAGCGACAAATTAGGTCACAGAAAAAGTTGGTTAATGTTATCCCAATTATTACTTATAACACTTCTTATAATTTTAGGATTTATTGATCCCAAACATAACTTAATACTTATGGCAATCATCATTGTTTGTATTGGTTTTTGCAGCGCAACACAAGATGCCATGGTGGATACTTACAGAATAGAATCGGCTCCACAGGAGCTTCAAAGTGCAATGAGCGGCACATATATTGTTGGTTATAGGTTGGGCATGATAGTGGCTGGAGCGGGATCACTCTTTTTAGCATCATTTTTCGGTGCTGAGGAACAGTTTTACAATGTAAGTGCATGGCAAAAAACATATATTATTATGGCAATACTTCAGACTATAGGTGTCCTATGTACTTTAGTATCCCCAGAACCTAGTTCCCAAAGAATTTTGCTAAATAACTCGAAAGACCGTTTAAAACTAGTTAATGTTTTTTTAATTTCTATATTAACATTTATTTTAATTTATACTTTATTTCCAATGATGCAATTTGAAGACCCATTAACTAAGGGGGTCTTTACAACTTTAAAATTACTATTAGCTCTTTCTGGGATGATTATTATTTTTATGTTCTCTGTCAGAATAAACTATGTACATAATTATGTAATACTCTCTACATTCTGGGATCCCATTAAAAGTTTTATACAAAAATATGGCTCCATTGCTGTTGCAATATTAGTTATTATAGGTCTTTATAGGGTTGCAGATATAGTTATGGGCGTTGTAGCAAATCTTTTTTATTCAGATATGGGATATACATTAAACCAAATAGCCACTGTTTCAAAATTTTGGGGGTTAATAGCCACAATTTTGGGAGGATTAATAGGTGGAGTTTTGGCTTCAAGATATAATAACTATTCTATCTTATTACTTGGCGCCATTCTTGCGGCCGCAACAAATATATTATTTGCGTTTCTAACAATACTTGAGCCTAAAGTAATTTATTTAATGATAATTATAGTAGCTGACAATTTGTCGGCTGGCATTGCATCTGTTGCTTTTGTTGCTTTTCTTAGTTCACTAACACACGTAAATTTTACAACTTCTCAATATGCTTTATTTACATCCCTAATGCTTTTCTTACCAAAAATTATTGGGGGATATTCTGGGGCAATGGTAGATGGGTTAGGTTATTTTAATTTTTTCTTCTTAACTGCCGCGATGGGATTCCCTGTTATTTTATTAATAGTTGCTTTAAAAAATAAAATGTATAGATCATAATTTATATTAACTTACAAAATTAAAAAATGTTTTTAAAAACCATCTCCATAACCGAACTTAACTTTTCTTCTAGCTGGGAAAATGGACTGATCAAAATTAAAGCTATGAATGGTTTTGAAAAAACTATGACCATTTTGTGGCTCTTGGGCCCATTAATTTATTTGATAGAAAGAGACCCTGCTGATTTATGGCTTACTCTAATTAGTATTATTTTTTTATCTAGGTGCTTTAAAAATAAAGATTGGAATTGGGCTTCTCAAATTTGGTTTAAAAGTGCCTTAGCCCTATGGTTGTTTGGCTTATTCTCTGCTTTAACAGGTACGGATCCTATTTTCACATTTCAGCAAGGGTTTGTTTGGATCCGATTTCCACTCTATGTGGCAGCCGCGCAGGTGTGGCTTGCAAAAGATAGAGATATAAGAATTTTGATGTTATTAGCTATGTTAATTGGAATGCTGATAATGTGTAGCATTTTGATTGCCGAAACCCTTATTGAGCCCAAAACGAGACTGACTTGGCCGTATGGAGATCTAGTGCCAGGAGGTTATATTGCCAAAGTTTCACTACCTTTGTTTTGTGTTTTGATGGCTATAGCAGTTAGTAAAAAAAGTAAAGCAGGCATTTTCTCTGGTATGATTGGTTTACTATCAATTGGTGTATCTGCGTTAACTGGTGAAAGAACTAATTTTCTTATTCGAGCATGTGGAGGTATTTTAGCTAGCATTGTTTGGAAACCAAAGTTTTTAATGATTTCTTTATTGATTTTTATTGAGGTTTTAGCTGTTTTAGCTCTGTTTTTTACTCGCCCTGATTTATCAAGCAGATTTGGAGATCAGTTTTTAAATAGTATACCTATAGCTAATACATCTGATAATAATCCATATTGGGGAGCTTGGCGTGGCGGGATTCAACAGGGGTTATTAAATCCTATTAAAGGTATAGGGCCTTCTGGAACAAGAAACACTTGTGCTAATTTAGACACAAATCTTCCAGAGTGGTTGCCAGGTAAAAATTATTGTGGAAATCATCCTCATAACTTTTATGTACAGTTATTTGCTGAAGTTGGTATAGTAGGTTTAGTATTCGGATGTATTATGTTTGGGTCACTAATTATAACATGCTTTAAAGCTAGATTAGCTAATTTCAACTGCCCAATGGCAGCTACCGCCTTCGTTGTTCCTTTAGGATTGTTTTTCCCAATTCAACAATTTGGTAGTTTCTACGGACAATGGGGCAACTTATTTACTTGGTTTGCTGTAGCTTTTGCTGTGTCACAGTATCAAGGATGGAGGAAACCTAAAAATACTTTGAACTAATAAATTCTCTAAAGTGGTCTAGTTTTTGACTTGATTTCTCAGAAGAAAGTTCAAAATTTTCCCAGGCCTTTCTTTGATAACTTTCTCTTATCTTTTTGTTTTTAATTAAAAAATCTATTTTTAATGATAATTTTTTCAAAGTAATATTATCTATTAATATTCCATTATCTTTAATTATTTCTGGAATACCCCCAACTTTTGAGGCTATTATACATGCACCATTACTCATTGCCTCTGCAGCTACTAATCCAAAAGGTTCTTCCCATATTGAAGGTATAACAACAATTGAGGCACTTTTCATTTTTTCTTCAACAAATTCTTGATTTTTAAATCCATAAAATTGAGCTTGAGGACCAATAACTTTCATTTTTTTTATTATATCGTCTGAATAAAAATTCCCATGTTTGTTATCTCCTAGTTTAAATGAACCAATAAGGCTAAAACTCCATCCCGGATACTTTTGAGCTAAGCCTTTAATTGCATCAACGTACAAGTGAACACCTTTTTCAATCACTAATCTTCCAACAAACAAAATTTCTTTTTTCTTTATTGGGAATTTTTTAAGTTTTCTTTCAACGCCGTTATATAACACATGAACTTTTTGAAAATTATTGTTTATCCCCTCAAGAAATTTTTTCTTAATAAACTCACTCACACAAAATACAGCTGCACATTTTGATAAAATATTCTCTCTTTCTCTAATTGATTTTGAACCCTTCATTGTTTGCGGGTCATTATGAAAAAACAAACTAACAGGAAATTTATTTTCCCTTTTTATTTCTTCTATAAGGTATGGTCTATTATGAATTTCTAATATCTGCTTTTTATCAGGATCTTTATTAATTATTTTTAACATCTCATGAGCTAAAAATTTATTTTTACTCTTAAAAGATAAAATAGAATACTTTAACCCTACAAAATTATTTTTAAAAAGGGGCCTTTCTACATTTTGACCAAAAATTTTTATTTGATTTAAATAATTAGAATAAAGCAAATTGTTTCTAACCGTAATAGAAACTGAAGAAGCTTTATTTTCATCAAACTTTTCCTTATAGGGTAATAAAATATTTATTTTCATGTTTTTCATTATTAATTAAAGAATTAATTATGTTATAGATTTATTTTCCTTATTTGAATATTTTTTATAATAGGACTTTAAATTGCAAACTATCATATGCATGAAATGGGGTTCAAGATACGGTCACGAATACGTAAATAGACTTTACAAATCTATAAAGAAACATACCAAACGACCAACTCAACTTTATTGTTTTACTGATAACACTGCTAGTATTGATAAGAATATAATATGCAAACCTTTGCCTAAAATTTCTTTGCCCGAAACTATTACTTATACGCCATGGAGAAAAATGAGTTTATGGCAACACCCGCTTTATGATTTAAAAGGAGATGTTTTATTTTTAGATCTAGACTTAGTTATTACTGGGAATTTAGATCGTTTTTTTGACTTCAAGCCAGGTTTTTATTGTGTAATAGAAAATTGGACCCAATTAGGACAAAATATTGGAAATACCAGTTGTTTTAGATTTCCTGTTGGAAAATATGCTTCAATTTTTGAAGATTTTCAAAAAAATCCATCAAAGTATTGGAAAAAATATCATATAGAACAAATTTATTTAAGTGCTCAAATTAAAGATCAAGTTTTCTGGCCAACTGAATGGTGTCAAAGTTTTAAACATAACCTTCTTCCTATTTGGCCGCTTAGGATTTGGAAACCAGCAAATCTTCCCCAAGATACATCTATAGTCGCGTTTACAGGTAAACCTGATCCTGATGACGTTGTTAATGGTCACTGGCCGGTAAAAAAGTCACAATTTTATAAAAAAATTTATAAGCAGCTAAAGACACCTAAATGGATTTCAGAGAATTGGTTATAATTTTAAGAAATTTGATTAACTGGTTTTTTTTCTATAAAACCTTCTATAGCTTTTAAGTAACCATTAAAGAATTTTTCGTATGCTTCCTCTGACACATAACCAATATGTGGTGTAAGTATAAGATTTTTTGTCTTTCTTAAAATATGATCTTTCGGAAGAGGTTCTTGATCATAAACATCTAAAGCTGCACATGAAATAACGTCATTATTTAGTGCATCTATTAAATCTTGTTCTTTTATAATTGGGCCTCTACTAGTATTAACGATTACTGATCCTTTTTTCATTAAATTAATCTTTTTCTTGTCAATATAACCTATTGTTCTATCAGATAATCTAGTATGAATTGTCAAAATATCTGACATTTTGAATAAATCAGTACTGCTTACATATTCAACACCAAC
>JADHRC010000079.1 GCA_016777645.1 Alphaproteobacteria bacterium
CTAAAAAAACCTTTATTATGGGTAATTGATCCAATAGATGGAACAAAAAATTATATTAATAATACAAATGAATTCTGTACAATGATTTCTTTGGTTTCTGATACTATACCTATTGCAACATTTATATATTACCCCTTAAAAGAATTGTTGGTTTATGCCTTTAAAGGTTTCGGATCTTACTTAATAAGGTTTAATTCTAAAAAAACTTCGAGATTATTTGTTAAGAAACAGAATATAGAAAATATTTTAGGTTCGGGCGGGACAAAAGGAATAGCAGAGCCCTTAAGACAAACAGTCCTGAAAAATTTAAGAAATAACACAAAAAGATTATTTGTTGGTAGTGCAGGAATAGAAACAATAATGCTTGCTACTAATCAAATACATTTTATTTTTCATGGCAGAGTAACTCCTTGGGATCATTCTCCGTTGGATCTGATTATAAGAGAAGCTGGTGGCTGTGTTTTTATGGTAAATGATAAAAAAAACTTTAATACATTTTCAGAAGGACCAATTTTAGCTGCTTCAAATAACCAAATATGGGAAGAAATAAAAGAAATAGCATTTAAAAAGAATGATGTTAATTAACTATTTTAACTTCTTTTGACAATTTTAAATGGATTAAAAGCTTGATCACCTGCCATAATTTCAATTTTATTTATATTAATATTTTTAGGTCTTGTAGCAATCCAATAAATAGTTTCAGCAATGTCTTGAGGTTTTATAAATCGCGTATCCTTATAAACTTGTGATGCTTTTTCTCTATCTCCTTTAAATCTAACTAAAGAAAATTCAGTCTCGGCTAGACCTGGTTCTACGGAGGTAACATTAATACCTTTTCCGACCAAATCTGCTCTTAAGTTCAAGGAAAATTGACTGACAAAAGCCTTTGTTCCACCGTAAACATTTCCTCCAGGATAAGGATAAGATCCCGCAACAGAACCTATGTTGATGATGTGGCCTTCGCCATTATTTACCATTGACGGTAGAATATTCCTTGTGGCATATATCAGTCCTTTTATATTGGTGTCAATCATTTGATCCCAATCATCTATATTTGCTTCGTCAGCTCCTTCTAATCCTAATGCTAAGCCGGCGTTATTGCATAATACAGACACTTGATTAAAATTTGGTGGAAGATTTTCAATAGCTGTTTTTACTGCTTTCCTATCACTAATATCAAAAGAAAGTGGTAAACAAAACTCTCCTAATTCTCTAGCAAGATCTTCTAACCTATCACCTCTTCTGCCAGTAATAATTGTTTGCCAACCTTTAGCATTAAATAATTCGGCGGTAGCTCTTCCAAAACCAGATGTGGCTCCAGTTATTAAAATAGTCTTAGGTAATTTATTCTGCATCATTTCCTCTTTTTGTATTATTTTTAGCCTTTGTCCAAAGGATTTTTTTTTCACTTTCTTTTAAATCATGCCATTTTATATTTTTATCTTCAACTAAGTTTTCCATTTCATTAAATCTTTCAATGAATTTCTCATTTGCTTTTCGAATAACTTGATCTGGGTCAAGATTTAAGTGTCTGGATAAATTTATTAAAGTGAAAAAAACATCACCTAGCTCTTCTGTAATAGAGTCTTCTTTTTTAGATTTTATAGCTAATTTTAATTCATCTAATTCTTCATCAACCTTTTCAATTACTTTGTAATGATTTTCCCAATCAAAATTGAGTGAAGCAGCCTTTTTTTGAATTTTTAATGACCTAAGGATAGACGGAATATTCTTTTCAATCTTATTTAATGTATTTAGTTTTTTTAAATTTTGTTCGCTCATTTCTAAATTTTTAATTCTTTCCCAACTTTCATGTGGTAGGTCATTATTTAAATATGTAGAATCAAAAATTTGTGGATGTCGTCTTATAATTTTTTTTGATATTTCTTCGGCAACATCATCAAATGTGAAGTCGCCTTCATCAGAAGCTACTT
Source organism: Alphaproteobacteria bacterium (assembly GCA_016777645.1). Taxonomy (GTDB): domain Bacteria; phylum Pseudomonadota; class Alphaproteobacteria; order Puniceispirillales; family Marisalimonadaceae; genus Marisalimonas. The sequence continues at coordinate 1,935 of JADHRC010000079.1, forward strand.
GAGAGATTAAAATTACTTGTAATAATAAATCACCTAATTCATTTCTAATTTCGTTAATATTTTTTCTTTCTATTGCATTAACTAATTCATATGCCTCTTCTATTGAATAGGGAGCAAGTGATTCATAATTTTGTTTTAAGTCCCAAGGACATCCATTAATTGGATCTCTCAATAATTCAATAACCTTTCTTATTTTATCAATAGGTTTCAAATTATTTATTTCATTTAGTTTTCTATTTGTTATTTTTTTCATTTTTTTTTCTTTTTTATGATATTTATAATTTTTATATATTATTTAGTAAAAATAATCAGGAGATTTAATTGTCAGAGATTAAATTAAGTATATTTGCAAGGTTCAGGAGATATTTTCTTGCTGGTATTTTAGTAACATCTCCAATTTTAATCACAGTTTATGTTACTTGGATAATAATTACTTTCATTGATACTCAAGTAGCAGGTTTACTTCCTGAAAGTTTGGATTTTACAAAAAAACTTCCACATCAAATTCCAGGTTTAGGTTTAATAATAAGCATCATTGTTATTACTTTTATTGGTGCAATAACACCAGGTTTCTTAGGAAGAACTCTTTTAAAAGTAGGCGAAAGAATTTTAGATAATACTCCCGTAGTTAGAAGCATTTACGGTGCTATAAAACAAATAATGGAAACTGTGATGTCTACTAACTCTGAAAGTTTTAGAGAAGTTGTTTTAGTTGAATATCCTAGAAAAGGTATTTGGGTTATAGGTTTTGTAACTGGAGAGACAAAAGGGGAAGTCCAAACTTTAAATAAAGACACATTGATAAATGTTTTTATACCTACTACCCCTAATCCAACTAGTGGATTTCTTCTTTTTTTACCTAAAAAAGATTTAATCTATATGAATATGAAGGTAGAAGATGCTGTTAAAATGGTTATTTCTGGAGGTATTGTTACTCCAAAAATCAAAAGTTTAAAATCTAATTGATTATTATCCACCTTTTAACAATTTTATAGATTCGTTATTCTCAAATATTGATAATAAAGTGTTCACTTTATGAGATTGCATATTATTATTTAATAAATTTTCAGCCTCTTTTCTTGCAATTGGAATTAAATCACTATGAATGTGTAAATCAACAAATTTAAAATTAATATTTCCAGATTGTTTGCTGCCTAATATTTCTCCTGCACCCCTTAAAATCAGGTCATTTTCAGCAATTTCGAAGCCATCATCTGTTTCTTTCAATATTTTCAGCCTAGAATAAGCTATAGAAGATAATTGAGACTTATATAGCAAAATACAAGAGGATTGTTTATTACTTCTTCCAACCCTACCTCTTAATTGATGAATTTGGGCTAAACCAAATCTCTCTGCACATTCTATTACCATTATGGTCGCATCTGGAATATCTACACCAACTTCTATGACTGTGGTAGCAACTAGAATTTTACTATTACCATTTTTAAAATCTTCAATTGATTTTTCTCTTTCTTCTTGATTTTGTTTTCCATGAACAAGAGAGATACTATATTCTCTAAAATATTTTTTTAAAAATAAAAACCTTTCATTTACTGCGATAAGATCTAATCCTTCAGATTCTTCAATGAGGGGACAAACCCAATAAATCAAATCTCCATTTCTTATTGCTCTTTGAATAGATAATAATACATCTTCCAATTTGCTTTGAGGTGTTACATATGTTTTGATAGGCATTCTACCTATTGGTTTTTCTCTAATAGAGGATATGTCCATATCTCCATATGCTGTTAAGGCTAATGATCTTGGTATTGGCGTAGCCGTCATAACCAAAACATTAACATTTGTTCCTTTTTCAGATATTTCAACTCTCTGCTTAACTCCAAATCTATGCTGTTCATCAATTACTGCTAAAGACAAATTTTTATATTGAATCTTTTTTGAAAATAATGCGTGTGTTCCAATAATTATTTGAATTTCACCTTGTTTAATTTTTTCAATGGTTTCTAGTCTATTTTTTTTAGGTTCTACGCTTCTTGATTCACCCAATAAAAGAGCCACCTTTATTTTCAAAGTTTTAGTTAGTGATTTTATAGAATTAAAATGCTGTATAGCTAATATTTCTGTTGGTACTAAAAGTACGGCTTGAGAGCCATCTGATACTGCATGAAGAATGGAAATAAAGGCTACAATTGTTTTACCTGATCCAACATCTCCTTGTAGCATTCTAATCATAGTATTTTTTGCAAAAAGGTCTGTTTTAATTTCATTGATAGCCTTTTCTTGGTTCTCTGTAAGTTGAAAAGGGATTATTTTATAAAAATCATTTACTAGATTGGAATTTTTTAAAATGTTTTTATTCTGAAGTTTTGAGATTTTATTTTTAAGCAATGACATGGAAATTTGATTTGCTATTAATTCATCAAGTGCAAGACGTTTTCTGTAAACACTATTTAAATTAGTATCAGAAATATTTTCTGGTATATGAATTTTTCTGATTGAAGTTTTCCAATCATGAAATTGATATTGTTTTATTATTGTTTCAGACAACCATTCTGTAATTTCTGGTATCCTTTTTTGGCCTTCATCTATAATTTTTGATATAAATTTTTGATTAACACCTTCAAAAAGAGGATATTTATTTTCTATTTTAGGAACTTTATGTTTTTCTTTAATTGGAAAAACATAATCTGGATGTACTATTTGTGCAAGACCATTAAAGCTTTCAAATTTACCACTAACAATTAATTTTTTTCCTACTTGATAAATATTTTTCAGGTACTGAGTGTTTTTCCCAAAATAAATAATATCTAACCTTACATTACTTTCTTCGTTCAAGCCAAAAGTTATAATTTTAGAAATATTAACTTTTTTTCTAAAATTATAAGGAGGTATATTTACCTCTAAAACTTCAACTTCACATGTAATAATTTCATTATTATTTATCGTTTTAAGTGATTTGTTTTTAAACCTATCTATAGAACTCGTTGGCAAATAAAATAAAAGATTTATAAGATAAGGCCCAATTTTTTTTTCAAGTAACTGTAATTTTTTTTCTCCAACACCTTTTAAATTTCCTAAAGAAGAAAATAATCTAAAAATGTTGTCAGGTCTTTTAATTATTAAATTGGACAAGATATTAAAAACCTTTATTTATAATCATATCATCAATTTATATATAACTGTAAAGAGAAGAAATTGGAAAATAGAAGTGTTTTTATAAAAAAATTAATTTACAGGTCAAAATATACCGGAACTAGAGAAACAGACATATTACTTGGTACATTTGCTGAAAAACATCTAGTTAATCTTTCTGATGAAAATTTATTAGCTTATGAGCAACTCCTTCAATCTGGTGATCCTAGAATATGGCGTTTATCAATAGATATAGAGCAAACAGAATCTGAAAAGGAAAGAACTTTAATAAACTTAATTAGAGATTTTAAAGGTTTTTAAATTGTTTAACTTCAAAAAACAATTATTAGAAATCCAAACTATTAATGGTATTAGAGATAGTATAATTCCTTTTTTAGTAAGTTATCTCTCTCAAAACAACAATATTTTTTATATTGCTAAAAGTGATTTAGAGTTATTTCAAATAAATGAATTTATTATTGAGAATTTTGATAATGTTGATGTTTATCCTATTCCAGCATGGGATTGTTTACCTTTTGATGTTTCCTCGCCTAATTTTAATATAATTAGTGAGCGCGTAAAAACATTTACTAACATCAGTGTTGATTATGGTACAAGGAATAAAAAAAATGTTTTTTTAACGACAATAAATGCTCTTTTTATAAAAACAGCACCAATTGATTTTTATAAAATAAATTCAATTAGTATTAGTCAAAAAAAGAAAACATCATTCAATCATATTAGAGATTTTTTAATCAATATTGGTTATACAAGAGTTCAAACCGTAAGAGAATTAGCTGAATTTAGTATAAGAGGCAATATATTAGATGTATTTCCTGTTGGGCATAATAAGGGATACAGAATTGATTTTTTGGGTGATTATATAGAAACAATAAAAGAGATGGACCCACTAACACAGAGATCAAATTTGTTAGTTGAAGACATAAATATTTATCCATCAAATGAATATATTTTAAATGATAAGAGTATAGAACACTTTAGAAGAAAATTTAGATCAGTTCATGGGTCAAAAAGCTTAAATAGCCCTTTATATGAAAAAATTACATCTGGAATTAAGTTTAACGGAATTGAACATTTTTTACCCTTAATTCATACTAATAATCTAAGTTCAATTTTTAATTTTTTGCCCAAGAATATTGATTTAGTATTTTTGTTAACTAAAAATTTTCTAACTTTACTTTCTCAGAGAGAAGAAGAGATTAAAAACTTTAGTGATGAAAGAAAATTAAATAATGTAGATTATAAAGTTATTAATTCAGAAGATCTATATTTAACCAAAGCCGAAATAGAGCAGAACTTAAAACTTTTTAAAACAATAGAACTGAATGAATTTCATATTCTTGAAAATAATCAAGTTAATCTAAACATAAATTCAAAGCCATTAATAGTTGACAATTTTTTACAACATATTGAACAGAATAATAAAATTAATCATTTTATTAAATTTTGTGTTGATGAAATTAATAATAACAAAAAAATCATTTTAGTAACTGAAGAAAAGTCTAAAATTAAAAGTTTAATTAATTTTTTTGAACAAGAGTTAATAGAAAAAAAAATTGAATATAATATAATTGAAATGAAAGAATTAATCACAAACGATTTACAATTTAACTTCAATTTTACTTATTCTCCTTATCTGGAAAGTTTCCAGGTTGATGATTGTTATGTGATATTTGATCGAGATATTTTTGGTATTCCAAAAATAAAGAGACGTTCATGGAGAAGGAAATCTGAAAACTTTTTAAAAGATGTTAATGCTATAGATAATGGAGATCTTGTTGCCCACATAGATCATGGAATAGCAATTTATGATGGGTTAGAAAAAATCAGTACAAATGGAACTGATCACGATTGTTTACGCTTGATTTATCAAGGAGGAGACAAACTTTATTTACCAGTTGAAAACATGAATCTTCTAAGTAGGGTTGGTGATTCAAGTTTGGGAAGAGAACTAGATAAATTAGGTACAGTCAACTGGCAGAACAGAAAAGCAAACGTAAAGAAAAAAATAAGAGATATGGCAGAAAAATTAATAAGAGTTGCCGCACAAAGAGAAGTCATATCAATAGAAAAGATGTTTGTTCCAGAAAATTATAATGAATTTTCAAAAAAATTTCCTTTTGAATTAACGGAAGATCAAGAAAATACAATAAATCAAATATTATCTGATCTTGAAACTGGAAGGTTAATGGACAGACTTATTTGTGGTGATGTTGGTTT
>JADHRC010000080.1 GCA_016777645.1 Alphaproteobacteria bacterium
CTTACCAAGTCAATTGGTTTAGGAGATATAAGAAAAATAGGAAGCGGAAACATTGGTGCCACCAACGTTTTAAGGACAGGCAATAAAAAGATCGCCCTTTTGACTTTATTTCTTGATGGGATCAAAGGATTTATTGCCATCATCCTTGTAAAAATATTATTTAGCTATGAGATAATTCCAAATATAAATAATCATTTTTATTTTGAATGTATAACTGGCGTTTCTGCTGTTATAGGACATTGTTTTCCTATTTGGCTTAAATTTCGGGGTGGGAAAGGTGTTGCAACTGGTTTCGGAGTTATACTCTATCTTAATATTTTAGTTGGAGTGGTAGCCCTTTTAATATGGCTTTTGTCTGCAAAACTATTCAAAATAAGTTCTCTATCTGCTCTTTTTTCATATATTATAATCCCAATATCTATGTATTTTTTTTCGTCAGAAAATATTTATTTAATTTCTTCAATTATAATTTCATCTGTGTGTTTTTTTCAACATCGAGAAAATATCAAAAGATTAATAAAAGGCACCGAGCCTAAAATATAAAAACATTATTATTGTTATTTAATTAAACTAATGTTATCTGCACTTAAAAGCTCATTTTGTAAATCAAAGTTATCTTAAGGTTATTATGAATGAAATTGGTTATAGTTGAATCTCCTGCTAAAGCTCAAACAATAAATAAATATTTAGGTGATGAATACAAGGTAATTGCTTCAGTTGGTCATGTAAGAGATCTTCCATCTAAAGACGGAGCAGTTCTCCCAGATAATGATTTTAAAATGTCTTGGGAATTGAATAGAGATAAAGACAAAGTTGTAAAGCAAATTGTAGGTGAATTAAAATCAGCCGATACCCTAATTTTAGCTACAGACCCAGATAGAGAGGGAGAAGCTATTAGCTGGCACTTAAAAGAAATTTTAGATGCTAAAAAAACCACCTTAGATAAACCAGTTAAACGAGTTGTTTTTAATGAAATAACTAAAAATGCTGTTTTAGAGGCAATGAAGTCACCAAGAGATATCAATTCTGAACTAGTTGATGCATATTTGGCAAGAAGAGCTTTAGATCACCTAATAGGGTTTTCTATTTCTCCCATATTATGGAGAAAACTTCCTGGCTCCAAGTCTGCTGGTAGAGTGCAATCTGTAGCATTAAAACTAATATGCGAAAGAGAGATTGAAATTGAGAAATTCAATATTGAAGAATATTGGTCTATTTCGTCTATATTTTCTACAAAATCAAAAGAAGAATTTTCCGCAAGATTGACTGTAATGGATTACAAGAAACTAGCAAAAATGGATATAAAAGATGAAAACGAAGCCAACCTTGCATTAAAAAAAATCAATGAATCTACCTTTAATATTTCGAAAATTGAAACCAAACGCGTTAAAAGAAATCCCTTACCCCCCTTTACTACTTCTACACTTCAACAAGAAGCTTCAAACAAACTTGGTTTTGGCGCATCAAGAACTATGAGAATAGCACAAAAATTATATGAGGGTGTAAATATTGGCAGTGAAACAACTGGTTTGATTACATACATGAGAACAGATGGTGTTCAAATTAGCTCTCAGGCAGTTGAAGAGTTGCGTGATGAAATTATAAATCGTCATGGGAAAAATTATATTCCTGAAAAACATAGGGTCTATAAATCAAAAGCAGCTAATGCTCAAGAAGCTCATGAAGCCATAAGACCTACTATGATTTCTCGTGACCCAGAAAGTATCTCTTCATATTTAGATACAGAACAACTTAAGCTTTATGATTTAATATGGAAAAGAACTATCTCTAGTCAAATGCAGTCTGCTGAATTAGATGAGACAGCTGCTGATATTGCTAATCAAGACCAAAGCATAATATTTAGAGCCAACGGATCTCAGGTTATTTTTCCTGGATTTTTTATATATAGAGATAGGGAAGATGATAGATTATTACCTAAATTAGCAACAAATGAGCCTGCTAACCTGAGTGAAGTTAAAAGTGAACAACATTTCACTCAACCTCCCCCTAGATATACAGACGCAAGCTTAATAAAAAAAATGGAAGAGTTAGGTATTGGTAGGCCATCAACCTACGCTTCTATATTGCAGGTTTTAATAAATAGAAATTATGTTGAAAAAGAAAAAGGAAGGCATATACCACAAGAAAGAGGAAGGATTTTAACTGCTTTTTTAAATAATTTTTTTGGCAAATATATACAATATGATTTTACAGCAGATCTAGAAAAGCAATTAGATCAAGTATCAGACGGGAAACTAAATTATAAAAAATTATTAAAAGAGTTTTGGGATGGTTTTAAGCCACATTTGAGCAAAATGTCTGAACTCGAACGAGATAAGATACTGGAGGCTTTAGAAAAAGAATTAGCAGATCTATTTTTTCCTTCAGAAGATGCAAAGAATGGGCATCCTAACAGAAAGTGTCCAACTTGCTCTAATGGTAACCTTGGATTGGAATTAGGAAAATATGGAGCTTTTATAGGTTGTTCTAACTATCCAGAATGTAAATTCACAAAACAAATTGCTAGTAATCAAAATAAAGAAGAAAATAATATTGATGACAATTTTATACCTGATAATGATGGAATTCTAGGTATTGATCCAGTTTCAGGACTTAATGTGATAATTAAAAAAGGACCATATGGGATATATCTACAACTTGGAGAAGAAAAGAAGCCTAAAAGAACAAGTATTCCAAAACTTGTTGGCGCCAAAGAAATAGATTTGGGAAAAGCACTAGCTTTTCTTTCTTTGCCAAGGTTAATAGGAAAACATCCAGAAACTGGAGAAGATATTTCAGCAGGCATAGGACGATATGGCCCATATCTTAAATATGGTATTAATTTTATAAGTATTCCTGCTGATGAAACAGTTATTAATATAGGTTTAAATCACGCAGTAGTTCTAATTGGAGAAAATAGTGAAAAATTAGGTAAAGTTTTGGGAGATCACCCAGATGGAAAAGGTAAAATTCTTGCCAAATCAGGAAGATTTGGACCATATGTAGAGTATAATAAAATTAGGGCTACCCTACCTAAAGATATTTCATTAGAAGATATAAATTTAGAGCATGCAATAGAATTAATAGCAGCGAAGGCTGCAAAACCACAAAAATTCTCTAAGAAAACAAATAAACGCTCAAAAAAATAAAAAACCTGAATGATGATTATAAAATCATTTAAATATAAAATATATTAGTGGAATAGTAAAAATTACAAAAATTTTATCAGTAAAAGTAATCTCACTAGATAACGATGGCTTTGCCATTGGGAGGGTTCTTGAAAAAGATCAAATTATTGATCAAATAGAAATTGCTTCAAATAAAGACAGTAATAATTTTAATTTAGGTGATCATCTTTTAGTAGAAATTCATTTAAAAAATAAAGTTTGGACAACAAAAAAAATAATTAAAAAAATTAACGTAGAAAGAAAACAATTTTTTGCAGAAGTTAAGTTAAATTCAAAAAAAAAATTTATACTAAAAGAAATAGAAAGAGGTTTGAAATATAAAGAAACAATAGAGCCAATAATTACTAAAGACAATTCTATTAAACAGGGTGATATTGTTAGGGCTCAAATACTATCGGCTAAGGTTTTAAATAAAATTAAAATCAAAAAAATTAAGAGAAATAGAAAATATAACTCTAGGAATAAAAATGAAAAGGTATATGCTGAAATATTGGAAATAATAGGATCTTCTTTTGATCCTAAAACTATCTCCTACCTTGCCATAAAAGAAAATGATATAAAAAGCGAGTTTGACAAAAATATAAAAAATGAAATTAAGCTTTTAAACACAATTGATAAAGTTGGCCGCAGTGATCTAAACTCAGTTTCATTTATTACTATTGATGGAGAAGATGCAAAAGATTTTGATGATGCTGTTTATGTCGAAAAAATAAACAATCGAACATGGAAAGTTTTAGTTTCTATAGCAGACGTATCTTATTTTGTTAAACCAAATTCGTATTTGGATAAAGAAGCTAAAGAAAGAGGTAATTCTGTTTATTTACCAAATCTTGTAATACCAATGCTTCCAGAAGAATTATCCAACGAACTTTGCTCTCTTAAACCTAATGTTGATAGATTTTGTTTAACTGTTGAAATAATAATAAATAAAAAAGGTGAAAAATTATCTCATAGATTTTTTAGATCTATTATTAATTCAAAAAAACGCCTAACTTACGAAGAAGTAGAAAACATCATTGATAATAAAATATCTTCTGAGAGTTATGATCCTGAAATATTGGATGTTATAAAATCTTTATATCAAGTTTACCTTATTCTAGACAAAATAAGGGCAAAAAGAGGTGCTTTAAATCTTGAGTTGCCTGAAAAAAAGATTTTGTTTAATGACCAAAACTGGCCAATAAATGTACAAAAAGTTTATGGCTTGAAAAGCAACAAAATAATTGAAGAATTAATGATACTAGCTAATGTAGCCGCAGCAGAAGAAATTCAAAAATATAATTTAAAGTCAATTTATCGTATTCATGAACCTCCAAGCGAGGAAAAATATAAAACTCTTATCGATTTAATAGGCATACCTTTAGGACAACACTTAATAGGAAAGGTACCACATCCATCATTAATGAATAAGATACTGGAAGTAACTAAACAAACACCTGATTATGAAATGATAAATCAATCAGTTTTAAGAAGTCAATCTCAAGCAAAATATAACCATCTTAATAAATCACATTTTGGTCTAGCTCTTAAAAATTATGTCCACTTTACCTCGCCCATAAGACGTTATGCAGATTTAATGATCCATAGACAAATCATAAAAATAATAGACACAAAAACTGAAAATAAAAAAAATATAGACTCAAATATCAGTGATAATTTAGATCTAATTTGCGAACATATTTCAAATACAGAGAGACGTGCTATAGTTGCAGAGCGGAAAACAATGGACCGACTGATTTCATTATTATATCAAGAAAGAATCAATGACATTGTAGAGTGTATTATAATATCAGTTCATAAATTTGGTGTTTTTGTGTCTATAGATAATGGAATAGCGGATGCGTTACTACCAACAAGAGAATTACCAAATGATTGGTATATTTATAATTCTGAAAAACAGTCATTAACGGGTGAAAATAATGGATTTATTTTTAATATAGGGATGAAGTTCAAAGTAAAGATTATTGAAGTTGTTCCTACAACAGGAAGTATTTTAGTAAAATGGTCTGATGGCATAAGTAAAAGACAAATCTATCGACGTAAAAAAAAACGCCAATATTAAATAAAAATTTCTAAACTTGACTTTAACAAAAAATTACATAGATTATGGCTAGTATTAGGAGAATGTCATGGCTAAACCAGCTACACTACAGATTAAATTATTGAGTACTGCAGACACAGGTTTTTTTTATGTAACTAAGAAAAATCCTAGAACTAAGCCTGAGAAGCTAGAACTAAAGAAATATGATCCTAAGGTTCGCAAACATGTTTTGTTTAAAGAAGCCAAAATCAAATAGTTTTTTAATTACATTTTTTTTCATCTATAACTTCAAAACTTTTTAAGTTAGCTTTTATTTCAAAGTCTCCATAGTCTACTTCGTAATAATGAGCAACGCCATTTTGATCGAGCTCTAACTTTATTTCGTAGTCTGGATTTCCCTTTTTAGAATTGTTAGTATAAAATGAAATCTTCAATTTCCAAACTTCATTATTAGCTATGTAATCAAAGCCTAAGGGTCTAGCTTTTGCTCTGTTTCCTATAAATGTTGAGACTGTTTTTATAAAATCTTTTTCTTCATTTCCAAAAAATACTTTTGTTGTATATAATTTTTCTCCCGCTTCAGCTTTTTCGATTATTTTTTTTAAATGCTCTATAGGAAACAAGACATCTTTATTAAAAGATAAATTTTTAATATTTTCTTTAATTAAAGTACCGCTAATATTATTTTTCTTTTTTTCCAAATACCCCTGATAGGCATTTTCGCCACTTAATTCACTTTTATCATTCAATTCGAAACTGTGCTTAGTCGAAGAAAAATTTTCAAAGGTTGAATAAGTAGAAAAACTATTAGACATTTTTTTATTTGGAAACTCATAGATCAGAACATAATCTTCTTTAACATTCCAACCTTCGCAGGTTTTCGATATTTCGAAATAAGATTGTCCTTGCCCACCTTCAAGGAAACTTCCATCTTTTATATTTTGTACGTTTAGTGAATATGATGCTTTATGAGGCAAAAGTTCGGCACAAAGATTCTTAATGTAAAAACTTAATAAAATTATTAAAAAAAAATAAAAACTTTTTATTGGCATCAATTTCATCTCTTAGTTTGGTTTTTTATTTAAAAATAAATAATGTTGTTTTCCAGTTAATATAATTTAAGTTAATAAATATGGACAACTCGAATATTATTATTACTGATAATGATACATTAAAAGATTTTTATAATAAATGTATAAAAGAAAAAGTATTAGCAATTGATACTGAATTTATCAGAGAAAACTCCTATTATCCATCACTATGTTTAGTACAAATTGCAGGAGAAAGTTTTTCTGCAGCTATAGATCCCTTGTCAGGTATTGATATGAAACCTGTATGGGATTTACTTGCTAATGAATCTATATTGAAAGTCTTTCATGCAGCAAGACAAGATTTAGAAATTTTTTTTAACTTAACTGGTAAATTGCCCAAGCCAATTTATGACACTCAAATTGCTTCTATGTTTTGTGGGTTAGGAGATCAAGTAGGATATGAAAAATTAGTAAGTCGATTTTTAGGAAAATCAATTAGCAAAGAAAATCAGTTTACCAATTGGCTTCAAAGACCGTTATCCCAAGAACAATTAAATTATGCTATTTGTGATGTAACTTATCTAATCAAAATTTATCCTATAATCACAAAATTAATCGATGATCTTGAGCGAGAAGATTGGGTAAAAAAAGAGTTGCAATATCTCAATGATAAAAGTTTGTATGTTGTTGAACCTAGCAAAACTTGGGAAAAGATTAAGGTTAGACAATCTAATGGAGAAATGCTTAACTATTTAAAAGATCTTGCTTCATGGAGAGAGGTCGAGTGCCAAAAAAGAAATATCCCTAGAAATTGGTTAATTAGAGATGACACTTTAGTAAATATTGCTATCTTAAAACCACAAAAAATAGAAAAATTAAAAAAAATAAGAGGTGTTTCTAAAAATTTATCTGATAATGATCTTCATCAAATTTTAAAGACGGTTAAGAAATCTAGCAC
>JADHRC010000081.1 GCA_016777645.1 Alphaproteobacteria bacterium
GGCAGTACGTATTACTCACGCCGTGGGACCCCCGAGGCGAAAGTGCGTCTAGATCCACTGGGGGCCTTTGGTGGGGCGGCTTCCCGTACGTTTTCGGGGCCTCTAAACGCGCGTCCTTGAGTTTCAAGCACGGGCGCAATCGTGCTTAGGTTTCAATTAGGTTTTAGTATGTTTGAGAATTTAACAGATAAACTTGGTAATGTTTTTAAAGGTTTAACAAAACGTGGAGCCTTAACAGAAAAAGACGTTGATGAAGCGTTAAAAGAAGTACGTTCAGCTTTGTTAGAAGCTGATGTAGCACTACCAGTTGTAAGAGAATTTATTGATAAAGTTAGGATTAGGGCTGTTGGAGAAGAAGTATTAAGGTCGGTCACTCCTGGCCAACAAGTAATTAAAATTGTAAATGATGTTTTGATTGAGGTGCTTGGATCTAATGAATCAGAGTTGTTAATTGATCACTCTCCTCCAGCAGTAATTTTATTAGTAGGTTTGCAAGGTTCTGGTAAGACAACCACAGCAGGTAAGTTGGCTCTTCATTTAAAAACAAAAAAGCGAAAAAAAGTTATGTTAGCCTCACTGGATATTTATAGGCCTGCTGCAAGGGAACAACTTAGAATATTAGGTGAACAAGCTGAAGTTTTAGTTCTGCCTGAAATAGATGGCGAAAGCCCAGAGCAAATTGCCAAAAGGGCTATGGCAGCGTCTAAGGTTCAAGCTATTGATGTTTTGATTCTTGATACTGCTGGAAGAACAACCCTAGACACAGCGATGATGTCTGAAGCAAAAGAGGTTTTTAAAATTTCAAATCCATCAGAAACTTTGTTAGTTGCTGATGCAATGACTGGCCAGGATGCAGTTCAAACTGCTAAATCTTTCTCGGAATTAATTAAAATTTCGGGTGTTATACTTACAAGGTCTGATGGTGATGCAAGGGGCGGTGCGGCACTATCTATGAGATCCGTCACTGGTTGTCCAATTAAGTTTGTTGGTGTGTCTGAAAAATTAGATGGATTAGAAGCTTTCTATCCTGATAGAGCTGCAGGCAGAATTTTAGACATGGGAGATGTAGTATCTTTAGTTGAAAAAGCTGCAGAGACTATTGCTGAAGAAGATGCTGCTCACATGATGAAGAGAATGTCTCAAGGAAGCTTTGACATGAATGATATGTTAAAGCAGATTGGACAGCTCAAAAAAATGGGAGGCTTAGGTGGTATAATGTCTATGCTTCCTGGAATTGGAAAACTTCAAAAGCAAATGGCTGCTAATAATTTCAATGATAAGGCAATTTCCAAACAAGAAGCTATTATTTATTCAATGACTAAAAAAGAAAGAGTTAATGTAGCTTTGCTAAATGCTTCTCGAAGGAAAAGGATTGCATCCGGCTCAGGCACGCAAGTTTCAGATGTAAATAGGCTTGTAAAACAACAACAAGATATGGCTCGGATGATGAAAAAAATGGGGAAAATGGGTGGCTTAGGTGGATTAAAAAATATGATGTCCTCCTTAGGTGGAGGAATGACGAATCCCGGAGAAGGACAAAATTCACCTGTTGATGCAAATAAAATGGCTGAGCTTCAAAAAATGATGGGTGGAAACATGCCAAACTTAGGGAACATGGCTAGTAGGTTTGGAGGTATGGGGCTTCCTGGTCTAGGAGGAAAACCCTCAAAAAAAAGAAGATAAATTTAAATTTAAAATAAGGAAAAAAAATGGCATTAAAAATAAGACTATCCAGAGGTGGATCTAAAAAAAGACCTTTTTATAAAATAGTAGTTGCAGAGGCTTTGTCACCCCGTGATGGAAAATTTATTGAAAGATTAGGTTCTTATAACCCAATGGTTGCAAAAGACCATCCAGAAAGAATGGTATTAAATTCTGAAAGAGCCAAGTACTGGATTTCAAAAGGTGCTCAACCTACCCTTAGAGTGGCCAAAATGATTTCTTCAGATGGCTTGGTAAAAGCCCCTGTAATTAGAGAACAGCCTATAAAAAGCGCTCCAGGTAAGAAAAGACAAGAAAGAGAAGCAGAAGCCGCTGAAAAATTAGCTGCAGCAGATGCAGCCGCTGCAGAAGCAGCAGCAGAAGAGGCTCCAGCAGCAGAAGCTCCGGTAGAAGAAGTTCAGGCAGAAGCAGCAGCTGAAGAGGCTCCAGCAGCAGAAGCTCCGGTAGAAGAAGTTCAGGCAGAAGCAGCAGCTGAAGAGGCTCCAGCAGCAGAGGATAAAAAAGAATAGATTTTAATTGTCTAACAATGTTTGGGTTGAAATAGGGTCTATTCTTGGTCCTCATGGAATAAATGGTCAGGTGAAAATCAAAAGTTTTACTGAAGTTCCTGAAGGTATGTTTCTTTATAAAAATCTATTTATAGGTAACGAACAAAAACCAATTAAAATAAAACTAGTAAGAAAGATTAAGCATAATCTTATTTGTACTGTTGAAAATATTAAAACAAGGAATGAAGCTGAAACAATTAGAAATTTAATTCTGTATGTTAAAAGAGATGAATTTCCATTATTAAATGATAATGAGTTTTACCAAAGAGATTTATTAAATTTTGAAGTATTTAATTTAAAAAGAGAAAGTTTTGGGTTTATAATTTCTTTTAATGATTTTGGTGGTGGCCAATTAGTTGAAGTAGAAAACCTAAATAAGAGATTTTATTTACCCATTGGAGAAACTTTTTTAAAAAATATTAATTATCAAGATAGGGAAGTTATTCTAGACATAGATATAGCTTTTATAAAAAATTAAGAAGGGTACTTCAAGTGTGGAACGCAACAGTTTTGTCACTTTTTCCAGAAATGTTTCCTGGTACTTTGGATTTTTCCTTAGCGGGCAAAGCTTTAAAAAATGGGATTTGGTCTCTTAAAACGATAAATATAAGAGATTTCTCTGACGATAGAAATGGCAAAGTTGATGATGTTCCTTTTGGTGGAGGGCCTGGAATGGTTATAAAGGCAGATGTTCTTCATAATGCTTTGAGATCAGTTTCAAATAATGAGGGTCCAAGAATTTACTTGTCACCTAGAGGAAGGAAATTTGATCAACAGCTTGCAAAAAACTTATCTAAAAAAAATGGAGTTGTTTTTATATGTGGGAGATATGAGGGAGTAGATGAGAGGTTTTTAATAAGTAATGATATTGAAGAGATTAGCATTGGTGATTTTATTTTATCAGGTGGAGAATTAGCAGCCCAATTAATGATGGATTCGATAATAAGACTTCTACCAAATGTAGTAGGTAATTCAGAAGTTTTATTGGATGAAAGTTTTGAGACTGGTTTATTAGAATATCCATTATACACTCAACCAAGAATTTGGAACAACCTAGAAGTTCCAAATATTTTGCTTTCTGGTGATCATAAAAAAATAAAAATGTGGAAAACAAAGAAATCAGAAATGATAACTAAATTAAAAAGACCAGACTTGTGGGAAAAATATATAAAATCTTAACTAGAAAAAAAAACATAAGTTTGCTATGAGTATTTTTCATGAAAGGGTAGTAAAATGAACGTAATTGATAAAATTGAAAAAAATCAAATGGATAAAATTTCTTCTGAAAGAAATATTCCAGAATTTGGTGCTGGTGATACTATAAGAGTAGATGTAAAAATCGTCGAAGGAGATAAAGAGAGAATCCAGGCTTTTGAAGGTTTATGCATTGCCCGAAGTGGTGGTGGTTTAAATGAAAGTTTTACAGTTAGAAAAATATCCTATGGTGAAGGAGTTGAAAGAATATTTCCTATTTTCTCTCCTAAGATTGCGGGTATAACTCTACTTAAAAGAGGTAAGGTTAGAAGAGCAAAGTTATATTACCTTAGGGATAGAAGAGGAAAATCAGCTCGAATTGTAGAAAAAATTCAGGTTTCTAAAAAGGATAATAAATCTAAAGTGGAACAGGTTGAAACAAAGGTTGTTTCTGAAGAAACTGATTCTTAAGAAATTTATTACTCCTTTATCAGCAATATTCATATAAACTTCCAAATTGATGGAGAAATAAAATGAAGCCTAGAACTCTTTTTGATAAGATTTGGGACTATCATCTTATAAATACTCAAGATGATGGCGCATCACTAATTTATATTGATAGACATTTAGTCCATGAAGTCACGAGCCCACAAGCTTTTGAAGGTCTAAGGTTGTCTGGTAGATCTGTTAATTCACCTCATAGAACTTTAGCTGTTGCCGATCATAATGTGCCAACAACTGATAGAGCCGACGGTATACACGAAGAAGAATCTAGAATCCAAGTAGAGGCTCTAGACAAAAATGTAAAAGATTTCGGCATACCTTACTTTAACATGATGGATGAAAGACAAGGTATCGTTCATGTTATAGGTCCTGAGCAAGGGTTTACTCAGCCTGGAATGACAATTGTTTGTGGAGACAGTCATACAGCAACACATGGGGCATTCGGGGCTCTTGCGTTTGGAATAGGAACTTCAGAAGTTGAACACGTTTTGGCTACACAAACATTAATACAAAAACCAGCTAAAAATATGCTCATAAGGGTTGAAGGTGAGCTTCAATCAGGTGTTTCACCTAAAGATTTGGTTTTAGCAATTATAGGTGAAATTGGAACGGCTGGTGGAACAGGTCATGTTATAGAATACTCAGGAGATGCCATTAAAAATCTTTCCATGGAAGGTAGAATGACGGTTTGTAATATGTCCATTGAGGCAGGAGCAAGAGCAGGAATGATTGCCCCAGATCAAACAACTTTTGATTATTTACAAGGAAAGCCGATGGCTCCAAAAGGTAAAGATTGGGATCTTGCTCTCGAATGGTGGAAATCGTTACCTTCTGATGAAAATGCACATTATGATAAAACAATAATAATTAATGCTAATAAAATCAAACCAACAGTTACTTGGGGTACTAGTCCTGAGGATGTTGTCCCAATTGATGGTATTATACCTGACCCTAGTAAAATTAAAGATGATGATGCACGCGCTAAAATTGAGAGATCGCTTGAATATATGGGTCTAAAAGGAGGTCAAAAAATATCTGATGTTGAAATCAACACAGTTTTTATAGGTTCATGCACTAATTCAAGAATAGAGGATTTACGGTCTGCTGCAAAAGTTATAAAGGGTAAAAAAATTAAATCTGGTATAAGAGCCATGGTAGTTCCAGGCTCAGGTCTCGTCAAAAGTCAAGCAGAAGAAGAAGGTTTAAATCATATCTTTACAGAAGCAGGTTTTGAATGGAGAGAACCTGGTTGTTCGATGTGTTTGGCTATGAATGAAGATAAACTTCAGCCAGGTGAAAGGTGTGCTAGTACCTCAAATAGAAATTTTGAGGGAAGACAGGGTAAAGGTGGCAGAACTCATTTAGTAAGTCCTGAAATAGCTGCAGCCTCTGCTATAACAGGTAAATTAACGGACTTTAATGAAATAATCTGATTATCTCGTAAGGATAGACCATGGAAAAATTTAATAATCTTAAGGGTATTGCTGCTCCATTCAATTTCATAAATGTAGATACTGACAAAATAATACCTAAACAGTTTTTAAAAACTATTAAGAGAACCGGTTTGGGTAAACATCTTTTTGATGAGATGAGATTCAATGACGATGGCTCAGAAAAAAAAGATTTTATCCTCAATCAGGAACCTTACAGATCAAGTAGTATAATAGTTGCAGGAGATAATTTTGGTTGCGGTTCTAGCAGAGAGCATGCGCCATGGGCTTTGTCAGACTTTGGTATAAAATGCATAATATCGACATCTTTTGCAGACATTTTTTATAATAATTCTTTTAAAAATGGTCTTTTACCAATCAAAGTTTCATCTGATGATAGAGAGGCTCTGATGGCTGATGCAAGAGACAAAGAAAACCCTGAACTAGAAATAGATCTTCCATCTCAGGAGATTAGAAGACCTAATGGCTCAATCATAAAGTTTGAGATTGATCCATTTAGAAAAAAATGTCTTTTAGAAGGTTTGGATGATATTGGATTAACAATGCAAAAATCTAAACAGATAGAGATATTTGAAACAAATATGTCTTCAGAAAGACCTTGGTTATAAAAAATTAAAAACTGGAAAAATTTTATGTCATCAAACAGAACATTAATGGTATTGCCTGGAGATGGAGTTGGGCCTGAAGTTGTAAAGGAAACACTTAGAGTTGTTGATTGGTTAGGCAAAAACAAAAGCATTTCTTTCAATATAAAAGAAGGTTTAGTTGGAGGTGCTTCCTATGATAAGTACGGAACACCTCTAACTGATGAAACTTTAGCAGACTCTATAGACTCTGATGCAATTTTGTTTGGAGCAGTTGGTGGTCCAAAGTATGAAGGAGTTCCATTTGAAAAAAGACCAGAAAATGGCTTACTAAAATTACGAAAAGAAATGGATCTGTTTGCTAATTTAAGACCTGCCATGGTTTTCCCTGCCCTTGTTGACGCATCTTCATTAAAACCTGAAATAATTTCTGGATTAGACATTTTAATAGTTAGAGAGTTAACAGGTGGAATTTATTTTGCAGAGCCCAGGGGTATAGAAGAAGTTAATAAAGACACCAAAAAGGGTTATGACACTAATTTGTATACTACTCCAGAAATAGAAAGAATTGGAAGAGTTGCTTTTGATTTAGCGAGAGCTAGAAAAGGAAAACTAACATCAGTCGAAAAGGCTAATGTGATGATGTCAGGAGTTTTATGGCGTGAAGTAATGAACACTCTTTTCGATAAAGAAGGTAATGGAATAGAGATGTCGCATATGTATGCCGATAACTGTGCAATGCAGCTAGTAAGAGATCCCAAGCAGTTTGACGTTATTGTAACTGATAATTTATTTGGAGATATTTTATCTGATTGTGCTGCAATGTTAACAGGTTCACTTGGAATGCTTCCGTCTGCGAGCCTAGGCTCTATAGATAAAAATACTGGGAAAAGACATGCTATGTATGAACCAGTTCATGGATCAGCTCCAGATATCGCCGGGAAAGGTTTGGCAAACCCATTGGCTGAATTATTAAGTTTGTCAATGTTACTTCGTTATTCTTTTGAAATGAAAGAAGAATCAGACTTGATTGATAATGCTGTATCCAAGGCACTAGAAAGTGGACCAAGGACTCCAGATATTATGGCTCCTGGTAGAGAAAAAGCTGGAACAAAAGATATGATGGATTTAGTTATTAGAAAGTTAGAGGAAATAACAAATTAGATGTCATATAATGTAGCTATAGTAGGTGCAACAGGAGCAGT
>JADHRC010000004.1 GCA_016777645.1 Alphaproteobacteria bacterium
CTACTGGATCTCCATTAACCAAAATTGACACCCTTACAAGATCACCTTTCTTATATTCATCCATTTGGTAGTCAAAGCTAGCATAACCTGATGTCATACTTTTTAATTTGTCATAGAAATCAAAAACCACTTCGTTCAGAGGTAATTTGTAAACAATCATTGCTCTTGATCCAGCATAGGTTAAATCTATTTGTTCACCCCTTCGTTCAGTACACAGTGTTAAAACAGAACCAACATATTGATCAGGAACCATAATAGTTGCCTTAATCCATGGTTCCTCTATAAAATTAATGTGGTTTATATCAGGTAAATCTGCTGGGTTATGAAGCAGCTGATTTGTGTTATCACTTTTTTGAACCTTATATACAACTGAGGGAGCTGTAGAAATTAAATCTAAATCAAATTCTCTAGATAATCTTTCTCTTATAATTTCCATATGTAACAAACCTAAGAAGCCACATCTAAATCCAAAACCTAATGCAGCTGAAGTTTCTGCCTCAAAGCTAAATGAAGCATCATTAAGAGAGAGCTTGCTTAGTGCCTCTCTTAGATCTGAAAATTGTGCATTATCCATTGGAAAAAGACCACAGAACACAACTGGTACAGAAGGTTTAAATCCAGGTAACATAGTCAAAACTGGATTCCGGTCATCTGTTATTGTATCTCCTACTTTGCAGTCTGCTACAGCCTTAACAGAAGCTGTGATAAAGCCAACCTCACCAGGACCTAACTGGTCAACATTCACTATTTTAGGAGTGAATATACCTAGTTTTTCTATTGTATGAGATACTTTGGTTGACATAAAGCGGATCTTTTGACCCTTTTTAAGGGTACCATTTACAACTCTTACTAAAGTTAAAACTCCAAGATAAGGATCATACCAGCTATCTATAAGTAATGCTTGTAAAGGAGCATCAGGGTTACCAGTCGGAGGTGCAAGTTTTTCGACTAGAGTTGACAAAACTTCTTTAATTCCTTGTCCAGTTTTTGCTGAAACCTCAATTGCTTCATCACCTGGCAATCCAATTACATCTTCTATTTGTTTTCTTATTCGTTCAGGTTCAGAAGCAGGTAGATCTATTTTATTTAATACAGTTACAATTTCATGATTTACATCTATTGCTTGATAAACGTTGGCTAAAGTTTGAGCTTCTACACCTTGAGATGAATCTACAACAAGTAACGATCCTTCACATGCAGATAAAGAGCGAGAGACTTCGTATGCAAAATCTACGTGACCAGGAGTATCCATCAAATTTAGTGTGTAAGTTTTATTATCTGTATGCTTGTAAAGCAACCTAACAGTTTGTGCTTTAATAGTAATTCCACGTTCTCTTTCAATGTCCATATTATCAAGAACTTGTTCTTTCATCTCTCTCTCTTCTAATCCTTTACATTCTTGGATCAGTCTATCAGCAAGAGTTGATTTTCCGTGATCAATATGAGCTATTATTGAAAAGTTTCTTATTAGATTAATGTCGTTCATTAAAAACCTACAATTAATAATCTGTTATATTATTTATTTCAATGCAAAGTAGTTTTAAACATAGTATTTGGCAATATTAAAAATACTTATATTATTGTAATAACTTGACTTAATATTATGAGAATTGATAAAGTTTCACTATGATTAAAAAAAATAATTCAACGCCTAAAGAAACTCTTAGTTTATTAAGAATCCCGTACTCTGAGGAGTCCGGGATAAACTTGTTAATTAATTAAATTAAGTTATACAATTACAATTAAGGTAAAGAATTATGAATAATAGCCATACAAAATATGATCCATATCCGCCAGTCAAAATTAAGAATAGGAAATGGCCTAATAAAATAATTAAAAAAGCTCCAATATGGTGTTCTGTTGATCTTAGAGATGGCAACCAAGCTTTGGTTGAACCAATGGATTCAATCAGAAAAATGCGAATGTTTAAACAATTAGTTAAAATGGGGTTCAAAGAAATTGAAATTGGTTTTCCATCAGCCTCTGAGACTGATTTTAATTTTGTAAGAGAATTAATTGATAATGGACATATACCTTCGGATGTTACTGTTCAGGTTTTAACACAATCAAGAAAACCTCTAATATTAAAAACTATCAAAAGTCTTAAAGGTTGTGAAAATGCAATTATACACCTTTATAACTCTACTAGCACTTTACAAAGAGAAGTTGTTTTCAGGGAAACAATGGAAGGCGTAAAAAAAATAGCAACAGATGGTGCTAAGATAATTGCCGACAATCTTACAAAGTTAGATAATTCAAATATTAGATTACAGTACTCACCTGAGAGCTTCACTGGAACTGAATTAGCATATGCTTTAGAAGTATGCGAAGCAGTTTTAGATGTTTGGGATGCAGATTCAAAAAATCCTGTCATTATAAATCTTCCCGCAACTGTTGAAATGTCCACTCCGAATGTTCACGCAGATCAAATTGAATGGATGGGGAATCATTTTAGTGATAGGCAAAGAGTAATACTATCACTTCACCCTCATAATGATAGAGGTACTGCAATAGCTGCTACAGAATTAGGATTAATGGCAGGCGCAGACAGGGTTGAAGGTACTTTGTTTGGTAATGGCGAAAGAACCGGCAATGTAGATTTAGTTACTTTGGGCCTTAATTTAGTTACCCAAGGCATAAACCCAAACTTAGATTTCAGTAAAATTAATGAACTGATTGAAACGGCAGAATTTTGTAATAGGCTTCCTGTTCACGAAAGACACCCTTATGCTGGATCTCTAGTTCACACAGCTTTTTCAGGCAGTCATCAAGATGCTATTAGAAAGGGTATGGACAGTTTAGAAAAAACTAAAAGTAAGAAATGGGCTGTTCCCTATTTACCAATAGACCCCGCAGACATTGGTAGAACTTATGAAGCAATTATTAGAGTTAACAGCCAATCGGGCAAGGGTGGTACAGCATGGCTCTTAGAAAGTGACTATCATATAAAGCTACCTAAAGGGGCAGAAATAGAATTGTCTGGAAAAGTACAAAAAATTGCAGATAAAACAGGTCGTGAAATCACAAGCGATATAATATGGAAAACTTTTACTGAAAATTTTTTAGTTAAAGGTCCTTATGAGCTCATTGATTTTAAAGTTGAAGGAGCTAATAGAGAATCAAATCTAGAAATAATAAATGCTACTGTACGATTTGAAAAAGAAAATTTTCAATTCTCATCTCAGGGTAATGGACCTATTTCTGCTTTTGTGAATGGTATTAGAGAAAATTTTAATCTAAAATTCACTTTGGAAGACTTTGGACAAAATACTAGAAGCGCTACTTCTAAAGCTGAGTCTGCAGCCTATGTAGAACTTAAATGTAATGAAGGGAAAGACTCTATTTTTGGATGCGGAATTGACACAAGTATTACAGTGGCTCCAATTTTAGCAGTAGTAAGTGCAATCAACAAAATTAATAAAGATTAAATATGGACAAAATAAATGTTTTTTTAGAAAACAGGAAAGTCTTTAAAGTTTTGGGTACTAAATGTACCGAATTTCTAAATAATATACTTTCTTCAGATCTCAAAAAACTTAATCCTTATGAAATAATCCCAAGTGCATTGTTATCACCTCAAGGTCGTGTTCTATTTGATATTTTGGTTAGTGTTAATGTTTCTGAAGCTAACGGTGAATATTCATCAATAAATATTGAATGTGATAAAAAACAACTCAATGGATTAATTCAAAAAATCAATATGTATAATTTAAGAAGAGAAATTGAAGTTTTAACTACTGACTACAATGTTATTGTGACTAATGAAGATAATAATTTTTCTAATACGTTTTTAGATAAAAGGTTCTCTGAGCAAAGTATAAAAAGAATTTATACTGAAAACAAAAATTTGAAAAAAAATAACAGTAATATAGATGGTTACGATTTTTTGAGATTTAAAAACTGTATTTTAGAAGGCCCTACTGAAATTGAACCAAACATCGCCTTACCTTTGGAAATTAATTTAGACCTATTTGGTGGCATTAGTTTTGATAAAGGTTGCTTTATTGGTCAAGAGGTAAATGCAAGAATCAAGTGGAAGGGCCTAGTTAAAAAAAAGTATGTTCCTATAAGATTCGAGTATAACAAACAGCTTCCTTTAAAATTAGAGGAAATTAGAGATAAAAGGTTTTTATTTAATAATACCGAAATAGGAGAATTAATATCACTAACTCGTAATAAAATTAAAAATCATTTTTATGGAATTGCGAAAATAAAATTATCTCAGCTTTATTCATTTGAAGAAGATCCGACCCTGCAGTGTGATTTTTTAGGATCTAAGGTAGAAATCATATTGCCTAGTTACATGATACCTCTCCCCAAAAAAATGTGATGTTCTTACATTGACAAAAACAAGAATTAAACTTAGAAATTGAAATGTTTCAGAAAATCTATAATTATACTGATGCAAGATATAACGATTTTGTTGTATGTAATAATATTGTCTTTAAAAAGACAAATGGAGTTTAATGATGTCTTCTCTTTTAATGCCAAAAGCTACAGCCGTATGGTTAATTGATAATACTACACTGACTTTTGAACAAATTGCGGAATTTTGTAATCTCCATGCTTTGGAGGTGCAAGCAATCGCTGACGGAGATGTCGGTCAGGGAATTATTGGTTTTGACCCAATTCAAAACGGACAACTAACCCAAGATGAAATAGACAAATGTTGTAATGATCCCTCTTTATTTTTGAAAAAAGCTTCATCCTTATCATATGAGCCAAAATCAAAGAATAAAGGCCCTAAGTATATTCCTCTTGCTAGAAGAGGTGACAAGCCAGATGCAATTGCATGGATTGTTAAAAATCACCCAGAGATAAAAAACAATCAGATTTCAAAATTAATAGGGACAACAAAAGATACTATTGAAAAGATTAGAACTAGAAGTCATTGGAACATCTCAAACATTACTGCTAAGCACCCAGTTTTATTAAGTTTATGTAGCCAAGAAGATTTAGATGAAGCCATCATTAAGTCAGGAGGCTCTATAGAAAACGATAACAGTGAAAATATAAATATAGATCACTAAATCAAAACTTTTTAATTAATAAAAAATTTTAAAAAGTTAGTGATTTTTTTATAAAGAGACTAAATATGAAAAATCAAAAAACCCTCCCTTGTGTTGCCTTAGTTATGGGGAGTCAAAGTGATTGGGAAACTATGAAATTCTCAGAAAGAACTCTTAACGAATTGAAAATTCCAGTTATTACAAAAATTATATCTGCCCATAGAACACCTGAGAGAATGTTTGAATTTGCAACAAATGCTAAAAATGAAAATATAAATGTTATAATTGCAGGAGCAGGAGGTGCTGCGCATTTACCTGGAATGATAGCTTCTCATACAACACTACCTGTAATAGGCGTACCTATCGAAAGCTCTGCTTTGAAGGGAATGGATAGCCTGCTTTCAATAGTACAAATGCCTGCTGGAGTTCCTGTGGCAACAATGTCAATAGGAAAAGCAGGGGCGATTAATGCAGGAATTTATGCGGCAAAAATACTTGGAATTTCTAACATTGATATTAATGCTTCACTAATAAAATGGTTAAAAAAACAAACTGATGAAGTCCCTATAACCCCAATTAAACAAAATGATCAATAAATTTAACTCACCAATACTTCCAAATAAAGAAAATATATTAGGCATTCTTGGTGGTGGGCAATTAGGCAAAATGATTGCCATGGCAGCCTCTAAGGGTGGTTATAAAACTCATTTATATTGTCCTAAAGGTGATAACCCCGCAGAGACTGTTGTTAATAAAGTTACACACGGTGACTGGGACGATTTCGACAAACTAGTAGAATTTTCCAATAGTGTAGTTTGTGCAACCTCAGAATTCGAGAATATACCATCAAAATCATTAGAACTACTATCAAATAAAACTAAAGTCATTCCAAATAGTGTCGTCTTCAGATGCGCACAAATTAGATCCAAAGAAAAAGAAATGGCTGAAAAATCAGGGTTTAGAACACCAAAATGGTATTTGATTAAAAATACAGATGATTTAATTATGGCTTCTAAATCAATGGGGTTTAAAGGAATATTGAAAACCAATTCTTTAGGATATGATGGCAAGGGACAAATAAGAATTAATGAAAATTCTAACTTATTCGAAATATGGGAAAAACTTGGTTCTGTTGAATGTGTTTTGGAAGAAATTTTAGAATTTAAAAGAGAAATATCTATTATGTATTTTAAAAGTACAGATGAGTCAGATGGTTTTTTTCCAATATCAGAGAATTTTCACGAAAACGGTATATTAAAGAAAACTATTGCACCTGCTATTTTAGATTTAAATGCTGAAAAAGAACTCAAAACAAAAACGAAACAATTATCTCAAAATTTAGGCCTCTACGGTATTATAGCTGTAGAACTTTTTGAATTATTTGATGGTAATATAATCTTTAATGAAATTGCACCTAGGCCTCATAACTCATTCCATTGGACTTTAAATGGTTGTGATAACAGCCAATTCGATATTCTGGTTAGAACAATATGTGGCCTACCAGTTAAAGATGTAAAATCAAATGGTAAATGGGAAATGTTTAATCTAATAGGTAACTTTGAAGATACAGTTGATCATTTATATGATGACCAGGATTATATTACATTTTTATATGGTAAAAAAGAAACCAAGATAGGACGCAAAATGGGTCATATTAATCATAGAATTACCTAACTCCTAATTCACAAAAAGAGTACGGCACATCTTGATAAACTTCATTTATGAAATTCGAAAATAGCAAAAAAGCATATGGTCGCCATCTGTTTATTGGATCTTTAAGCACATCATTGTCAGGAAAATAATTTTCAGGAATCTTCATACTAATTTTTTCTGATTTATCTCTAATAAATTCTTCTTTCAATGTAATTGCATCATATTCTAGGTGATTAAGAATAAATAAGTCCTTTGTTTTAGGACATCTAACCATTCCTACACCTGATTCTTTGGAAAAGGCTAAAATCTCTAGCCCAGCATTTTTGACTTCATAGTCTCTAGTCTCAGTATAGCGAGACACAGGCATTGGGAACCTATCTATAAAACCTTGTAAAAGTCGATATTTTTTTTCTTGATTTAAGTTATGATCATATACTCCAAATAACTTTTCATCCATTGTATGTTTATCAATACCGTGAAGTACATGCAGGAGTGCTTGAGCCCCCCAACATATACCAATTCTTCTAAAAACATTCTTTGATGACCATTCAATTATTTTTTTTAACTCATTCCAATATTGAACATCTTCAAAACTTACTATTTCTACTGGAGCTCCGGTAATTATTAATACATCATAAAATTTTCCCTTAATTTCATCTAGAGTTTTGTAAAACTCTATTAAATGTTCTTTTTTTGTATTTTTAGGAGCATAAGTTTTAGTGGTCATTAAGGTCAGTTCAATTTGAAGAGGAGAGGCGCCAATAAGTCTTGCAAACTGAACTTCAGTTTGAAGTTTCTTAGGCATAAGGTTTAATAATAAAAACCTTAATGGTCTAATATCTTGCTTTTCTGCACTTGAACTATCTATAACATCAACAAGTTCATTGAGAAGAATAGTCCTAGCAGGTAAATTATCATGAATTTTTATTGGCATATTATGAATTTAAAGAGTTTAACTAAAACTTGATTTTTTTATTTGATTTATCTTTTTTAAAATATCAAAGAAAGATTTAATACCTAAGGCCTTTTTACTATTATTGAAATTTTTGGAAAGTTTCTTAATAACTGAAAAGGTTTTTTTTAAATTAGAAATTTGGGAAATATCATATAGTCTTCTATCTAAAAACTCTGCTGTTTTATTTTGTTCGCTTGAAGTATCATTTAACCAAAAAAGTAAAGTAGAAGAATAAACTGCTGCTAATGAAGCTCTTTTTGTATAAAATGAGAAGTCTGTGGATTGATCGCCGGCCATTCTCCAAATTTTGTGGCAAGTCCTATACAACATTTTAATAGATTTTTTTGAATTTTTTGGAATAGCAGTCAATGCAAGAGAGGACCTAACTGCCTCTTTAAATTTTTGAGATATATTAAGTCTAATTAAAATAATAGTTTTAATTTTTTGAGGAATTCTTTCTGGTTTAGAAACTAATAGTTCATAATTTTTTTCCATTTCATCATCTATAATTTCTGAAAAAGTCTCTATAAAGTCAATTGGCCCATTTATAAACAAATCAGAATATATTTTCATACGATCTGGGGCTGTTAATTTTGGTTTAAAACGTATATCAATTGCACCTTGCTCAAGTGCAGACCACGTCCAGCCGTCAAATGGAACATGGGTAGTCATAGCCTTGACCAGCTTGATTTTTAATTCCTTATTCTCAGATTGATCTTTTTCCATAAAACCAGCACTTTTATTTATTATGCTATATAACTAGTTTATCTAAATTCTAAATTCAATTAAATGATGAAATTAATTAAATTACTTGCAAACGTGTAATGTATTGTGGTATTTGGCTATTTTGCTAATAATTATAGGTTTTAAAATATGTATGTGTCTGTTCGTGACAATAATGTAGATCAAGCTCTTAGAGTGTTAAAAAAGAAGATGCAAAGAGAAGGCATGTTTAGAGAAATGAAAAATAGAAGAACCTATGAAAAACCTTCAGAAAGAAGAGCTAGAGAGATGGCCGAAAGTACAAGAAGAGTAAGGAAGCTCATGAGAAAAAGACTAGAAAGAGAAGGATATTAATAATTATTAGATTTCTAAATATTTGAAACCAAACCGCTTAATTATATTAGCGGTTTTTTTTTGTATAAATATATTAATTTGTTATCATCAGAATGTTTTTATTAACGGAGTTATTTAAATGATAGTCGGGAGTCCCAAAGAAATATTTAAAGGCGAAGCTAGGGTCGCCATGACACCTGAAAGTGCAAAACAAATACAAAAACTTGGTTATACCTGTATTATCGAAACAGATGCTGGATTATCTTCTAACTTTTCAGACAAAGATTATAGGGATGTAGGTGTAAAAATTGTTAAAAACTCAGTCCAACTATGGAATGACGCTGATATAATTTTAAAGGTTAGGGGTCCAGAAAAGTCTGAAGTTTCAAAGATACAAACTAATCAGCACATTATAAGTTTTATATGGCCTGGACAAAACAAATCTTTGCTTGATTCTCTCAGCAAAAAGAAAGTAACCGTCCAAGCGATGGATATGATCCCAAGAATTAGTAGAGCTCAGAAAATGGATGCCTTATCCTCTATGGCAAATATAGCTGGATATAGAGCTATAATAGAAGCAGGAAACCAATTTGGAAGATTTTTTACTGGCCAAATAACTGCGGCTGGTAAGGTGCCTCCAGCTAAAATTCTTGTAATTGGTGCTGGAGTAGCGGGATTAGCTGCGATTGGAACAGCTCAATCAATGGGTGCTATTGTAAGAGCATTTGACGTCAGACCTGAAGTAGCTGAGCAAATTGAATCAATGGGTGCTGAGTTTTTAATGTTAGACTTTGCATCTGATGGTAGTGGAGAAGGTGGCTATGCAAAACCAGCTTCTAAAGAATTTATAGAAAAAGAAATGGAACTATTTAGAAAACAAGCACCTGAAATTGATATAGTTGTTACAACAGCTTTAATACCCGGAATGCCTGCTCCAAAACTTTGGCCTAAGGAAATGGTTGATTTAATGAAGCCTGGTTCAGTTATTGTTGATTTAGCTGCAGAGCAAGGTGGTAATTGTGAACTCACTGTCCCAAATAAAATGATTGAGACAAAGAATAAAGTTAAAATCATTGGTTACACTGACTTACCAAGCAGGATGGCCACTCAATCTTCTACCTTATATTCAACAAACATCCGTCATATGATTGATGATCTGACCCCCGAAAAAAATGGTGTCCCTTTCACCAACATGGATGACGATGTCATTCGAGGAGCAACAGTCGTGCATAAAGGGGAAATAACCTACCCACCGCCAAAACCTAAAGTTGCTGCAATAGCTAAACATGTTGAAAAAGCAATCCAAAAGACACCTGAGGAAATAGAAAAAGAGAAAATAAAAGCCGAAAAAGCCTCCGGAAGAACACAAATAATCCTTTTAATCATTGGAGCAATTTTAACTTGGTTTATTGGCCTATATGCACCTTCTGAATTCATGCAACATTTCATTGTTTTTATATTATCTTGTTTTGTTGGTTACCAAGTAATTTGGAATGTGTCTCACTCACTTCATACCCCTCTAATGGCTGTAACTAATGCAATTTCAAGTATAATAATAATTGGAGCATTGTTACAAATGAAAACAGACAATGATATTGTTAGTATTTTAGCATTAGTTTCTGTTTTTATAGCTACTATCAATATTGTTGGCGGGTTTATGGTGACTAAACGAATGCTTGCAATGTTTCAAAGAAGCTAAAGGATTAAAAAATGACTACTGGTTTACTAACTGCATCATATATTACTGCTAGCGTCCTTTTCATTCTAGCTTTAGGTGGATTGAGCAATCAAGAAAAAGCAAAAAGAGCCGTTTGGTACGGTATCGTAGGAATGGGTATAGCTGTAATTGCTACTATCTTCGGCAGTAAAGTATTTATAACTGAATGGCTAACTTGGCTAATTGGAGCAATAGTAATTGGTTCAATAATAGGTGCGATTGTAGCCAATAAAGTTCAGATGACAGGAATGCCTCAGCTTGTTGCCGCACTTCACTCTTTTGTTGGGCTAGCCGCTGTATTTATAGGAATTAATTCAGCCTTACTTCCTCATTCAGAAATGTCCAGCTCACAACTTATGATACATAATATTGAAGTTTTTATTGGTGTTTTTATAGGAGCTATAACATTCACAGGTTCTATTGTTGCTTTCGGTAAATTATCTGAATTAATTACTGGGAAAGCTCTAATTTTACCTGGTAGACATGCTTTAAATATTATCATGTTATGTGGATGTTTTGTTCTTGGTTACATGTTTCTGAGTCATAGTGGAAACTGGACATTAATACTCATGACAGTCATTGCATTCATCATTGGTGCTCACCTAGTTCTTGCAATAGGTGGCGCCGACATGCCAGTAGTTGTTTCTATGTTGAACTCATATTCAGGCTGGGCAGCGGCAGCTACTGGTTTTATGCTTGGGAATGACTTATTAATTGTCACTGGAGCTCTTGTTGGATCTTCTGGAGCTATACTTTCATATATAATGTGTAAAGCAATGAATAGAAATTTTCTTTCTGTTATTTTAGGAGGATGGGGAGACAGTACAGGGCCTACTATGGATATAGAAGGAGAAATGAAAGCAATTGATATAGAATCAGTTGCTAATGCACTTAATGAAGCTGATAAAATAATTATAGTTCCAGGATATGGAATGGCAGTAGCTCAAGCACAAAGTGCAGTCTCAGAATTAACATCTAGGCTTAGAGCAAAGAAAAAAGAAGTAAGATTTGGCATTCATCCTGTTGCAGGACGTCTTCCTGGACATATGAATGTTCTTCTTGCAGAAGCTAAGGTTCCTTATGATATTGTTCTAGAAATGGATGAGATAAATTCTGATTTTCCCGAGACAGATGTTGTAATGATATTAGGCGCAAATGATATAGTTAATCCCGCAGCTCAAGAAGACCCTAACAGCCCTATTGCAGGCATGCCTGTATTAGAAGTATGGAAAGCTAAACAGGTATTTATATCAAAAAGAGGTCAAGGTAGAGGATATTCTGGAATTGAAAACCCTTTGTTTTTCAAAGATAATTCAAGAATGGTATATGGTGATGCAAAAAAATCTATAGATTTAATCTTGCAAAATATCAGCTGATTAATTTGGTAATAAACCAGAAATATTTAGAGCATTATTTTGCCTATCTGATAATTGCTTTTCATCAAAATTACCAACCAGTTCGTGAAAAACTCTATACCAATTAATTTCTGCCTTTAAATGCATAAAGACTGATCCTAAACCGACAGCGGCCCTATCCATTAATACAAATTCTCTTGGAGGTTTTACACCACCTATTTTTTTTAATTCTTCATGTACCTTTTCTGCCGTTTCTCTACCATATTGACCAGATTCACTTGGATTTATTAACCTTACCTTATCTTCTAATAGTGGCTGATAAATGAAATTTGCCCATATATTAAGAACATTAATGAGCTCCTTAGATGGATTTTCAAAACCCCAACTTTTGTATGCATTAACTGCTTTTTCTTCATCTCCATCTCTTAATGCTTGATATAATTCAATAACTCCTGTTACAAAATCAGGCCTAAAAATTCTAATACATCCAAAATCCATTAAATTTACACCTCCATCTGGTCGTATCGTATAATTACCTAAATGAGGATCTCCATGGATAACACCAAATTTATAAAATGGGATATACCAAGCCTTAAACATATTAAGAGCAACTTTATTACGTATTTCAATATCTGAATTGTCTGAAATAAATTTCATTATTTTAAGACCTTCTATACGGGTCATGGTCAATAATCTTTTTGTAGACAAACGCTCAATAGGCTTTGGTAATGTAACCTCTTTCAAATCAGACAACATGTGTCTATAAAGCTTCAAATTTTTGATTTCATGAGAATAACTAAGTTCTTCTTTCAATCGCTCCGACAATTCCTCATGTATAGCTTTAGTAGAAATCGCAGAATCATATTTTTCGTACAATGAAAAAATCAATTTTAATTGTTTTAAGTCTGCTTGAACCGCTGATTGCATATCAGGGTATTGTAATTTACATGCTAACTGCTGCCCATCTTTATCTTCTGCAAAATGAACTTGACCTAATGAAGCAGCAGCAGAAGCTTTTTTATCAAACTCTTTAAAAAAACTTAACCAATTCTCACCTAATTCTGCCTTCATTCTCCTTTTTACAAATAGCCATCCCATTGAAGGTGCGTCAGCTTGAAGATGAGACAACTCATGGACATACTCTTTTGGTAAAGCGTCGGGTATTGTTGCTAGTATTTGAGCTACTTTCATCAAAGGACCTTTTAAACCCCCTAGAGCTGCCCTTAAATCAGAAGCATGTTGTTTTTTATCTATTTTTATTCCAAGATATTTTTCGCCAGCAAGTCTAGCTGCCAAACCTCCCATGGCAGTAGTAACTTTTGCGTACCTCCTAATCCTGCCACCCGTCATTGACGAACTTATCTCGTCATATAAATCATTTTTTTCATTCATTTAA
Organism: Alphaproteobacteria bacterium; assembly: GCA_016777645.1. Taxonomy (GTDB): domain Bacteria; phylum Pseudomonadota; class Alphaproteobacteria; order Puniceispirillales; family Marisalimonadaceae; genus Marisalimonas. The sequence continues at coordinate 13,142 of JADHRC010000004.1, forward strand.
ATTTAATTTTCCCATAAAATTATTAAAGATTTAATTGTTCCAACTCGTCCATTAAACCAGTAATCATAGAAACTCCTTGATCCCAAAAACTACTTTCATATGCGCTTAACTTGAAAGGTTTTAATAATTCATTATGACTTTTTGTTCCTCCAGCAGTTAACATTTCAATATATTTTTTTGAGAAATCTTGCTTATTACTCACTTGATAAGATTGCCAAAGAGCATTAACCAAACTATCTCCAAAGGCATATGCATATACGTAAAACGGTGTATGAACAAAGTGAGGAATGTATCCCCATAAAACTCTATAATCATTATTAAGGTTTATTGATGGACCAACTGCATGAGACTGAGTTTCCATCCAAATATCACTGATTTCATCTGGAGTTAATTCTGATTTTATTCTTGCTTCATGAAACTTAACTTCAAACTGATGAAAACCTATTTGTCTTACGACCGTATTTAACATGTCTTCTATCTTACCTGCTAGAAGTTGTTTTTTTTGTTCTGTTGGACTCTCATCTAATAGTTTTCTGAAAACTAACATCTCGCCAAAAACAGATGCTGTTTCCGCAAGAGTTAAAGGTGTTTCAGCCATAAGTAATCCATTTTTAGCTGCTAAAATTTGATGAACACCATGACCGAGTTCATGAGCTAAAGTCATTACATCTCTAATTTTACCTTGATAATTTACTAAAATATATGGATGAAGAGATGGAACTGAAGGATGAGCAAAAGCGCCTGAAGCTTTTCCTTGACGAACTCTTGCGTCAATCCAACCGTTTTTAAAGAATAGCCCTGCAATATCACTCATTTCGGGATGGAAGGAAGCAAAGGAATCAAGAACAATATTTTTAGCTTTATCCCATTCTATAGATGTTTCAGATGTATGGGGTAGTGGTGCATTTCTATCCCACCAGTCTAGTTTACTTTTCCCGAATTCTTTTGCTTTCCATTTATAGTATCTATGAGTAAGTTTAGGCATAGCTTTGTCAACAGTATTAACCAAAGCGTCCACAACCTCATCTTCAACATCATTATCTAGATTTCTGGACGAAACTATGTTTTTAAAACCTCTTTTATTATCTTCAATGTATCTATCACGGGAAATTACATTTAAGATCATACTAAAAATTCGTTTATTTTTATCTAAAATATTAGACAATGATTTCCCAGCTATTTTTCTATTATTTGGATCAGAATCAGATAAAAGATTTAAAATTTCAGCTTCACTTAATTCTTTTTCTTTGAAAGGGAAACGGAGAGATGCTGATGTTTCATCAAAAAGCCTTACCCAAGCAGACCGTCCGGTAGCAGATTTTTCTATCAATATTTCTTCTACTAAAGGGTCTAAAAGATAAGGGTTTCTTTTTCTTAAAACTGTTAGGTATGGCTTCCATTTATTTGATTTATTGTCACTCATCCAAGCGTTAATAGTCTTATCATCTACTTTTGATAATTCTAATGTAAAAAATATTAATGAGGAGAATATCTCAGTAAATTCGTCAGATACAGAAGAATTATATCTTGAAACTTCAGGGTTTTCCATATTTGTTGCAAATATAAGATTACTATGTGTTCCAACTCTATGAATGTTTTCACAAATTTCCTGATAAGTTTCTATACATAAAAGAAAGTCTGATGAATTTAAGTCTTTTATTTTACCTTTCCACTTATTTAAAAAATTATCAGATGATTTTTTGATTTTCTTCAAATCAGTCTTAATTTTAGGATCTTTAATATCTTTATAAATCTCTGAAAGATCCCAAACTGGTAAGGTGCAATTCATATCAGTCATCCTAAACTCAATTCCTCTAAAATTTTTATACTAAAAAACTTCTAACACACTTTATTATTTCTTCAGGGTCTTCTTCTGCAAGATAGTGACCAGTGTTAATACCATAACCCCGTAATTCAGCAGAACAATATTTCTTCCAAATAGAAAGTGGATTATACCATTGCTCTATTTTGCCTTTCTTACCCCACAAGATCATGGTTGGAATGTTAATTTGAAGTTTATTTTTTCTACTAATTTTGTCATCTTCAATGTCTATAGTAGCTGCCGCTCTATAGTCTTCACATATAGCTTCAATGGTTTCAGGGTTTTTTACACATTCAAGATAATCGCTTAATGCACTTGGCGCAAAAAAGTCTTTATCTTTTTTCTCTCTTGAAGTATGGGCAAAAAACCATTCCTCGGGAGCCCTTTGTATTACTGACTCAGGAATTGGATTTCTTTGAGCTAACCAAAACCAGTGATAATAGCCCATAGCAAAATCCATATTTGCTCTTTCAAAATGTTCAATAGTTGGGATGATATCTAACAAAATCATTTTTAAAATTTTATTTGGAAAGTCTAAAGCTAAACGATGAGCAATCCTAGCTCCTCTGTCATGAGCAATTAGATAAAAAGAGTTAAACTTTAATAAACTCATGAACTCGTTTATATCTTTTGCCATGTTGACTTTAGAATATTCTTCATGTTTTTCGGACAATTTAGGCTTAAATGATTTTCCATACCCTGGAATATCTGGACAAATTACAGTGTAATTATCAACTAAACTTGGAACTACTTTATGCCACATAACATGTGTTTGCGGATTACCGTGTAACATTAATAAAGGGGGACCAATTCCTGCTTTTCTATATCTAATAACTCCCCTTTTTGTTTGTAAAAAGGAAATGTCAATATCATTAAAAAAATCCATTTTTTCTCTTATTCTTTTTGGCTTTCCAATTATTACAGGATCGTGATCATATTTGGGATATTTAATAGATATAAGGATTAGATTTATAAATACAATCAGTTACCTATACTTAATCTAAACTTGTTAGATAAATTGGTACTTTTTTTGTTTAATAAAAATTATGGTGACCTCGACAGGACTCGAACCTGTTACCTCAAGATTAGGAATCTTGCGCTCTATCCAGATGAGCTACGAGGCCAACATATATTGTTAATATCAGATAAATATCAATTATCAATAATAAGTTATTTAGTCTTTTTTAAAATTATTATGGCTCATAGCCTAAAATTTTAATATTATAATTTAGTTATAATCAATCAGGAAATTATCAAATGACTATAAATTTAGGACTAGAAGGTAAGGTTGCTGTTGTAACTGGTGCTGGTGGTGGAATTGGACGTGAGATTGCTTTAGCGCTAGCCAATGAAGGAGTATCAATTGTAGTTAATGATATTGGCGTATCTTTGACTGGTGAGGGTGGATCAGAATCACCTGCCCAAGAGACAAGTGGCCTTATAACACAAAAAGGTGGGAAAGCAGTTATAAGCAATGAAACAGTCTCCTCGTGGGATAGTGCTCAATTGATTATTAAAAAAGCAATAGATAGTTTTGGTAAAATTGATATTGTGGTAAATAATGCTGGTATATTAAGAGACACTATATTCCATAAAATGGATCCCTCCGACTGGGAAAATGTAATTAACGTACATCTAAATGGGAGTTTTTATGTAAGTAGAGCAGCTGCGCCATATTTCCGTGAACAAAACTCTGGTGCGTTTGTTCATATGACTAGTACATCTGGATTAATTGGTAATTTTGGTCAAGCTAATTATTCAGCAGCCAAATTAGGTATTGCCGGATTATCAAAATCTATCGCACTAGATATGGGTAGGTATAATGTTAGGTCAAATTGTATAGCTCCATTTGCTTGGAGCAGAATGACAAATTCTATTCCATCTAACACAGATGCAGAGAAAGAGAGAGTGGAAAGACTGAAACAAATGACACCTGAAAAAAATGCTCCTCTTGCCGTATTTTTAGCATCAGAAGCAGCAAAAGAAGTTAGTGGACAAATTTTTAGCGCAAGATTGAATGAACTTTTCATTTACAACCAAAACCGACCTATAAAAAGTATTCATTCTGATAATGGATGGACAGCTAAAGAAATTGCTCAAAGAGCTTATCCTGCTCTTAAAAGTTCAATGACTCCAAACGATAGAAGTGGTGACGTTTTCAGTTGGGATCCTGTCTAATTTATCTTAAATAAAGTAGTAATATCCCTCATATTTTCGAGGGTATAATTTGCTCCTAATTCATTTATATTAATGTCAGTATAGCCACCAGCAATAACTGCTGATTTAATATTAGCTGCTTTTGCAGCATTAACATCATTTAAGGTATCACCAACCATTAAATAAGATTTTTTAATAGACTTAAATTGTTGCATAGCAAGTATTAACATGTCTGGTTTGGGTTTTAATGGAACATTATCTCTAGCACCAATAACCACACTAAAATATTTTTTTAAATTCATTTGATCGATTAATCTTTCAGTAACAAATTGTCTTTTGTTAGTACAAATACCCATAGGAACATTTTTTTTATAAAAAAATTCAAGTGTTTCTTTTACGCCAGCCATTAAACTGCTGTATTTGTAAGGTTGTTCTGAATAATTTTGTCGGTAGTCTTTATAAACTAATTCGTATAAACTCTCATTGCCTCCACAATAATCTACAACCCTCTTTGATAGAGACAGCATTCCTTGACCAACAAAAGTTTGAAGTTTTGTTTCTGAAATTGGATTTAAATTATATTTACTCAAAGTTTTAACAATTGCATAATGCATGTCTGGAACTGAATGTACCAAAGTTCCATCAAGGTCAAAAATAATATTATAATTTTCAACTATCATTTTTAAACTTTACTTCGAAGAATATTAATATTTTTTTTATAATTTTCTAATTCTTCTCCTTTAAAAACTGCAGAACCAGCGACTAATACATTTGCACCCGCATCTATAACTTTGAAAGCTGTTTCATCATTTATGCCTCCATCAACTTGAACTTTAATATTCCTCGGTCCAATTAGATTTCTAACTGATTTAATTTTGTCTAACGAAGTGCTTATAAATTTTTGTCCTCCAAAACCAGGATTAACACTCATAATAAGAATTAGATCTAACTTATCTAAAACAAATTCTAGGCCAGATATAGATGTTCCGGGATTAACAGCAACACCGGCTTTACATCCTAATTCTCTAATACGAGTAAGAGTGCGATCTAAATGGGGAGTAACTTCTTTATGAACAGTGATTATATCAACTCCAGCTGAAGCATATTCTTCTAAAAAATCATCCGGGTTAGTAACCATTAAATGAGCATCAAATGGTTTTTTAGAAAACTGTCTTATTGATCGGATAACGGGAGCTCCAAATGTAAGGTTAGGAACAAAATGACCGTCCATAACATCCAAATGAATCCAGTCGGCCCCAGCCATATCAATGGCTTGTATTTCCTTTCCCAAGTTAGAAAAATTTGCTGATAATATTGAAGGTGCTATTATTACATTAGTCATTGTTTTTTCTATTCCAGAAAAACTGTAAAGTTCAAAATTAAACCTAAATAGTTTTACTAATCGCTATAGCAGTGTCTGACATTCTATTAGAAAAACCCCACTCGTTATCATACCAACTCAGAACTCTAACGAAAGTATTATCCATTACTTTTGTTTGGTCTATGTGAAAAATAGAGGAATGAGGGTCATGGTTAAAATCACTTGAAACAAGACACTCATTAGTAAAACCTAAAATATTTTTTAGATTGCCCTGGGCTTCTTGTTTAATAATATTATTTATTTCTTCAACTGAAGTTGATCTGCTTGCATTAAATTTAAAATCTACTACTGATACATTTTGTGTAGGAACTCTTATTGACACTCCATCTAATTTGCCATTCAACTCTGGCAAAACAAGTCCGACAGCTTTAGCCGCTCCGGTAGAGGTTGGTATCATATTGCCCGCTGCAGCTCTAGCTCTGTAAAGGTCTGAGTGCATGGTATCTAAAGTAGGTTGATCACCAGTATATGAATGTATTGTTGTCATAAAACCTTGTGTAATTCCAACACCATTATTCAATGCCATTGCAATTGGTGCCAAACAGTTTGTTGTGCATGAAGCATTAGAAACAACCAAATGATCACTAGTTAATTTATTATGATTAACTCCATAAACTACAGTCAGATCAGCACCATTTGTTGGAGCAGATACCAAAACTCTCTTAGCTCCAGCTTCAAGATGCATAGAGGCTTTTTCTCGGCTTGTAAAAATACCGGTACATTCCATAGCAATATCAACATCAAGCTCCTTCCATGGTAATTCTTTTGGGTCCCTAATTGAAGTTACTTTTATTGGACCAGTACCAACATCTATATTACTTCCATCAACTTTCACATTTGATGGGAACCTTCCATGAACTGTGTCGTATCTTAATAGATGAGCATTGGTTTCCACGGGTCCTAGATCATTGATACCAACTACTAAAATGTCTTGTCTATTTGATTCAATTATTGAACGTAAAATATTTCTTCCTATTCTACCAAAACCATTTATTGCAACACGAACAGTCATTTTTTTTCCTTTCACAATTTATCTAATTCTTACCTAATACTGATATAGCTGGCAACTCTATACCTTCTAGCCACTCGAGAAAAGCTCCTCCAGCAGAAGAAATATAAGTAAAATCCTCTGCAACGCCAGATTTATTAAGAGCAGAAGCAGTGTCACCTCCACCTGCTACAGTAATTAATTGATCTTTGATAGTTAACTCTGCTGCAACTTTGGCAAGAGCAAAGGTGCCTTTACCAAATGGATTAATTTCAAATGCTCCAAGTGGGCCATTCCATAAGAGTGTTTTTATATTTTTAAAAATAGCTGTAATATTTTCAATTGTTTTAGGACCAATATCTAAAGCCATCATGTCCGAGGATATATTAGAAACATTAACAGTTTTATGATCTGAGTTTTCTTCAAAATATTTAGATACAACAACGTCACTTGGGAGTATTAATTGACAGTTAAACTTCTTACTTTTATCTAAAATTTTTTTTGCTAAGTTAATGGCATCTCTTTCAACCATACTTTTCCCGACGTCATAACCCATTGCTAATAAAAAGGTGTTTGCCATTGCACCACCAATAATTATGAAATCCATTTTGGTTATCAAAAACTCGATAATATTAATTTTTGTGGATATTTTAGCTCCTCCTACCAACGCCGCAACAGGTTTAACCGGTAATTTGAGGACAGATGTCAAAGCCTTAATTTCCTGGTCAAGCAAAATTCCAGAAAAAGATGGTAAAAAGTTTGTGATTGCATGTAAACTTGCGTGAGATCTATGCGAACAAGAAAAAGCATCATTAACAAAAATATCACAAGAAACTGATAAATTTCTTGCGAATTCTAAATTATTCTCTGTCTCACCTTTGTGAAACCTGAGATTTTCTAGTAGTAAAATTTCTCCAGACTGAAGATTTTTTTTTGCTTCTAAAGCACCATGGCCTATACAAGAATTACTAAAATTTACTTTAGTTTTTAAAATATCAGAAAGAACTTTCACTAGTGGCTTTAGCGAATAAGCTTCAAAATATTCTCCATTTGGTCTTCCAAGGTGACTACAAATTACTAATTTTGAGCCTGAGTTTAATAGAAATTTTATTGTTGGTAGTAGTCTTTTAACACGCGTTAAATCTTGGATTTTTCCATCTGATAGAGGTATATTCAAATCTGCTCTTATTAAAACAACTTTTTCTCTAACATCCTCATCGACTATACTTTTAATGGCATTTGACATTTTAAGTTAACTCTTAGGTTTAATTTATTGCAATTGTTTTTTAGCTGCATTTACAACAGCCTCAGCTGTAATACCAAAATATTTATACAATTCTGAAGCAGGGCCTGAAGCTCCAAAACTATTCATTCCAATAAATGTACCCATTTCTCCAATATATTTTGCCCAACCCATTTCAGACCCTGCTTCTATTGCTATTCGAGGACATACACCTAAGACTCTAGATTTATAATCTTCATCCTGCTTATCAAATAGTTCCCAACAAGGTAATGAAACAACAGTAGCGTTAATTCCATCTTTCTTGAGTAAACTTGAAGCCTCCATTGCTATCTCAATTTCAGATCCAGTCGCTATAATGGTTAAGTCTCTTTTTACAGAGCTTTCATATAATATATAACCTCCCCTACTGACTTTATTCTCAGTTGATTTTTCAGAACGAAACGCTTTCAAACCTTGTCTTGACAAAGCAAGAACCGTCGGTCCATGAGTTTTAAGAGCAATATCCCAGGCTTCAGCTGTTTCAACAATATCAGCAGGCCTCATAACATTTAAATTTGGAGTGGATCTTAAAATTGCCAAATGTTCGACTGGTTGATGTGTCGGACCATCTTCACCTAAACCTATAGAGTCATGAGTTAAAACATAAACCACCCTGAGTGACATTAATGCAGAAAGTCTTATCGAAGACCTCATATAATCGCTGAATACAAGAAACGTTCCCCCATAAGGTATAAAAGCTTTATGTAAAGCTATACCATTCATTATGGAACCCATAGCATGTTCTCTAATTCCATAATGGATATAATTACCAGAAAATTTAGATGGGGTAATAGATTTCATCTGGCTTGTTTTCGTCAAGTTGGAACCAGTTAGATCTGCTGAACCACCTAACATGAATGGTATAGATTTATTAATAACCTCAAGTGTTTTTTGACTAGCCTGCCTAGTGGCAAGTGTAGGCATTTCTGCTTTCATTTGTTTAATAAAGGAACGCATTTTTTGTTCATAGGACTTAGGAATATCTCCATTTATGTAAGATTGAAATCTATTCTTTTTAGAGCTTTTATCTAAATTTTTTTCCCATTTATTATAGAGAGCTTTAGCTCTTTCAGTTGTTTTTTGCCAATCAAATAAGATTTGTTTTGGAATTTCAAAAGGCTTGTCTGTCCAACCTAATGCCTTTCTAGTTGCTGTTATTTCTTCGATACCCAAAGGAGCACCATGAGTTTTTGATGTGCCTTCTAAATTTGGCGCACCAAAACCAATCTTTGTTTTACATGAAATTAAAGATGGTTTCTTAGATTTTTGTGCATTTTCAATTGCTGATGCTATTTCCAAGTAATTATGGCCATCTATTATCTGTGTATGCCAACCAGCAGCCTTAAACCTTAAAATTTGATTTGCAGAACTTGATAAATTAGTTGAACCGTCAATAGATATTTTATTATCATCCCAAAGAACTATTAATTTCGAAAGTTTTAGATGTCCTGAAAATTCTATCGCTTCATGACTAATTCCTTCTTGAAGACATCCATCGCCTGCTATTACATAAGTAAAATGATCAACTAGATCTGATCCAAACTTTTTTGCCATTAATTTTTCACTTAGAGCCATACCCACAGAGGTTGCTAAACCTTGACCTAAAGGCCCGGTAGTAGTTTCAATTCCCTTGGCATGTCCAAATTCAGGATGACCAGCAGTATTATAATTTATTTGCCGAAAATTTTTTATGTTTTCAATTGGCATATCCTTGTAACCCAAAAGATAATGTAGCGCATAAAGTAACATTGAGCCGTGTCCTGCAGATAGTACAAACCTATCTCTATTAGGCCAATTTGGTTTTTCAGGATTTACATTTATAAAATCTTTAAAAAGAACAGTAGCAACATCTGCCATCCCCATTGGCATTCCAGGGTGCCCTGAATTTGCCTGTTGAACAGCATCCATTGCTAAAAACCTAATAGCATTTGCCATTAATAATGTAGGATTATTCTTGGCAACTATCTGACCAATCATCAGTTTACTCCAGAGATAATTTTAATACGAAGTACCAATAACATTTAATCTACGAAAATTACATAAATCTTTTAAAAAATTTATGATTTTTCTAAAGAGTTTCTAAATTCTATAACTTCTTCTTGCGATCCAAATATTAAAGCTGTTCTTTGATGAATTTTTTTTACATTCAGATTTAAAATTTCAGCACTACCGTTAGTTGCCATTCCATTTGCCTGTTCAACCAAGAAAGCTATTGGGTTAGCTTCATAAGTTAAACGTAACCTTCCCTCCCTATATCTTTCTCTTGTATCAGCAGGGTATAAAAAAATACCACCTCTTATTAGAATTCTACTTGCGTCAGCAACTAGAGAACCAACCCATCTCATACCAAAATTTTTGCCCCTAATACCGTTTTCACCCTGCTGACAATTTTCAATATATTTCAACGTTGATTTATCCCAGAATCTTTTATAAGCAGCATTAATAGCAAACTCAGAAGTTTTTTCAGGAATACTTATTTTATTAATTAATAAAAATTTTTGATCATTCTCATTTAAAGCAAATAAGTAAGTGCCCGAACCAATAGTTAAAAATAACGTAGTTTGCGGGCCATAGACAAAAAAACCAGATGATTTTTGCTGTATTCCTTTTTGTAAAAAGGCTTCTGTCAGTGGTAAATTATTTCTAGGTATTATTGAAAAAATAGTTCCTATAGTAACATTTACGTCTATGTTACTCGAACCATCTAATGGATCAGCAAGAACAATAAACTCATGATTATTATTGAAATCAATAAACCCGTCTTGCTCTTCTGACGCATATCCAGATACTGGACAATCTCTTAAACATGTTATCAAAGCTTCGTCGGCAAATATATCTAATGGTTTTTGTAAATCGCCATCAATATTTGTATTTCCTACATTAAATTGAGCATTATTTTTATTATCTACATTCTTAATTTCATTGGATATTTTAATAGCAGCATTTGATAAATTATTTATTATTGAGGTAATATTATTGTCAGCACAATGCTCTGACAAAAAATCTGTTAGATACATTTATAGGATCCTTAATTTTGTTCAGTATTCGTCTTATTGATCATAGCTTTGTATAAGAATTTTTTATTTTTTTCTAACATCTTTGTTTTTACTGAATTAAAATCCACTAACCCTCTATTCTGACTTAGTTTTGATTTTGCCATCGTTTTGATTATATCTATTTGAATTCCAATTATATTTGAAAGCTTTTCTTTTATAAAATCGTTTGGAGCATCTTTGATTTTCCAAGGCTCACTCTCTCCAATTCGAATTTCATGGTTTTGAGTTAAATTACCAACAACTTTAAGAAGTGATTTAACATCACTTAAAAATTTAATTTTTCCATAAAAATGTACCGATTGATAGTTCCAAGTAGGAACAACCTTATGATTCTTCTGTTTCGTTGGATACCAATTTGGACTTACGTATGAATCCTCGGCTTTATATACAACTAAAACATCATCGTTATTGTTATTATCTTCATAAATTGGGTTGTCAATTGCTATATGACCCAAAAGTCTTTGTGGGAGGTTATCTTTGAACTCAATTAAAAGTGGTAAGTGATTAGCTGCCAATCCTTTAGAGCTTGATGTTATCAGGGTTGCTAGAGGGAACTCCTGAATTATCCTTTTTATTTCATTAATATCTGTTTCTCTAAAATGATCCGGTAAATACATAACTTTATCTTCCAAATGATTAATCTTATTAAATATAAGTCAATTTAAGGTAAAGGAATAAATTCCTTTGTGTCATCAACTGGCATTTTGAATTGTTTATCTAACCATTTACTTTTAGCTATTTCTATTAACTCAAGATCTGAAGCAACAAAATTCCACCATAAATACCTCTTTTCATTTACAGTATCCCCTCCAAGAACTATACAGTGGCAATTTTCTTTTACAGTTATTCTATTAGTAATTTTATTATTTAAAATTAACATTTCACCAGCTTTTATTATTTGATCTTGGAAAGATAGTTTTCCTGAAAGCAAGTAAACTGCCATATCTTCAACAGTATTGGGTAATTCTAGAAAACTATTAGATTTTACTTTAATTTCCAGGAAAATACCGTTTGAAATATTCTTTAATGGTGATTTTTTCCCGTAGGCAGATCCCATAATAATGTTAACCATCATATTCTTATCAATAAAAGAAGGTATTTCTTCTTTTTTATAATTATGAAATTCAGGTTTCATTGTTTCATATTTTTTTGGTAACGCTAACCAACATTGAATACCAAAAAGTTTATAGGGGTATTTTATGTCAACAGGCTTTCTTTCGGAGTGAGTTATACCCCTTCCAGATATCATTAAATTAACGTCCCCTGGGCTAATCATAAGAGAAGATCCTAGAGAGTCTCTATGAAAAACTTTACCTGAAAACAAATATGTTAATGTGGCAAGACCAATGTGTGGGTGTGGCCTGACATCAAGACCACCATCAGTTATAAACTCATTTGGTCCCATTTGATCAAAAAAAATAAACGGGCCTACCATTTGTCTGGTAGAATGCGGCAAAACCCTTCTAACTTCCATTCCACCTATATCTCTTGATCTACCCACCAAAAGATTTGGTGATTTAAAGTTTGACAATATAATTCCCTTTTGAATGTTGAAACTATTTTACATTATATGTTAGCCTTAATAAAGTTAACTAATTTATATTGGTTTGTGAATGCTCTACAAAAAACTCCAAATACCAATTAATATACCTTTATCCACTTCTAATGAAAATGAGTTTAACGAATTTGATTATGGCACAATAAAATCGATACATTCACTCAATTCAGAACGTATATCAAATATTAAATTTTTTTTTAAAAATTATTTTAGTAGTAAAATTTCAAAAGTCATTGAAGATGAAATATTTTTATTCTTAAACGAAATTATTCCTATCATTTTTAAATCAAAGTTTAAAATAGAGGGTTTTTACCAACTTTTTAGATTTACAAATGAAATATTATACAATTTTCCTTATATTGAAATTTTAGCAAAAAAAACATTTGTTTATGAGAATTTATCAAAAGTTTTTTTGTTTTCTGGTTATCTAACTAATATTTTGACAAAAGATATTAAATTACTAGACGTCTTACAACCAGAATATGCTATGAGATTAAATGGTAATATTACGTTTTATAAAAATTCATTTGATAAAGTAAATTCAAATATTCATGATGAAGAGATTGTATTAAATCATCTTAGACAAAATCAACGCTTACTTAAGTTTCAAATATTATTTGCCTTAATTAATCATGAAATAAGCATCAAAAGAGCATCTCAAGAACTTTCTTTACTTGCACAAGCATCATTTGATAGCTGTTTAAAAATAGTAGAAGAACAAATATCTAATAAATATAAAATTGATAGTCTCAAATATAGTATTGTAGCATATGGACGTTTTGCCACCCTATCGATGACTTCAAATTCAGATTTAGACTTAGTTTTTATATATGACGAACAAGCAAAAAATGAAGAACAAAACAGAAGAATTTATATTGAGTTGTTTCGTCAAATAATAAAATTTTTATCAGTAAAAACTGAAGAAGGTTTCATGTATGAAGTTGATACTAAACTTAAACCTTCTGGAAAAGGCGGTCCAGTAGCTTGTACTTATAAAAGTTTTAAAAACTACCATGAGAAAAGATCATTTTCTTGGGAAAAAATAGCGCTAAAAAAAACTAGAGTGATTAATGATAACGTCTTCAACTTCAAAATAAAAAAACTACTTGATAAACTAAATTCATATCCGATTTCAGAAAATAAAGTTGCAGACGAAATTTCTATGATGCGAACCAATACTAAAATTAACAATAAAGACTCTATAAAAAAAGAGACCTTAAAATGGTTTGAAACAAAATATGCAGGTGGTGGCCAAAGAGATATTGAATATTTAAATTTTTTTAAAGAAAAAAAAACCTTCAAAATTTCAAATGATGAGATTGAAAAGAAATTTCTCTTAGTTGAAAAAATGGAAAATTTATATTTTATCTTAGATCAAATTATGAATACTTGCTTTGAAGAAAAAAAACAGGACCACCTTCCTTCAAACGCCATAAATTTGATTATTAAAGAAACAAACGAAAAAGATCTTGGAAGCCTTAAAGCAACTATTATGTCAGGTAAAAAAGAATTATATAATTGTCTAAATGATGTTGTAGAATCTGCAAAAGTATTAAAACACGATTAAATTATAAAAAACCTCAATTTTATGATTAATTTTTAATCATTAATTAAATAATATATTATTAACGCCTAATAATTAGTCATTAATTTAAATCACAAACAACATGTTACTATCAATTTGGATTTAATACTCCATTAACACATATTGAATTCATATAAATTATAACGGAGTTTGATTATGTCTAATTATCTTAAGGTAATTTTCTTGTTACCTTTAACACTTATGGGTTTTGCCAGTGTAAGCTATGCTGCCCCGGATCCTGAAACTGCTTACATATTTAATTCATTTTCCTTTTTGGTTCATGGATTTCTAGTCATGTTGATGGCTGCAGGTTTTTGTATGCTGGAAACAGGTCTTGTTCGAGCCAAAAATGCCGTTGTTCAATGCGCTAAAAATATAGGTCTTTATTCTATAGCTGGTCTAATGTTTGCATTTGTAGGATATAACTTAATGTACATGGATGTTTCTGGATGGATTGGAACTCTATCAGTATGGGGACCTTCAGATGAACTCAAAACCTTTGGTGGAGAAAATGATTCAACTTATTCATCAGGCTCAGATTGGTTTTTTCAGATGGTTTTTTGTGCAACCGCTGCATCTATTGTTAGTGGAGCTGTAGCTGAAAGGGTTAAACTCAAAAGTTTTTTCGTATTTGTAGTTCTATTATGCGGCTTTATTTACCCAATACAAGGTTCATGGTCCTGGGGTGGTGGTTTCTTAAGTGAAGCTGGCTTCTTAGATTTTGCAGGTTCTTCTATTGTACATGGAGTAGGAGGTTGGGCAGCTTTGACAGGTGCAATAATACTAGGCGCAAGAAAAGGTAAATACGCTGAGGATGGAAGTGTCACTCCAATGCCTGGATCTAATCTTCCATTAGCAACTTTAGGTACTTTTTTGTTATGGTTTGGATGGTTTGGTTTTAATGGTGGATCTCAACTCGCCATGGGGACCGCGGCAGACGTTGCAGCAATTTCCAACATTTACATTAACACTAACCTAGCTGCAGCAGGCGGAGTTGTTGTTGCTATTATACTAACTATGTTATTTTATAAAAAAACTGATCTAACAATGGCTTTAAATGGTGCTTTAGGCGGCTTGGTTGCGATAACAGCTGAACCATTAGCGCCATCTCCAATGCTAGCTATTTTTATCGGAGCGGTTGGTGGTTTGATAGTAGTTCTTACTATACCTATGCTCGATAAATTTAAAATTGATGATGTTGTAGGTGCTATCCCAGTTCACTTGTTTGCCGGAATTTGGGGAACGATAGCTGTCGTCTTTTCGAACTCAGACGCATCATTAACAGCACAATTATACGGTATATTTGCTATAGGTGCATTTACAATTATAGCCTCAGCAGTTGTGTGGTATATAATTAAATTTACCATTGGGGTAAGAGTTACACCAGAAGAAGAAATGGAAGGTGTGGATATGAGTGAAATTGGGATGGAAGCCTATCCAGATTTCAGAAAATAAATCTTACCATTTTCAAAAAGGGGGGCTTGCCTCCCTTTTTTAATTTAAATTCCTAACGAACTATAACTTTGAACAATCCTTTTAACTGCAATAATCATAGCCGCAGTCCTCAAATCTGGTACTCCTTGTTTAGAATTCCATAATTCACTCATAGCTTTGTATGTCTCCATCATAGTGTCTTCTAATCCAGAACGAACTAAATCCAGCTCAGACATACCATGTGTAGCATTTGACCTGTATTCGCTAGGAAATTTTTTACCAGTCATAACTTCTAACCCATCTATCAGATTTGACATTTGACCCTCTTGAGCTCTTCTTTGAAGCCTGCCCAACCTAATCCTACTCAAATTTTTAATCCATTCAAAATAACTTACAGTTACACCCCCAGCATTTGCATAAAGATCAGGGATTATAATTTTTCCTTTTTTTTGCAATATATCATCTGCTTCAGATGAAATTGGACCATTTGCTGCTTCTATAATCAATGGAGTTTGTATGCGCTCCGCATTATCTTTATTAATAACTAATTCCATTGCAGCAGGAATTAAAATATCTGCACTTTCCTCAAGAATTTCTGAACCACTTTCTACAAAACCTCTATATCCCCTTATTGTGCCCTTGGTAATCAAATGGTTTTTCAAAGATTGAATATCTATGCCATTTTTATCAATGACAGCTCCGTCTCGTTCTATGACATGTGTAACAACAGCTTTGTCTTCTGTGGATAAAAAATAAGCAGCATAAAAACCGACGTTACCTAAACCTTGAACAATTATTTTTTTACCTTTTAATCCTTTCGTTAATCCTGTTTTACTTACATCTTTATCATTTTCAAAAAATGCTTTGAGTGCAAATTTAACTCCTCTTCCAGTTGCCTCTGTTCTGCCAGAAATACCTCCTTTATTAACTGGTTTTCCCGTTACGCACGCCCAAGCATTTAAGTCTGTAGGATTTAACCTTTTATATTCATCAGCCATCCAAGCCATTTCACGTTCGCCTGTTCCAATATCTGGGGCTGGCACATTCTGTGAAGGATGAATTAAATCTCTTTTAGCTAGTTCTTGAGTAAAACGCCTTGTTATTTTTTCTAATTCCTCTACTTTCCATTCGTTTCTGTTTATTATCAAACCTCCTTTAGCTCCTCCAAAAGGGACTTCTACTAGAGCACACTTATATGTCATCAATGCAGCAAGAGCCTCCACTTCTTCGTGATTTACTAAAATATCATATCTAATGCCTCCTTTTACAGGCTCAAAATGATCAGAGTGAACAGAACGAAAACCAGTAAAAGTATAGATTTGTCCTCTCAACCTGACCCCAAACCTAACTAAATATGTTGAATTAGCCATCATAATTTGTTCAGCCAAATCGTCGGATAAAAAATCTTTTCCATATAATTCTTGTATATATTTAGTAGCTTTTTTGAAATTGACTTCAATTGAGTTTAGGAATTCGTTACTTGCCATTTTATAATCAATCTTTCATTAAATAACTTACTGCAAGATACCATAAATTCTGTTTGAATAACCTAAAATAGTTTTAAAGTAAAAAGTAACGCAAAGTAATTATTATAAACTTGAAAAAAGAGCCCTAATAATTCATTTTAATCTTATCAGTTAATTCCAAACCCAAAATAAGCGCACAGGACAAAAAATGTTAACAAATTTAAAGACTGCTTTTAAAAAAGTTATATCTAAAGATCTTGATAAGAGCGTAACTAATGGAGAAGATGTCCAGGCAATAATAATTTTACTTTTAGAGGCATGTCAAATTGACGGCAAAACAGACAATTTAGAAATAAATTATATAAAGA
>JADHRC010000082.1 GCA_016777645.1 Alphaproteobacteria bacterium
CTCATTAGTTTTAAAGATAAAGTTTTATTAGGAAGATCTCATAGGTTTCCTGAAGGTATGTATAGTACTCTAGCTGGTTTTGTTGAACCAGGTGAAAGTTTAGAACAAGCACTCGAAAGAGAGGTGTTTGAAGAAGTTGGTATTAAAGTAAAAAATATAAAATATTTTCATTCACAGCCTTGGCCATTCCCAGCTTCACTAATGTTAGGTTTTTTTGCA
The DNA here is from genome assembly GCA_016777645.1 of Alphaproteobacteria bacterium. Classification (GTDB taxonomy): domain Bacteria; phylum Pseudomonadota; class Alphaproteobacteria; order Puniceispirillales; family Marisalimonadaceae; genus Marisalimonas. The sequence continues at coordinate 220 of JADHRC010000082.1, forward strand.
GAAGCTGAGGATCCTGAAATGAAAATTGATTATAGCGAAATAGAAGATGCTCATTGGTTTTCAATCGAAGAGTTGAAATCACTAAATCATCCGTCCATAAATGGTTCGTTTAAGTTGCCAAGAGTTGACTCTATTGCACGTAGATTAGTTGATACTTGGATGAACAATTTTAATTAGCCCAACATAAGAAAGATAATCATGTTATTTTCTCCCATAAAAATTAGTAACTTAGAGATTCCAAATAGAATTGTAGTAGCACCAATGTGTCAATATTCAGCAGTAGACGGGGTGATGACTGATTGGCATACCCAGCATTTAATGCAACTTGGTTATTCAGGCGCTGGCTTGGTTATGATTGAAGCAACAGCAGTTGAGAGAATAGGAAGAATTACACATCATTGTGTTGGATTATATAATGATTTTTGTAAAAAGTCTCTTAAAGAAACTCTCCAAAAAGCAAAGTCTGTAGCTACGTCAACTACTACTTTTGGTATACAATTAGCTCATGCTGGAAGAAAAGCTTCTACACAAAGGCCTTGGGAAGGTAGAAAAAGTTTAACAGAAGAGCAAGATCCCTGGTCTACAATTAGTGCTTCTTCAATTCCGTTTGATGATCATTGGCATATACCTCATTCTATGACAAAGAAAGATATTGAGCGTGTTAAGATGAAATTTGTGCAGGCTGCAATTATGTCAATGGAAATTGGTTTCGATTTAATAGAAATACATGGAACACATGGGTACCTTCTACATCAATTTTTATCCTCAATTTCAAATAAGCGTACTGATGAATACGGAGGAAGTCTTGAAAACAGAATGAGATTTCCTTTAGAAGTTTTTTCTGATGTAAAGGCAGCACTTCCAGAAGGTTTTCCCTTAGGAATGAGAATTACAGGAACGGAATGGGAACAAGATGGAATAAATGAAAGTGAAGCTCTTATTTTTGCTCAAAATTTACAAAAAATAGGTTGTCATTATTTATGTGTTTCTAGTGGTGGTAACACCCCAAATCCTAAAATTCCTATTGGCCCGCATTATCAGGTACATTTAGCTACGATAATGAAAAAAAATACTGATATGGTTATTAGAGCTGTAGGAATGATTACCGATCCTGTTAATGCAGACAAGCTGCTTTTAAGACAAGAAGCTGATATGATTGCTATGGCTAGAGCCTTTTTATCAAATCCAAGATGGGTGTGGGACGCCGCAAAAGTTTTAAAATATGATATACCCGTGCCGCCTCAATATGCCAGAAGACTATAGTTTATAAATTATTTTTTTTCTGAAAGAATGTTTATTAGAGATCTGGAATGTTCAGGTGAAAGATTAAGTTCTTTTCTTAATTTTTCAATTTTCTTTGCCTCATCGTCACTAATTACTCCATCACTTAAAGCTTGGTTAATTTCAGCTTCTAAAATGGCTGTTCTTTGGGCTCTTTGATTTGCAAAAGCAGAGGCTACTATACCAGTTAAAAGTGCGACTGTACAAACACCCATAATAGCAGTAAATGCTCCGATTATTTTACCAAGAGGTGTGATTGGTGAAACATCTCCATAACCAACTGTTGTTAATGTGATTAACCCCCACCACATTGTTTCAGGTATGGAGCTAAATTTTTCAGGTTGACTTTCATGCTCAGCAATATACATCAAGGCACTTGATAAAAACAAAGCAACCAAAACAAGATATAACGCTGCACTAAAAGACCTCCAATCTGCTTTTATAGCCGAAAAAAAATCCTCAATAGCAGAGCTGTAATTTGAAATTTTTAGTAATCTTAATAATCTTAATACTCTAAGCCATCTTAAATCTAAACCTCCAAAAAAATAAGGTAAGATAGAGGGAATTATTGCTAGAAAATCAACTAAACCTGTAAAGCTAAAGATATACTTGAGTCTTTTTATTATACTTGAACATTCCCCTAAATCTTCTCTTGCAGGTGCTGACCAAACTCTAAGAAAATATTCTACCCCAAAAACAATTACTGAAAATATTTCGAAAACATTAAATATTTTCTCATACTTAACACCAATACTCTGAACAGACTCCAAACAGACAGCTGTAATATTCAAAAGAATTAGAATGAACAAAGTCATGTCTACATATTGACTAGGTTTATCTGTGACATTTCCTTTAGATAAAAGTTCACTAGTACGTTTTTTAATTTTTTCGTACATTATTAAGCCTATTTATTTTTTTTAATATAAAGAATAACAATAGTTTAGAATAATTCTATTAAGTAATAAAATTTTATGGTGTTGAGGCTGTTAGTCCTCCATCAACAATGATTTCTGTGCCAGTAATGTATTTTGCTTCATTAGAACATAAAAAAAGAACTGCATTTGCTACATCCCAAGATTCACCCATTTTCCCCATAGGCACTTGGTTATTTCTATGATTTACGAATCCTTCATAATCTCCATTTGCATACTTTTTGGCTAGTCTCTCAACAAGTGGGGTATGCATTAACCCTGGAACCACGCAATTCAACCTTATATTATTTTTAGCTTCAATAACTGCAGTTGTTTTGGTCATTTGAATAAGGGCTGCCTTAGAGGCACTATATGCAACCTGTGGTTTTCCTACATACCTTAATCCTGCTACAGAAGATATATTGACAATTGAACCACCATTATTTTTTTTCATTATAGGTATAATTTGTTTCATACAAAAGTAAGCTGAATCTAAGTTTATTCTAAATTGTTTGTCCCAAATTTCTGTTTGAATTTCAACTGGTCCACCTGGCTCTGATTGACCTACATTATTTACAAGTATATCTAAAGAACTATTCTTTAACTTTATAATTTCAAATAAATTTTGAACTTCATTTTCATTTGTCATATCTACCTTGTAAAATTCACATGTATGACCTTCTTTTCTAATAAAATCTCTTGTGTTTTGTCCTGCAGTTTCATCTATATCTGTTCCAATTATTTTTGCTCCTTGGCGAGCAAGTTTTGTTGCAATTGCTCTTCCATTGCCAAAATCATTTCCATGAGAGCCACAACCTGTAACGACTGCAACTTTTCCTTTTAAATTCAGCATAAAAAAATTCCTTAAAATTAATTAAACAATATAATTAAATTAAATAAATTTATTATGAAAGTATACTGAATGTTAAATAATGACCAATTATACGAAAATAGATATGGTAAAAAAAGTAGTCATGACCTTACAAATATTGATTTATCTCCACTTTTTGAAACTATTTTATCAAGAGGAAGTATAAGAAAATTTTCAAAAAAAAATATATCTGAAGAGTTGTTAAGTTTACTTTTAATGGCCGCTCAGTCAGCGCCTTCAAAATCAAATCTTCAACAATACTCAATATTAATTATTAAAAATGACACAATAAAAAATAAAATTGGAAATATAATAGGAAAAACAAAATGGGCACTGGAAGCACCGTTGTTTTTTTTGTTTCTAGCAGATATTAGAAGAAATATTAAGATTACTAATGATAGAGGTTATACCCATAAAAATAATAATTTAGATACATTTATGAATAGTGTTATAGATGCTGCATTATCAATGCAATCAATGATTACTGCTTCTGAGTCAATAGGATTAGGGGTTTGTCCTATAAGTATGATTAGAAACATAATTGATGAAGTAAAAAATATATGTGAATTACCAAAGGGAGTATTTCCTATTGCTGGATTAGCTATGGGTTGGCCAACTGAGAAGCCAAGAGTTTCATACAGGCTACCGCAAGAAGTAGTCATTCACCATGATATTTATGATGATAAGAACTTAATTGACAAAATAGAAGAATATGATGAGCGAGTTTATAGAGTTGCTCCTATTTTAGCAGATCAACAAAGGCATGTTGACCGTTATGGTGTTTCAGAAAAAGGTACGTGGTCAGAAAACATAAGTAGGCAGTTATCAATTCCTGAGAGGGCCAACTTTAAAGATTGGCTTAAAGCTAATGGATTTAATCTTGAATAAAACTTTCTAGTATTTTGTTAAATATAATTTCATTTTCGTACATTATCCAATGACCTAAATTGTACTCTACGTGAAACCTAACTTTATTATTAACTTCTCTTAGAATTGCCATTCTATCCTCTAAATAAACACCAACACTTGCATCTTTTTCACCCCATAAAAGGAACAGTGGAACATCTTGTTTTTTTAAAATTTTAGCCAGGGTATCTGTTGCAGAAATAGGTCTACTTTTAATCCTATGAGCGTCAGTATTTTGTTTTTGGATATGGACAGACCAATCGTCCACTTTTTTTGCATCATACATCATTAAAATTTCAAGGTTAATTTTATGGGCATTATATATTTCTTCTTCTGTCATTTTAGAGTGTCTTGCAATCATATTTCGAATTTCACCACGTTTTGCCCCTAGCCCACCTGGACCAATTAAAATTAATTTTTCGGGACGAGTTCCTCTTTGAATAAGAGTATAAGATAAATGACCTGCAATTAGCCCTCCAAAAGAAAAACCACATATTATTGGAGATGCATCGTTTGAAATTAGTTCAGGGAGTGTATCTGCGATGTTAGACGCAATTTTCTCAGGAGTATGTGGAAGCGGCAAGTCATCTGATTCTCCAAAACCTGGCATATCTGGAATTAACACCTTATATTTCTTTGAAAATGGTATTGCTTGTTTGATCCAATGCGCCCAACTTCCATAGCCCCCATGAAGCAATATTAAAGGTTGACCTTCACCCCATGATCTCCAGCAAACGGTACAATTTTCTGATTTAATAAAGGTTTTTTTTGAATCTTTTTCTATAATAGAAAGGTAGTTGGAGAATTCTTCAAAATTAAATTTTTTTTTATTCATTAATGCTGTCCAAAAATATATTTTTGAAAACTATTAATATTTTTTATTAGATAAACAAGCATTTAATTGATCTTATATGAATTTATAAGTTATAAATTAATTTGTTAGATATAAATTATTATTTTCATTAATGTAAAAGCAAAGAGATATTAATATGCCACATATACCAGCATCTGAAGCCTTGTCTCACATAAGAGTAATTGATTTGACCAGGGTTAGATCGGGGCCAACAGCAGTTAGACAACTGGCAGATTGGGGAGCAGATGTTATTAAAGTAGAAGCACCAGAGAGTGTTGAGCCAGATGGTGCCCTTGGTGCATCAAGGCATACCTCTGATTTTCAAAATTTGCATCGTAACAAAAGGAGTATTACCTTAAACTTAAAAAAGCCTGAAGCTATTGAAATACTAATGAGGTTGGTTGAAATTTCTGACGTTGTTGTTGAGAATTTTCGTCCTGATGTTAAAGATAGGTTGGGAATAGATTATGAATCTCTTAAAAAAAGAAATCCTAAAATAATTTTAGCAAGTATATCTGGTTTTGGTCAAAATGGACCATATGCTAAAAGGCCAGGATTTGATCAAATAGCTCAGGGTATGGGAGGTTTGATGAGTATAACTGGTGCACCAGGTGAGGGGCCTATGAGAGTTGGAATCCCAGTTGCCGACCTTACTGCTGGCCTTTTTTGTGCCATGGGCATTCAAACTGCACTTCTAGAAAGACAAAAGTCTGGTATTGGGCAATGGGTAAATACTTCATTACTTCAAGCTCAGATTTTTATGCTTGATTTTCAAGCAGCAAGGTGGTTAAGCGAAAAACAAATAGCTGGTCAAGCTGGAAATAATCATCCAACAAGTGTTCCTACTGGTGTTTTCAAAACATCGGATGGATCTATTAATCTGGCCGTAGCCGGAGAAACAATCTGGAAAAGATTTGTAGAGGCTATAGAAAAAAAAGAATGGCTTCAAATGGAAGAATTCCAAGACGCTAAGAATAGGTTAAAAAATCGTGATTATTTGAATAAACTTATTGAAGAGGTAACTGTTTCTAAAACGTCTAATGAATGGGTTGAAATGTTAGAAAAGGTAGGGGTGCCTTGCGGACCCATAAATTCTATAGATAAGGTCTTTGATGATCCTCAAGTGAAACACCTGGGCATTGCTCAACCAATAGAAACCATCCCATTTGGAGATACAGAATTAGTAGGGCAACCCTTTAATTTGTCTCGTTCACCAAGTTCAATGAAGCAAAGGCCTCCTGAAAAAGGTGAGCATAATCAGGATGTTTTACTTGATCTGGGTTTTAGTATAGATGAGTTAAATGATTTAAAAGTAAAGAGCATTATCTAAATATAAGGATTTATTATGACAACAGAAAAAATGTTATCAAGAATAGAAGAAGGGGTTGGATACATTACATTCAACAACCCCGATAAACATAATGCAGTTTCCATTGAGATGTGGGATGCTCTAGAAAAAATTCTCGATAATTTTAGAAATAGTAATAAAATAAGAGTTATTGTTCTTAACGGTGCCGGCGGAAAATCGTTCGTATCTGGAGCTGATATTTCAAAATTTGATAAGGAAAGAAGTTCTAAAGAAGCAGTTTTGAGCTATAATAAAAGAACTCAAAAAGTTTATGAATTACTTGAATCTTTTCCGAAACCTACAATAGCAATGATTGATGGTTATTGTATAGGTGGTGGGCTTAACTTGGCTGTATGTTGTGACATTAGAATATGTTCTGAAAAATCTAAATTTGCAATGCCAGCAGCAAAACTATCACTTGGGTATCCTTTCTCCTCAATAAAAAGACTTTTTGATGTTATGGGGCCTGGGATGGCAAAACATTTTATGTTTACAGCTGAAAAAATATCTGCGACGGAAGCTCTCGCTTGTGGTTTAGTTCAAAAGCTTATAAGTGAAGACAGTATAGACAGTTATGTTAAAGATTATGCCTTAACTATTGCAAACAATGCACCTTTAACAATTAAAGCTATGAAACAAATTGGTATTGAAATTTTAATAAACCCTGATGAAAGAGACCTTTTGTTAT
>JADHRC010000083.1 GCA_016777645.1 Alphaproteobacteria bacterium
AAAAGAATTGTTAGAGGGTAGAGAACTTTTATTATCCAATTCAAAATGTCCTTTATTTATTTTGCTTAAGGTAAACCAATCTAATCCACCACAATACTCAAGAAATTGGAATGCCTCTCAGGAAAAAGATAAATTTAGAAAAAATTTATTAAAATAAAAATTGTATTTAATTTAAATACTAAATATGTTAAGTAAATTAGTTTACTAGGAAACTAATTTGCTTTGGATTTATTTTGAAAGAAATTTTTGAAGAAAATATTGGGTTGCTTATTCATGATGTAGGACGTCTTTTAAGAGTTTTATATGATCGTCAAATGGCTTCAATAGGGCTTACTAGATCACAATGGTGGTTACTGACTTATCTGTATTTCAAGGATGGGATTAATCAAAAAGATTTAGCTTCCTTAATGGACATGGAAAAGGCTCCTTTAAGCAGACTTTTAGATCGCATGGAAATCAAAGGATGGATTTTAAGAAAAAACGAAACTAAAGATCGTCGTATTAAAAATATATATTTATCTGAAAGTGTAAAGCCTTTGATAGGTTCGATGAGAAAAAAAGCTGCTGAATATAGAGAGGATTCATTATCAGTTTTATCAGATGAAGAGTTAAATAGTTTAAGAAATTTACTGCAAACTTTAAAAACAGATTTGAGTTCTAAATTATAGATAATAGAGGAATAAAAGAAAATGCAAAATGAACTTATTGATAAGGAAAAGTTCGAGGATAATAATAAGTTGAAGAGATTTGTGTTATTAATTCTTTTACCCGCCTTAGTTATCTTAATGACTTTAGGATACTTTTATTCATTAGGAAGGTTTGTCAAAACTGATAATGCTTATGTAAAAGCTCCAATAGTCTCAGTTCAATCAGAATTGCCTGGAAGAGTTGAAAAAGTTTTTGTAAAGGATAACCAAAAAGTACAAAAGGGCCAGAAACTTTTAAAAATTGAAACCGAGAAACTTCAACTTGATTTGATAGAACAAGAACAAAACCTTCTTAGTATAGTTAAAGAAATAGAAAATAGAAAGTCAAAGTATAATGAGGCGAAAGAAGAGATAAAATTAGCTAAAGAACAGATTGACTTTTATTTTTCAGAAATAACGAGGATAAATGCACTGGTTAATATTGAGATTAAACTCGCCAAAGAAAAGGTCGAATATCAAAAATTAGAATTGGATAGAATTAAGAACTTAGTAAATAAAAGAGTTGGACTAAAAAGTAAATTGGATGAGGCTGAGTATTTATATAAATCTGCAATAAATAATTTAAAATTTGTTACTTTAGATAATGAGTTAGAAGAGATAAAACATTCCTATCAATCCTCAAAAAAGAGGTTAAAAATTTTTGAAGATAAGGCAAGGTCAATTTTAACTACACTTAATGGTAATGAAAACATCAATCCTTATGATCATCCTCTCTATAAAAAACATTTAAGCCAATTGAATCAGATAAAATTTGATATTAAAAAATCAAATATTTTAGCAGAGCATGAGGGAATAGTGGCCAAAATGAATATTGAGGTAGGAGAGTATATAAATTTAGGTAGAACACTGTTTGCAATAGTTGACGAGAAAAAAGCTTGGGTAGAAGCTAATTTAAAAGAGACAGAATTAACCCATGTAAAAGTAGGGCAGTCTGTAACTTTTGTTCCTGATACCTATCCCAATAATTCTTGGAGTGGAAAAGTTGAAAGCATTAGTCCTGCGACAGGTGCAGAGTTTTCTATTTTGCCTCCTCAAAACTCTTCAGGCAATTGGGTAAAAGTTGTACAAAGAGTTCCTGTAAGAATATCAATTGGTCAAGTGGTCAATAAAAATTTTGATGGACCTGAAATAAAAAAAGAGCTCAGAATGGGTATGTCCGTTTCAGTAACTATTGATACTGAACACGATCCAGAAGTTCCCTTTATTCTTAAACCTTTTGCTAATTTATTTAAATTTTTTGAGCATTAATTGAAACCTTTAATATCTGAAAACAATCCCTCTTTTAAATGGTTTATTCTAGCTACGGCTACTTTTGTTACCATGTTATATGCTATGAATGTTACTATAGCATCAATAGCATTGTCAGATATGCGAGGTGCTATGAGTGCAACTCAGGATCAAATTTCTTGGGTTGTAACTGGTAACATTGTTGCAACAGCAATTTTTACTCCTTTTGCTGGTTGGCTGTCTTCTAGAATACAAATTCGAAATATACTAATTTTTAGTGTTTTAGGATTTATTATATCTTCAATTTTTTGTGGTATGTCTGATTCCTTAGAAGAAATAGTTATAGCAAGAGTTGCACAAGGAGTTTTTGGTGCCCCTTTACCTCCTCTTTCGCAAACCTTAGTTCTTGCTGCATTTCCCAAAAGACAAATATCCCTTGCAATGGCAGTCTGGGGCATGGGCACCATTTTAGGACCGGTTATTGCTCCTACTATTGGAGGCTATTTAGGTGAGCTTTTAAATTGGAGGTGGATTTTTTATACGCTAGTACCTTTTGGGTTTTGCGCATTGCTGGCAGTTGTAACTACAGTTCCTAAAAGACCATTATCTGGAGGACTTAATTTGGATTGGATTGGTTTTCTAGCTTTAGCATTTAGTGTTGCAGCATTACAAATAATGTTTGACAGGGGAGAAAGGAATAGTTGGTTTGAAAGTACTGAAACAATAATTGAGTGTGGTATTGCTATCATAGGTTTTTATATTTTTATTACTCACAGTCTGACTACAAAAAAACCATTTATAAATTTAAGTATATTTAAAGATAGGAATTATTCAGTTGGATTAATTTTAATATTCTTTTTTGGAATGTTGAATTTTGTGCCAATGGTAATTTTCCCGCCATTATTGCAAGAGTTACGTGGTTATCCTCAATCTGTTATAGGAATAATATTAGGTATGAGGGGTATAGGTACTTTTGTTGGTTTTGCTATCATAGCTTTTACTGGCAGGGTTGATCCGAGAATTATTATCTTTTTTGGCTTTGCCATTCAAGCTGTTTCAGGCTTGTATATGTCTACTTTTGATATTAATATGACATTCGAAAATATTGCGTGGGCAAGTTTAGTTCAGGGGTTGGGTGTTGGATTAACTTGGCCACCAGTTAGTGTGATATGTTTTGCAACCTTATCGAATAAATTTCATGGTGAAGCAACCGCAATGTTTCACCTAGTAAGGAACATAGGTTCTAGTTTTTTTATTTCTGTTAGTGTTGCTGTAGTTCTTCATATGGGGCAGATTAATTTTGGAGAAATTGGTTCATTAGTTTCTATTTGGAACCAAGGTATCCAGTTTACTGATTTGATAAGCGATCTCGACAACCTCAATATAGCTAAATTAACAAATGAATTAAATAGACAAAGTTTGATGGTTGGATATATAGATGCTTTCAAACTTTTCTCGTGGGTTGGATTTTTTTCAATACCACTAATTTTTTTAATCAAAATTAAGAAAAGTAATTAATTTGGTGGAGGACAGATTACTTGAATAAAAAAAATATAACGCTCATAGATGGGGGTATGGGGCAAGAGTTAATTCATAGATCAAAGATCAAACCAGATTATCTTTGGTCAGCAAGAGTTTTAATAGATAATTATCAATTAGTTGTTGATTTGCACAAAGATTTTATAAAATCTGGTGCCGAGGCTATTACCCTGAATTCATATACGATTACACCAGACCGTTTAAGAAGATTTAATTTAGAACATATTTTTAAATCTCTTCAAGAAACAGCTATTAAAGCAGCCAAGGAAGCTATCAATTCCTATTCGTGTGGTAAAATTTTGCTTATTGGTTCTTTACCACCTTTAGTTATGAGCTACAAAACTGAAGTTGGGCTTAGTAAGCAAGAGGCAAGTGACATATATAAAAAAATTGTTGAAATTCAGCAGTCACATGTTGACATATTATGTTGTGAAACTGTCAGCTCTATTCAAGAAGCTGAAATTGTTACTGATACAGCTCTCACTTCTGAAAAAGAAGTTTGGCTAAGTTTTTGTGTTAAAGAAGAAGATGGAACTTTTCTTAGATCTGGAGAGAGATTAGAGGATGCTCTCAATCAATTCAAAAACACCAAAGTTAAAACTTTTTTGGTTAATTGTGCCCCTCCTGAAGCTATTCATCAATCTATTGAAATAATGAAAAAATTTAATAAACCGTATGGTGGTTTGCCTAATGGTTTTAAGTCAGTGAATTTGTTAAATGATGGAAACGATGTTTCTATTCTTGAAAAAAGAGATGACTTTAATATTAATAAATTTGTAAAGGATACGTTGAGCTTCATAGAAAATAATGTTTCAATAGTCGGTGGATGTTGTGAAGTTGGGCCTAAATATATAGAGGCTTTAAAAAATGAAATAAAAAACAATTACTAATTACTAAGAAAGATTTTTTTTATGAAATTCAAAGGAACTAAAAATTATATATCAACTGATGACTTAAATGTAGCTGTGAATGCAGCGATCGCTCTTGAAAAACCACTTTTAATAAAAGGAGAGCCCGGCACGGGTAAAACGGAGCTTGCTAGACAGATATCATCAAGCATGGGTTTAGAAATCATTGAATGGAATATTAAATCGACTACTAAAGCTCAACAAGGTTTATACGAGTATGATGCAGTAAGTAGATTAAGAGACAGCCAATTAGGGGATAAAAAAATTGAGAATATTGGTAATTATATAAAAAAAGGGAAAATTTGGAATTCATTTGAATCCTCACAAAGATCAGTATTATTAATAGATGAAATAGATAAAGCAGACATAGAGTTTCCTAATGATCTCCTACAAGAATTAGATAGAATGGAATTTTATGTTTACGAAACTAACCAAGTTATTAAAGCTAACAAAAGACCAATTGTTATTATTACATCTAACAATGAAAAAGAGTTGCCGGAAGCTTTTCTAAGAAGATGCTTTTTTCATTATATTCAATTCCCAGATATTGATACTTTAAAAAAGATTGTTAATGTCCATTTCCCAAATATTAAAAAATTATTATTAGATAATGCTCTCAAAAGATTTTTTGAAATTAGAGATGTTCCCGGACTAAAAAAGAAACCATCTACCTCAGAAGCCTTGGATTGGATTAAATTACTATTATTAGAAGATATTAATCCTTTAGACTTAAAAAGCGACAGTAAAGATTTATTACCGAAACTACATGGTGCTCTTATAAAAAATGAACAAGATATTCATTTGTTTGAAAGGTTAGCATTCATGGCAAGAGGTAACAGATAAAAGGATGTTTTTAGATTTTTTTTTTAAATTAAAGAACGCCAAAATTCCAATTTCTTTAAATGAATTTTTTATGTTTTTAGAGAGTATCAAGCTTGATTTTATAGAGTTTGATATAAATAAATTCTATTATTTAGCCCGTACATGTTTAGTTAAAGATGAAAGGTTAATTGACCGCTTTGATATTGTATTTGGCCAATACTTTAAAGGCATTGATAGCTTAAAATTAGATGATATCCTTGAGCAAATTAATGTTCCTAAAGAATGGCTCCAAAAAATGTTAAATAAACATTTCACCCAAAAAGAAATGGATGAAATAAAGTCATTAGGTGGGTTTGAACAACTTATAAAAACCCTTGAACAAAGATTAAAAGAACAAGAAAAACGTCATCAAGGAGGAAGTAAATGGATTGGTACTTCAGGTAAGTCTCCTTTTGGTGCATATGGGTATAATCCTGAAGGAGTGAGAATTGGTCAAATTGGAAGAGGACAAGGAAAAGCAGTAAAAGTATGGGACAAACGAGTATTTAGAGACTTTGATGATACTAGAGAGCTTGATACTAGGGGAATGCAAATAGCTTTAAAACGCCTTAGACAATGGGCAAGAACTGGTATTAATGAAGAGTTAGATATAGATGAAACGATTAATTATTCTGCTAAAAATGGATATTTGGATGTTAAAACGCGTAAAGAAAGAGAAAACTCAATAAAAATAATTCTTTTCCTGGATGTAGGTGGTTCAATGGATGATTATGTCATGCAAGTTGAAAACCTTTTTTCAGCTGCTAAAAATGTTTTCAAAAATTTAAATTTTTTCTATTTTCACAATTGCCTTTACGAGGGTGTTTGGAAAAATAATTCAAGGAGATGGAAAGAACAATTTTCTACAACAGAAATATTTAGGACTTACGGAAAAGATTACAAATGTATCTTTGTAGGTGACGCAGCTATGAGCCCTTATGAAATACTAATAGAGGGTGGGGCTAACGAACATTATAATAAAGAAAGTGGCCAAGTATGGTTAGAAAGAGCTGTTACACATTGGCCCTCTAGTGTTTGGATTAATCCTACCATGTTTGAACATTGGAATTATTCACAATCTATAAATATAATTAAAAATATTTTTTCTAATAGGATGGTGCCTTTGACCATAAAAGGTATTGAAGAAGCAACAAAAATTTTATCGAAAAATTAATTAAGTAGATTTTATAAATGAATAAAAATAATGACGATATTCAAGGTGATAATGGACCATATAATACACCACTAGTATTGCCTTCTAAAAAAGTACTACCTGAATGGATAGATTATAATGGTCATATGAATGTCGTTTATTACACATTAGTATTTGACAATTCATTAGACTTTTTTTTAGAAGAAATTTTAGGAATTGGTGAATCACATGTAATTAAAAAAAAACAGGGACCATTCGTTTTGCAAGCTCATTATCATTATTTAAATGAGATGAACTTAAATGAAGAGTTTAATGTGCGTTTATTGGTTGTAGATTGTGACAAAAAAAGAATGCACCTCTGTCTTGATATTTTCTCAAAAAAACAAAAGAAAGTTATTGCTGTTGCAGAAAAGATTTTAATTAACGTAAATCTGAATATTAGAAAAGTTGAACATTACCCTTCCTGGGCCTTTAACAGGCTGGTTCTTTTAAAAAATACACATAAAAAAGCTTCTTTCCCTAAAGTTCTTGGAAAAAAAATAAGTTTAAAGAAATAATTGAAATGATCATAAAATTAATTTTAACAATTTTTTGTTGGCTTGCTGTTTTGCCCATCATATATGGTTTCAATTTTGGATCTATATAC
>JADHRC010000084.1 GCA_016777645.1 Alphaproteobacteria bacterium
CATTGTCTAGAATTTGACTGTATTCATGAAGGAGCAGTTGTTCACCCTATGGCTGCTATTTTAAGTTCTCTACTCGCTCATTGTGAAACACTCAATAATGAAGGTCGTCACATAAATGGTAAAGAATTTTTGTTGGCTCTTGCCTTAGGAGTTGATATTGCATCATTCTTGGGAATTAGTGCTAAAGGTGAGTTAAAATTTTTTCGTCCTGCTACTGCTAGCGGTTTTGGAGCAATTGCAGCATTATCAAAAATACAGAAATTTTCTCTAGAAGAGATACATAATGCCTTGGGTATTATGTACTCACAAACATGTGGAAATATGCAATCACATGTAGAAGGTGTTCCCATTCTAGGGCTTCAAGTTGGTTTCAATGCTAAAGCAGCCTTATCTTCTATGGATCTAACTCTAGCTGGCTTTCCTGGACCCAAAAGGGTTTTCAATGGAGAGCATGGTTATTTCAAATTAATCGAAAACGATAACTTTGACACCCGATACTTACAAGATAACATTGGTAAAATTTGGATGGTAAATCAATTAGCCCATAAACCTTATCCAAGTGGTAGGTTAACTCATGGATTGGTTCACGCTATCAAAGATTTGAAGTTAAAGTATGGCCTAAATAAAGATGAAATAAATTCAATTGAATGCCTTGTTCCGCCAGGTGTTTATAAATTAGTAGCCAGGCCATTAATTGATAATTTAACAACGAATTATGCAAAACTATGTGCCAAATTTGTTGGCGCTAGTTATATGATCAACGATCATTTAGATATTGATAGTTTTACAGATCAAAAATATCTCACTAATGCTGAAACTTTAAAATTCGCTAGAAAAATAACAATGATCAAGAATGAAAACTTAGATCAAAAAGTTCTTACACCACAAAAATTTACTGTTAAATTAACAAATAATAAAAAAATAGAGATCAATTTAGATTATGTCTATGGTCATCCAAAGGCAGCTTTATCTGAAAGTGAATATTTAGAGAAATTTCATAAATGCTGTTTATCTTCAACTAAAAAAATACCAAAAAATAAAATAGATGAAATGATAGATTTTATATTAGATTTAGAAAATCAGAAGAATGTCATTGATTTTTTTAAAATAATCTAAGCACGGTTTAACATAGCTAAATTTTCTACCATTTTGAGTAAAACAGCAGTCCCTTTTGATATGTCCAATATTTCTGCATGCTCTTCTGGACAGTGACTTAGGCCTTCTTTACATGGAATAAAAATCATTGCAGCAGGCACCAGTCTAGATAGTTGAGCAGTATCATGACCAGCTCCGCTATCCATAATTTGATTTGTAAGCCCGCATGAATTGGCTGAGTCTTTAAATAATTTCACCAATTCTTTATCCATTTCCACAAAGGGTGCGTAAGCAATATTATTCATATCAATTTTACATGTGCCTGTCTTATTCATTAATTCAATTTTTTCTTCCAATTCCTTTATATATTGCTCTCTTGAACTTTTACTGGAGGATCTTAGATCAATAGTCATTTCAACTTTACCTGGAATTATTGCAGCAGCATTAGGTGAAACAGTAATCTTTCCAATTGTTGAAACGAAGTGTTGATTACTTTCTTGGGACAATCTTAATGCTAACTTATTGACGAAAGTAATAATTTCTGATGAAGCTACGAGTGCGTCAGCTCTTTGATCCATTAGAATAGTTCCACTATGACCAGCTTGTCCTATCACTTTTACATTAAATCTTGAAATGCTAGGAATAGATCTTACTACCCCAATATTTATTTTTTTTTGTTCTAAAATTTTACCTTGTTCAATATGAAGCTCCAAACACGCAATAATATTTTTTGCTATTGACAATGGTTTGTCTAAAAACTTTGTGTTACCACCTATTTTATTAATTTCATCCTTTAAAACTTGTCCAACTGAATTCTGTCTATTTAAAATCTCCTCTGTAAGTAAACCTGCAATGCCTCTACTACCAACACAGGAAATACTCCAATCATTTAGTTCTTCTCCTAAATAATCATAAATCGACAAATTAAACGGAAGACTTATATCATTCTCAATAATGTGTTTCATTACGCATAAAGATGAGACAATTCCTGCAATGCCATCATAACGGCCACCAGAAGGAACGGTATCAATGTGTGACCCTAAAATGACAACTTTTTCAGTTTTTATGTTTGATTTTAATGATCCAATTAAATTTCCTGCATTATCAGTTGAAACCTCTAGATTAAGTGAATTAAATTCTTTTTTAAGCCAATTGCGTGCGTCATAAAATTGTTCGCTAAAAACTATTCTTGTAAATGGAATATTTGGATCAGTAAATTTTGCTAAATTTTCAATTTTTTCTTTTATATAAGAAACATTAAAATCTATATCGAATTTCAACTTTATTTCCTTGTAATTAAACAAATCTATTTATGAATTATGATGTAGTTTCATTAAATAATAAATATTATTTTAACCCCTTGGTCTAGCTGAAAGTGAACATCCTCCGTCGACCACCATAAGGTGTCCAGTTACATATCTTGCCCATTCAGAACAGAGGTAAACAACAGCTTTTCCTATATCCCAACCAGTGCCCTCCATTTCAATTAGTGAGGCATTCTGTCTTTGAGAGCGATGACTTTCTGTCATACCCTCAGAATAAACCATAGGAGTATAAACAGGTCCTGGAAGTATACAATTAACTCTTATGCCGTTTTTCCCATGATCTACAGCCATAGCTTGACTTAATGATAGAACAGCCCCTTTTGATGCGGAGTAGGAGGTTAAACCTTTTGGTCTAGTAGCAGAAATAGAAGATATATTAACAATAGATCCCCCGTCACCTGAGGATATCATAGCTGGTATAGCAAATTTAGACATAAGAAACATTGGTTTTAAGTTTACATTCATTACACGATCCCAGTGTTCCTCTGTCTCTTCTACCACTGATAATTTACTTGCAATTCCAATATTATTATCGAGGATATCTAGTCTACCCCAATTTTCCAAAGCAAAATCTACAACTTTTTTACATTCATCAGATATAGTTAAGTCCCCAGCAATACCTATTGCTTTTCCGTCTCTTTTTTTAATCATATCGACAGTATTTTGAGCTAAGTCTATTTCTTTATCCACCACAACTACTTTAGCTCCAGCATCTGCAAGCAGAATCGCGGCAGCCCTACCATTTCCAATTCCTTCCAATGGTCCACCACCCCCAGCAACTATAGCAACCTTTCCTTTTAAACCAAGTTCTAATGAACTTATCATATTAATCTCCAATAATTATTTTTATAATATCTTATAACGATTTTAAAGATTGTATAACTTAGATATTTGGATTTCTATAAATTTAATTTAAGGCTAACCTTTAATCATAAATCAGTATTCTACCTTTATATGTTTGTAATATAAATCATTTAAGAATAGATTAGATTCAATTTTTTTTTAAATGGAGTTGTTATGAATACATTGTACAAAAAGTCTTTTGATAATGCTGATGAAGTTAAAACCCCACCCAAAGCACATGTATCTGTAGTAAAATTAGGTGATATGAACGCTTCAAAACTTGTTTTAGAACCTGGCTGGAAATGGTCTGAATGTATCAAACCAACAGTAGGTGGTGATAGTTGTCAGGCTGGTCATGTTGGAGTTATTATTCAAGGAAAGTTAATGTGTGAACACAATGATGGTACTAGGGTGCTTGCAGAAGCTGGCGACGCGTATTACTTTGCACCAGGACATGATGGATGGGTAGAAGGTGATGAAACTGTTATAGCATATGAAATTGTAGGGGCAGGAAAAGATTTTGGTCCATGGAAAACAGCAAGTTCATAAACAAGTCCTAAGATTTGTAAAATAAAAATAACTATAATGTTATAATATTATCCTCAATTTTTAACACTTACCCTTTACCTTCCCCTAAGGGTAAATGTTATGTATATGGAAGAGGTTAATATGATTTTAGAAAATACATTTTCAATAAACTGGTTCTGTAGACATACATGGTTGCAGGCATCAAAAAATACTTCTTGGTGTTTGTTAGGTTGTTGTATAGGAGATTTTGGAACAATAGCGTTCTTCCAATTCATGGAAATTAATTGGCCAGTTTATCTAATTATGTCTCTGGCAATGATCAATGGAATAATAACATCAATAATCCTTGAAACTATTATTTTATCTAAACAGATGATCTTAAAATTAGCTTTTAAAACAGCAGTAGGAATGTCATTAGTTTCAATGATATCAATGGAAGCAGCTATGAACTTTACCGACTATATATTAACAGGTGGAGCTATTCTAACCTGGTGGGTAATTCCTTTTATGCTTTTAGCAGGGTTTATCACTCCTTTACCTTATAATTACTGGCGACTTAAAGCTTTAGGAAAGGGGTGTCATTAAAAGTGATAACATTTCCTAAGAGAAAGAGTTTTTTTTTGTCGGTATCTTTATCAATTTTTACCATAATTTTAATTTTATTCATTTTATTTAAAGATAATAATTTTGCTCAGGCCTCAATTGCTTTAATGCCTGAAGATAAATCAGTAATTAATGTTGGCAGTAAGGTATATGCTGTCAATTGTGCTTCATGTCATGGTATAAAATTAGAAGGCCAAAAAGATTGGATGTCTCGGTTGCCTAACGGTATGATGCCTGCTCCTCCTCATGACAAAACAGGGCACACGTGGCATCACTCTGATAAATATCTCTTTATGATAACAAAGTATGGAATTGAAAAAATTATTGGTGAAAAATATCTTAATAATATGCCTGCTTATGAAGAGATTTTAAGTGATAAAGAAATTATTGCGGTACTATCTTATATAAAAAGTACTTGGCCGCCTAGAATAAAAAAAATTCATGATCAAATTAACTCGAGATCTAACAAATAAGTTTTCCGTTAAAAAAGTTTATTAGTAATAGATAAAATTTATAATTCTAATTATTAGAGATTAAAATGACATCAAGAAGACAATTTTTAAAAACTTTAACTTATGGATTTGTAGTTACCAGATTAAAACCTGTTTTTGCTGAAAATCATAAAATAGTTACTTATAACCTTACTGCTAAAAAATCTAAATTTAGTTTTAAGGAAAATTTCACTTCTAATGTTTTCCTTTATAACGACCTTAACCCTGGTCCAACAATAAAGGGTAATGTTGGTGATATTTTAAGGGTTAATTTTAAAAACCAACTTGATGAACCTACAAGTATACATTGGCATGGAATTAAAAATATTAATGCAATGGATGGTGTTCCATATTTAACCCAAGATCCTGTGCAACCAGGTGAAACTTTTGTATATGAATTCCCATTTAATCATTCTGGTACATATTGGTATCATGCACACTTTGAATCTTGGAAGCAAGTTGCGAAGGGTCTATATGGTCCCTTGGTTATATCAAACCCAAAAGAGAGCATATTTGAAAATGAGATAGTAATTTTAGCAGATGACTGGCGCTTAAACAATAATTACGAAATTGATGAAAAATCTTTTGGTTCATTAATGGATTGGTCACATGCTGGAAGAATTGGAAATTGGTTAACAATAAATGGTAAAAAATCGCCTAAATACGTAATAAAAAATAATGCTTTAACAAGATTAAGATTTATTAATGCTTCAAATGCAAGGGTTCTTAAATTTGGTTCAAGCTTAAAAAAACTCCAAATAATTGGCGTTGATGGAATGTTAGTTAAACCTTTTTTTCAGGAAAATTTTACCATAGCCCCTGGTCAGAGAATTGACATATCTTTTGTAACAAACAATGATTCTGAGGTTAATTTTTTTGAGATCAGTCAAAAGCAACCGCTCAAAGCTTTTAAACTTGAAATATTAAAGACAAATCAAATTTCTAACAAAAAAATTTATGATTTTACTCCGCAGAATATTCTACCTAATACCGATAATGCAAAGGTAATTTATATTCATATGCAGGGTGGTGCTATGGGAAATCTTACTAAAGCTAAAATTGATGGTATTGAAAAAGACTTTCGTTCTCTTGCAACAGAAGATAAAAAACTTTGGGCCTTTAATCAAGAAATTGGAAGCTATGAAAACTTACTTGTTAAAGTTAAAAGAAACGAGGTTATAGTTTTTGATGTATGGAATGATAGTAGGTGGCCTCATAGTATGCATCTTCATGGGTATCATTTTTATGTAAGGTCTAATGAGTTTGAAAATATAAACGATTATCTTTTAAGAGACACATACCTAATGCAACCTGGTGAAAAATCAAAGTTTATTGTTTTGGCGGATAATCCTGGTAAATGGTTATTCCATTGTCATATGCTTGAACATGCAGTGTCAGGAATGGTCGGTTACATTGAGGTTGAATAGATTATAAAATATTTGATGTTTTTTTTGAAAAGTAATTTAGCTTTTTATTCAAAAATCTTTTAATTTTTGAAAAATTCCATACCAATATAAAAGAAACTAAAGCGCTTAAAAACATTAACAAAAAGTTTGATGAAGATCCAATACACATAACATAATCCTACACTTTTTTTTCAAGATTTCAAACAATTGCTTAATTTTCCTATGTTTTAATATATATTTATTCCATTATTGATCTAAGGGCGATTTTGATAAATGGTTTATTATCCTAACATAGAAAAAGAATTAAGAATTGATCATGCAGATTTAAATAAATTAGTTAAGTCAATTTTTTATCGTTATAAATATTCAAGAATTGATCGATTTAAAAAACTATCAAGAAAAAATGAAAAGAATAGTTAAAGAATTCAAGAATTCACGGCCCATTAAAAATAAAAAAATTTATCTTCCTGGTCAGATTGAAAATGAATTAAATTTACAAAATATTAAATTTGGAATTCCATTAAATGAA
>JADHRC010000085.1 GCA_016777645.1 Alphaproteobacteria bacterium
ATTTTTTGAAAAACTTCTTGATTATATTCTAGATCATAAAGATGTAGAAGTGATGACCGGCAGAGATATTCATGACTGGTATACTGATCAAGTCAAAAAACAAATAATCTAATTATAAAAATAATTTATAATAAAGTCTTCCTAAATTCTCTCTTATAAAAAGTGATGATTTAGTTAATGCATTTACATCTGGCAAAAAACTTATAATTGATAACTTTTCATCTGAAGACTTAAAGTCAACCGGATAAGGTGTTACTTTAAAACCTTGCTTTTCGAATAAATATTTTGATCTTTGCATATGATAAGCAGAGGTAACTAGTGTAATTGATGAGTTAATAGGAATAATTTTTGTTAAAGCCAAACTCTCCTCATATGTGTTTTTCACTTTTTCTGTAACTAATATCACTCCCGAGACACCAAGTGAAACAGCTTTTGACTTTAGTATATTACCCTCTGGTTCCCAATTAATAGTCCAAGGTAATTGTGAGCCAGCAAATATAAGTTTGCTAGCTTTAGAATTTGTTATCAAATCAATACCAGCAAAAAAACGGTCAGAATCAAAGAATTCATACGCTGTATTATTTGCTGACCCTACTTTATTAATCATACCTCCCAAAACCATAATAGCATCATTCTCTTTAATAGAAGATATGGGTGTTGGTTGGTAAGGATGCTCCAATCTCTTCATAAGATAATTACCAACCATTGGGTTTGTCGAAACTATCAAAATTATTAATGAAAGAAATACAAAAAACTTTCGCCGATTGAATAGAAAACAAATTAAGAGAAAGAAAACAATTCCAAGTGGAGAAACAAAAAAAGGTAATATTTTATGCAAATAAATCAAAAAATTACTCTAATATGATTATTTATAAAGTAAACTTATATAACTTGATTTGTCAATAAACCATAACCACCATCTCTAACAGTTCTTATGGGGTCTAAATTTTCTTCAGAAGCAGTTTTTAGAGCTTTTCTTAATCTGCTCATATGAACGTCTACTGTTCTTTCTTCAACATACACACCATGTCCCCAAACAAGATCTAACAATTTTGATCTTGAAAAAACGTGACCAGGTCTTTCCATAAGTAAAGTTAGCAATTTAAATTCTTTTGGTCCTAATTTAACATTTTTATTGTTTACATAAACTGACATTTCAGAAAGGGAAAGTTTAAGACCTTGATGTTCAAGTATTTCATTAACTAAAGCAGGACGAGAACGTCTTAATAATGCATTTACCCTAGAAATTAACTCTTTTGGTGAAAATGGTTTTGAAATATAATCATCTGCACCAGTATCTAACCCTAAAGATTTGTCACTATCCTCACTTCTAGCACTTAAAATGATAATCGGGAGCAATTTTGTTTCAGATCTGCTTCTTAAAGTTCGACAAAGATCGATTCCGGAGATGTAAGGCATCATCCAGTCTAAGATAACTAAATCAGGAGAATGATCTTCTATTAATTGGAGTGCGTCTTTTCCATTTCGAGCCTTTATCGTTGAAAAACCTGAGCTTTCAAGATTAAAAGACATAAGTTCTAATTGATTAGGTTCGTCATCAGCTATTAAAATATTTGTTTTCATTGTTCACCTAAATTTAATCAGGAATTCTTGTGCTGGTTTCGTCTGCTTTAGGTCTAACGTCAGAAAGAACCTTTCCATTCACTAAAAAATAAACTTGCTCAGCAATATCAGTTACATAATCTGCTACCCGTTCTATATTTTTAGCAATAAAAAGAAGATGAGCACCAATCGGAGCTAAATTCTTGGTCCTTTGCATGGATGCTACAATTTCAAGATAATATTGTGTGTGCATTTTATCAATTCTAACGTCAGAATTTCTTACCTTTATAGCCAGTTTATCATCTTGATTTACATATGATTCTAGTACATCTTCCAACATGGTTTGTGTTTTTTGACCCATTTTACCAATATTTACGCCTGGTAAATCTGTATATTTCATTTCAACTAGAAGTTTAGTTCTATTAGAAATATTTCTTGAATAGTCACCAATTCTTTCAAAAATAGTGGCTATTTTTAATGCTACAATAACTCTTCTTAAATCAGCAGCTTGAGGAGCTCTTAGCGCTATAATCTCAAATCCATATTTTTGAACTTTATCATCTAGATCATCCAAAAATTTATCGGCGCCTACTACCTTTTCAATATCTTCAAGATTTTGTGTACCGAAATTATTGATGCATTTTTCGAATTGATCTAATGCTCCATTTCCAAGTTTTAATAAACTATTATTTAACTTATTTAAGTCATCATCAAAAGATGATAGTATGTGTTTAGTTTCCATTGTTTCTCCTATCCAATCTTTCCTGATATATATGCCTCTGTTTGGTTATGTTGAGGTCTTGTAAAAATTTCTTTTGTTTTACCAACTTCAATTAATTTACCTAAATGAAAGTAAGCAGTTCTTTTTGAAACTCTAGCAGCTTGCTGCATTGAATGAGTGACTATGACAATTGAATATTCATTACCAAGTTCATGAATTAATTCTTCTATTTTAGCCGTTGCAATAGGATCAAGAGCCGAACAAGGTTCATCCATAAGAATAACCTCAGGACTAACTGCTATAGCCCTTGCAATACAGAGTCTTTGCTGTTGTCCTCCCGACAAACCTGTTCCAGGACTAAGTAGCCTGTCATTAACTTCATCCCATAAACCTGCCCTTTTCAAAGACTCTTCAACAACAGAATCTAAATGTTCTTTATTTTCACAAAGACCGTGAATTCTAGGACCATAAGCGACATTGTCATATATAGATTTTGGAAATGGATTAGGTTTTTGAAAAACCATTCCAATTCTTGCTCTAAGAGGCACAACATCAATATTACTGTCATAGATATTCTCATTATCTAGAGTTATCTGCCCTTCAATGCGGCAAATATCAATAGTATCATTCATTCTATTGAAACAGCGAAGGAATGTTGATTTACCGCAACCTGATGGTCCAATAAAAGATATAACTTCTTTATTACCAATGTCTATTGTCACGTTATCTATTGCTTTTTTATCACCATAGTAGACGTTTACATTTCTAGCTTTTAATCTAGCCTCTTTAGAAAAAACATCACCTACTGTTAAATCTAAGGATTTAAAATCATTTGCTTTATCGCTCATTAACAAACTTCCTTCTACCAACGTCTTTCTAATTTTTTTCTTAAATAAATTGCAAAGGCATTCATTGTTATTAAAAAACCTAACAAAATAATAATAGCTGCACTTGTTTTTTGAATAAACATTCTTTCGGCAAAATCAGCCCACATAAATATTTGAACCGGCAAAACAGTACCTGGATCCATTACACTATTGGGAACATCTACGATAAAAGCTACCATTCCAATCATAAGTAGTGGCGCTGTTTCGCCAAGAGCTTGAGCCATTCCTATTATGGTTCCAGTTAACATACCAGGCATAGCAAGCGGGATAACATGATGAAAAATAACTTGTAATTTTGAAGCTCCAATACCATAGGCAGCATCTCTAACTGATGGTGGGACCGCTCTTATAGCTGCTCTGGAAGAAATAATTATTGTTGGTAAAGTCATTAATGCTAACACCATACCTCCAACCAAAGGGATTGATCTTGGCATTCCAAAAATACTAATAAAAATTGCTAGTCCCATGATCCCAAAAACCACAGACGGAACAGCAGCTAAGTTATTTATATTAACCTCTATTATTTCTGTGATCTTATTTTTTTTGGCAATTTCTTCTAGGTAAACAGCTGTTGCAACGCCTAAAGGGAAAGCAATAAGTAAACATACTGACAGTGTTAAAATTGATCCAAAAAAAGCACCTTTAATACCCGCCATTTCAGGATTTCCAGAAGCACTACCTTTTAATATATAATCACTAAATTCATAAGAAATACGATTTTCTTGAGATAATTTATCAACAAATGCTATTACATTATCACTTATGCGTCTTTCAGATTCTGGTGTGTCACGGTTAATGTAACCCCTTAAAAAACTATCAATATCGTCATCAAGAGCAAACTTTACTTTTGTTACAGTTCCAAATAAAGAAGGATCATTCTTAACTAACTTAGCAATTCTTAAGTCTTTGCCAGAAGAAACAATTTTTCTAGCCTCTTTCTTTGCTTTTCGACCTTGGGGATTAATTATTGAAAATAAAGATTCGTTAACTATGTTACTCGCTTCACCTTCATAAAGAGAAGTATCAGAAAGATCACCTTTTGGGTCTATTCTTTCGCGATCAAACTTAATATCGAGTGTTACATAGTATTGAAAGAAACCAGGATAACCTTTTGTAAATATTGAAAAAAACAAGAAAAGTAAAAAACAAGTTGCCATGCCAATAGCTATACGGCCATATAATCTAAGTCTATTATCTTTTGCTCTACGCTTTTTGATTGAGTTTTTTACAAGCTCAGTAGCTTCTAAGGGGTTAATAAACTTTTTACTCATATTGCTCTCTATATTTTTTTACAATATGCAAAGCATAAAAGTTCATACATAATGTAATTATTATCAAAGTTAATGCCAATGCAAAAGCAGACAATGTTTTTGCAGACTCAAATTCCTGATCACCAACTAATATTGTTACTATTTGAGAGGTAACAGTTGTTACTGCCTCTAAGGGGTTTGCTGTTAAATTAGCAGCCAAGCCTGCTGCCATAACCACTATCATAGTTTCACCAACAGCCCTTGAAACAGCTAAAATTATACTGGCTACTACTCCAGGTAAAGCCGCAGGCAATACAATCTTGAGTACAGTTTCATTTTTAGTTGAACCAAGTCCATAACCTGCATCTCTAAGGGATTGGGGAACAGCATTTATCACATCATCTGAAAGAGATGAAATGAATGGTATGATCATAATACCCATTACTAATCCAGCAGCCAAGGCGGACTCAGAAGCAACATCTAAACCTAACATTGAGCCCGTAGTTCTTAAAAAAGGAGCGACAGTTAAAGCTGCAAAAAAACCATAAACAACAGTAGGTACACCAGCTAGAATTTCTAACAATGGCTTAAAAAGGGCTCTTTCTTTAGATGAAGCATATTCTGATAGATAGATGGCACTAAATAAACCAACAGGAACTGAAACACATAGGGCAATAAATGAAATTAAGAAAGTGCCTGCAAAGAGAGGAATAGAACCATATTGGGACAATCCTTGTTGGCCTGATCCGGCTCTTTCGGCTCCTTCAAACTGAGGGTTCCACACAGTACCAAATAAAAATTCATCAATTGGGATAAGGGCAAAAAATCGAACAGATTCGAATACAACTGAAAAAATTATTGCAATTGTAGTAAAAATGGCAATAACAGAGCTTGCAGCAAGTAATGTCATAATTATTTTTTCAACTGCGTTCCTTGATCTAAAATTTTGATTAATTTTTAGAAAACCATAATAACCAGAGGCTATAGAAGTTAATAAACAAAGTGATGCAACTATAATGTTAGATGTTTGAACCCATGATTTCCATAATTCCGCAGCATCCGTTACCCACTGTGGAGGAGTACCAAAAATTAAGCCTTCTACAGAATTGTTAATTTGAGCAAGAGCTATTAAAAAATTATAATCTTTAGCATTAGTTACTTCATCAGGGATATACGATTTAATCATATGCGAAAATAAGAAATCATCCCCAATAGTCATCAAGAAATAAATTCCTAGAGAAGGAAGTAGAGAAGCAAGCAAGGCATAGAAGCCATAATAATGAGGTAGAGAATGAAGATTATTTTTATATACAAGCCTTAATTTTTTAGCTTCTTTAAGACCTATAAAGAAGAATAGAAAAGAAATTAGAAGGATTACAACTAATAAGTAAAAATTAAACATTGCACTCCTCCCTAAAAAAAAGGCTAACTCAAAGAGTTAGCCCATTAATTTACGTTTTTACTTCAAATCAGCGGCAGTTAATACAGGTAAACTGCTCATAGCTGATTTATACTTTGCTCTTTCTGATGCAGGCATTGGTATCATACCAGCGTCTGATAAAGCTCCATCATCACCCCAATGCTTAGTCCATTCAGCCATGTATTCCTTTACGCCAGGAACTACGCCAATGTGTTGATGCTTTACATAGTAATATAAAGCTCTAGAAACAGAGTAGTTGTTACCAGCTATATTTTCAAAAGTAGGAGCTGTCTTACTAATAACTGCACCTTGCAATGTATCTGTGTTTTGATCTAAATATGAAAAACCGAAAATACCATAAGCTGTTGTATCTTCATTAAGCTTTTGAACGATAAGATTATCCTGCTCACCTGCTTCAATAAAAGCGCCGTCAGTTCTCATAGCTCTACACATTTTTGCTTTCTGGCCTAAGGCTTTAAGTGCAGCTTTAGCTTCAGCATCTTTTCCACAATAACCTTTTTCATTAACCATTTCAGCATATGAAGCTCTTGTACCAGAAGTAGTTGGTGGGCCATAAACTCTTATTTCAACATTTGGAAGAGATGGATTGATATCACTCCATTTTTTATAAGGATTGTCTACCATTTTACCGTTAATAGCAACCTTGGCAGTTAAAGCTTTACCTAAATCAGCTTTTGAAATGTTTAAAGGATTACTTTTTTTAGAATTAGCAACAACGATGCCGTCATAACCAACTTTAATTTCGGTTAATTTAACGCCATTCTTTTCACAGTACTCTAGTTCTTTAACTTTCATTCTCGAAGAAGCATTACCAATATCTATGAATTCAGTACCAATACCGTCACATACACCTTTTTTACCAACAGAAGAACCACCTGATTCTACAACTGGTGTTTTAAAATTGGGGTTTTTACCTAATTGCTCAGCAATAATTCTAGCAAAT